>JAJZSA010000094.1 GCA_021822115.1 Pseudomonadota bacterium
GAACCTCATCCAGTGTTTCGGCCACTACATCCTCAACCACCAGTTCGCCGACCTGGCTGCGGCGCTGGGCCACACCAAGGCGGCTGGACGACGCGAGGCCGCGGTGGAGAAAGTCGGCAGATTATGTCTGCGCTATTGCCTGCGCTTCCTCATGCAAGAGAATGAGGTCGCAGCCTTCCGCTATTTCCGGCTTGCCGAGGCGATCCTGCCCTCTATAGTCGATGATGTTAATTTCAAAAAACTGGCTGGGTATTGGCAAGCATCGCGCGAAGACCAAATGAAGATCATTACCGAATTGGCTAACGACCTGAACTTGCACTCACGCGCGTTCACCTATCCGGCTCCGCCCAATAGCATCCCCTGCCAATGACGGTGTGCTAATGGAACAGGTTGCCGGCAGATGACCTTAACCCATACCTGCGATATCGACTGGAGACCATATTGCCCGACGTGATCCATCCCCCCACATACCGGCCGTATCTCATCCTCAATACGACCCAGCGCTGCAACTACCGTTGCCGTATGTGCTATTGGGGAAAGCCGGAAGTGGCGCGAAGCCTGCGCCAGAGCGACCAGAACATGCCCATGGACCTGTACCGCCGCGCACTGGAGGAAAGCGTGCCCTACGGCCGCGCCCTGTGTCTGGCTGGCGGCGGAGAATTCCTGATGGACCCGCAGCATGAGGAGCGGCTACAGATCCTGGGCGAGACGCTGCGCGACCATCCGGAGATCATGCTGTATCAGACGACGAATGGCTCCCTGCTGACGGCGGACAACCTGAAGTTCCTTGCCGGCGTCAAAAAGGTCGGCCTGACCCTCTCCATCGATTCGGTCGACCCGCTGATCTACGCGTCCATCAGGCGGCCAGGCGACCTGTCCAAAGTCAGAAGCACCATCAGGACCCTGCGCGAACAATTGCACGGCTTGGGGCTCGAAGAGATCCACCTGCGCCTGAACATGGTGCTCATGAAGCGCAACGTCTTCTCCTTGCCCGCATTGCTGCACTTCGCCAAAGAGGTCCAGGCGGTCGTCTTCGTGGATCATCCGCAAGGTTTCGGTCCCGATGATCTGCATCATGAATCCCTGTTCCGGTATCCGGCGTTTGCCAATGTCTTCCTGAAAAAGTGCCAGTCACTGGCCGCCACCCTCAACGTCGAATTCCAGCGCCCCCCCGCATTTGCCATCGAGCTGGCGGAGATCGATGCCTATCGCGACAGCCTGAAGGAGAGGAAGCTATCGTGCTATCAGCTGGATACCGACGGGCCGGTGCAGGTATCGCCGAATGGCGATGTTTCGGTATGCTGCCAGAATCTGGTGTTCGGCAATCTGGGACAGCAGTCGTTCAAAGAGATCTTCTTCAGCCCGCGTTACAACGAATATCGTCAGGCCATCGCGGCGGGCAAACCGTTGGCGCCGTGTGACCGCTGTCGTCACCTGTACCGCAATGCGCCGTATCTGTACGACTCGAATGTCTACAGCATGGACATCCCGCCGGAAGTGCGCAACCTCGATCCGGAGCCGGACTTCGAGAAGGAAGGTTTCTTCGACTGGCTGGACGAACTATCCGACAAGCAGTTGCGACACCACCTGCGGCTGGATTACCGCACCAACGCAAGCTGGCTTGCCGACCACGGCATCTCGGCAGAGATCGCCGATTTCGAACGCTTGCAGAAAATGAATGCCATGTTCCTGTCCCTGATACAGACGGGAAGCAAAGTCCTCGTCTGCCCCGCTGGCAAGCAGGCTGCTTGGCTGATGAGATACTCGATCCTCTCCCATGCAAACATCGTTGGATTCGCCGACCGCAATCCGGATCTGCACGGCAAGCCATTCCATGGGCATACGGTCATTGCGCCCAAGGACATCCCGTCGCTCAAGCCGGATGTCGTCCTGATCGCCTCCGACATCCACAATATCCGCATCGGTAGGGAACTGGCATACCTGGAAAAGGAGGGCATCAAGCTGATGCCCATATGAACCGATGAAAAACTATCTGCTCGTACTCCCCAAAGAAGCGGCCAAAGTCTCCGGCGGCTACAACGTGTTCCCGATCGGGATCGCCTATGTCTCCGCCTACATCAAATCGCAGGGGCATAACGTATTCACTGCCAACCTGGAGTTCCATGACGGCAGTACCCATGAAGCACTGAAGCGCCTCATCGAGGCACACGACATCGACGTACTCGGCACCTCCGGCCTGAGCCGCGACTATCCCCGCCTCAAGGAACTGATCGACATCGCCCGCGCCATCAAACCGACCATCAAGATCGTGGTGGGCGGCGGCATCATCAGCGGTGACCCGGAACCGGCCATGATCGCGCTCGACGCCGATTTCGGCGTGATCGGCCAAGGCGAGATCACCATGCACGAGCTCGCGACCGCACTGGACAATGACCAGCCCTATGACAACGTGCCCGGACTGATCTTCAAGCGTGGAGACGGCTATATAACGACCGAAGTCAGAAAGGACATCAAGGATCTCGATTTATTGCCCTTCCCGGACTATGACGGATTCGCCTATCCGGAATACATGAAGCAGACCAACTGCGAAGCGGCCTATATCACCGCCAGCCGTTCCTGTCCCTTCAAGTGCACATTCTGCTTCCATCCCTCCGGCGACAAATATCGCAAACGCTCCCTGGACAACATCTTCCAGGAGCTCGACATGCTGGTCGAGAAATATCCCTTCCAGGTCTTGCAGGTCAGCGACGAGCTGTTTGCTCCGAAACGCGACCGGGTGATCGAGTTCTGCAAGCGCATCGCGCCATACAAGCTGAAATGGGCGGTGCAGCTCCGGGTGTGCGACGTCGATGAAGAACTGTTGAAGATGATGAAGGATTCCGGCTGCATCTCCATCAGCTATGGCATCGAGAGTGCCGATGACAAGATCCTGACCAGCATGATCAAAAAGATCACGCTGGAGCAGATTAACAAAGCACTGGCACTGACGCACGAGATCGGCATCGACATCCAGGGCAGCCTGATCTTCGGCGATTCCGCCGAAACGCGCGAAACGGTCAGGAACTCGCTCAAGTGGTATGACGAGCACCTGCACTACGCGCTGGATCTGAACATGATCCACATCTTCCCGGGCACCCTGCTCTACCGCAATGCGATGACGCTGGGCATCGTGAAAGACCCGGTGCAGTTCCTCAAAGATGGCTGCCCGCTCATCAATGTGTCCATGCTGACCGACCAGGAATACAAGGATCTGTCGTCGAATCTGTATGAACGCAACATGCGTGCGAAGTACGAACCCGAGGTGTTTTCCATCAGCGATGTCCAGGAAGATGGAAGTTGCATCGCGCATATGACCTGCAACAAATGTGGCTGCCCACAGGACTTCACCGTAGATACCCTGCATATCCACCGCACCTTCTGCCCCGAGTGTCGCCAGCGTTACTATCTCGATCCCTTCAAATACCTGGCGCTACCGGGCATCCTGCCCGAACTCCCTGCGCAAAAGCCCATCGTCCTCTGGGGGGCGGGCGAACTTTGCATCAAGCTGCTGGATCATTATCCCGCACTACAGGATGAGCGCTTCGTGGTCGTGGATAGTTCTAAGTCCCGCCAGGGATACTCGGTGTGCGGCAAACCTATCCTTCCCCCAAACTACCTCGATGAACACAAAATCGATACGGTGATCCTGACCGTGGTGCGCCGCAAGCATGAGATCATGCGCCAGTTAAGCAATTATCCAACCGTAACCAACATATTGCTGCCCGCCGCACGCAAGGTGGATGACTGCACTGCACGCTTCACTCTGGAGAATATCTGAATGAGCGAAACCACTCGCAACCTGTACGCGGCCAAGCGCGCCCCGTATTACATCTTCGCGCTGGACTACCAGCAGCAATCCGCCGGGATACGGGCACTCCATTACCTGTGCCATGCGCTCAATGAAAGCGGCCAGGAAGCCTATGTCACCTGTGCCGGCACGGCGGCGCATCTGCGCACACCGGTGCTGACCGAGAACATCATGCTGCAGCACCATGAGACCAAACGTCGCCCCATCGTCGTTTACCCGGAGATCATGTCTGGCGACCCGCTGGGCGCTGGCGGCGTAGTGGTGCGCTGGCTGCTGAACAAACCCGGCCTGATCGCCGGCGACACCGAATTCCCGGACAGCGATCTGATCTTCGCCTACGACATGTCGTATCTGCCGGCTGGCTGGCTGGGCAAATCGCTGCATGTCCCGACCTGCGACCTCGCCATCTTCAACAATGAAGACAACCCACACGATGACCGGCGCGACCTTACCTGTTTCTATGCGCACAAATATCTGCATGCCGGCGGCAAGCTGACGCCGCACGTCAAGGATGCAGTCAGCCTATGCAAGGACCAGCCGCTCAGCAAACAGGAGATCGCCAATATCCTGCGCCGCGCGAAGGTGCTCTACATCTATGAACAGACCGCCCTGCTGGCAGAAGCGCTGCTGTGCGGTTGTCCGGTGGCCGTGATCGATACGGACTACTGGCCCAACCATGCCGCCCCCTATGTTGCAGACTGGGGGGTCAGTTATTTCGATGACAGCCCAGAAGCCTTGGCGCTGGCAAAATCCAAAGTGCCGAACTACCAAGCCCTCCACCAGCGCCTGATCGACCAGGCCTGGCAAGACATCGATAACTTCATCGACATCACTCAACAAGCGATGAAAAAATGATGGTGAGGCTCAGGCCTGGAGTTCTAGCAGCAGCTTCATGAAAGACTGGGCAAATCCGGCACCATCCATGATGGGCGAGGCCTCCACCTGCGCGCGCAAGTCAGCGCGCAACTGCGACAAGCCCACTAGATCGGCAGCGAACGCTACCGCTTTCGCCACATAATCTTGCGGCGACGACGCTATCCATTGCGGCAACCCCGCATTCGCCAAGAAGCCCGCCCCCTGCCGGAACAGGAAGGACTCGCCGGCAAGATTCAACACCGGAACGCCCATCCACAGGCTTTCCACCGTGGTGGTGCCGCCCGGGTAAGGGAAAGGATCGAGCGCGATGTCCACGCGGTGATAGGCGGCGAAATATCTCTCGCGCGATTCCGCACCTTCGAGGATCAGCCGCTCCGCCTCGATGCCGTGCGCGGCGAAGCGCGCCAAGGTCTGTTCCCGCACCGTTGCATCGCCCAGCTGTTTCGATTTCAGGAATAGCTTGCTGCCGGCCACCGTCTGCAACACACGCGACCATAACGCGACCACCTCGTCGTTCATCTTGGCCAGGTTGTTGAAGCAGCCGAAGGTGACATAGCCGTTCGCCAGCGCGGGCAGCGGCGACACGTCGATCGCCACATCCGGACGCGTGAAGCACAAGCGCGTCTCAGGCATGCGCACGATCTGCTCGGTGAAATAGCGTTCCTGTTTCGGCGGCAAGGTGACCGCATCGGCGATGAGATAGTCGATCTCCGTCACGCCGGTGGTGGCGAAATAGCCCAGCCAGGCCACCTGCACCGGCGCGGGTTTATAGGCGAACATCGGCAGGCGGTTGTAGCGCGAATGGCCGGATAGATCGATCAGGATGTGCACGCCGTCGTCGTGGATCAGTTTGGCCGCAGCGGCATCATTCAGCCCGACCAGCAGATGCCAAGCCGCGAAATGCGACTTCAAGCGCAACGTGGTCTCGTCCGTCCATGCATCAGTGGGATAGGCATACAGCTCGAACGCTTCACGATCCAGATGACGCAGCAGGTTCTCCAGAAAGTAGCCCACTGGGTGGTTACGGAAATCGCCGGAGACGAAACCGATGCGCAGACGCTGAGGCTGCGATGCGCAGCGCCACTTGTCGAAGCGCATGCGTGCATGGGCCGACACCGCCGCCCCGAAACGTTGCGCCTCTTCGAAAGCCGTTTGTTGCGACACCTCGGGGCTGTAGTTGAGCATGAACAGCAGGTTGCTGTGCGCCTTGAAATATTCTGGCTTGAGTTGCAAAGCCTGGCGGTAACAATCCTCTGCCGCACGCAGGTCGCCCATGTCCTGCAACAGGATGCCCAGGTTGTTGTGCGTCTCGGCGCGCGAGGGGTCGAGCGCGAGTGCCTGACGGTAACTGGCCGCCGCCTCGCTCAGGCGACCGAGTTCTTTCAGCGTATTGCCCAGGTTGCTGAGCGCTTCGACTTGCTGCGGCGCCAGCGCCAGCGTCACGCGCAACTGCGCTTCCGCTTCGGTCAAACGCCCCAGATCATGCAGCACGACGCCGAGGTTACCGCTCGCCGCGACATAGCCGGGACGCAACTGCAAGGCGCGCCGATAACACTCGGCCGCCTCGGACAAACGCCCTGCGGCACGCAAGGTATTGCCCAGGTTGTAATGCGCCGCCGGCAACTGGGGTTGCAGCTTGATCGCACGGCGGAGACTGGTTTCGGCCTCGGCCAAGCGCCCCTGCTCTTGCAACAGCGTGCCCAGGTTGCAATGCGCATCGGCGTATTCCGGCTTGAGTTTGAGGGCGCGGCGATAGCTGTTCTCGGCCTCTTGCCAGCGCCCGGCATCGTGCAGTGCCACGCCAAGGTTGCTGTGCACATCCGCTTCCTTCGGCGACAACTTGGCGGCCTGCTGCAACGCCGCGATGGCCTCTTCGGCCTGCCCCAGTTGTTTCAGCGCCGTACCCAAAGCGCGCCAGCCGAAACCGTGTTGTGGATAGTGTTCGGTCATGGTGCGCGCCTGTTGCGCAACCTCGGCCATACGCCCCTGATTGAACAGCGCCACCAGCGCCTCGTCTTCCTTGGGAGAAGGCTTGCCGCCGCGCTTGACCGGCGCACAGCCCGCCAGACGAACCGCCAGCGCATCGACCTCCGCACCTTGCAGCCCTTGCTGGCGCGCGATCTGCAACACCTCGCGCGCCGCCTCCGGCTGGCCGGCTTGCAGCAGGGCATCGATATAACTCAACCAGAATTGCGCACGTGCGGGATCGCTTTCCAGCGCGGCGAGCAGATGCGGGATACCCGCTTGCGGCTGCCCCGCCTGCACCTCCAGCACGCCCAGGTTATGGCGTGCTTCCACATGCTGCGCATCGACCGCAAGGATGGCTTGATAGAGCTGGCGCGCCTCGGCGGCACGTCCGGCTTGATGCAAGGCAACGGCTTGTTGCAGGGATTGCTGAAGGGTCTCGCGCAAGGGGTCAGCCGTCATGGCTCACCCGGTCATCGGTCTCGGGCTCCCGTACACCGATCCAGCTGGCCACCACCACACCGGCCTCGTACAGCAGCCACAGCGGCACGGCCAGCATGAACTGCGAGACCACATCCGGTGGCGTGACGACCGCCGCCACCACGAAAGCACCGACGATGACATAGGGACGCGTCTCACGCAGCTTGGCCACCGACACCACGCCCATGCGC
The DNA here is from genome assembly GCA_021822115.1 of Pseudomonadota bacterium. The sequence continues at coordinate 7,321 of JAJZSA010000094.1, forward strand.
ACCAGCAATACCACGGCCACCGGGACTTCGAAGGTAAGACCGAAGGCGAGGAACATGCCGAGTACGA
>JAJZSA010000021.1 GCA_021822115.1 Pseudomonadota bacterium
GGCACCGCCACGATACCGAGGAAGAAGCAGGTCACGAATAGCGCCAGCGGCCACACCCACCAGGCCACCGCATCCTGCCCTACCGCTTCCACCGCCCCTGCGGTCAGCGCGAAACAGGACAGGGCGACAAAACCCAGCACCGCAAAATCGAACTTGCCGATAGATCTGAAGAGGGCGGGCATGATTAACCTATGGTCTGGTAATAGAGATTCTGCGGATGGTTGGCCTGCGCGAAGAAGAACCAGCGCTCGGCCAGCAGGCCGAGGTATTGCAATACGAACGCCAGGCCGAGCCAGGCCGGCGAGAACAGGCCCAGCGTGAGGAAGAGCAACGGCAGTGCAAAGCCGAACAGCAGGAAGGCCGGCTTGATGGTGCGCAGGAAACGGTCGCTCTTGCCGTGGAAAAACTCACGCGTATTGAACGTCCCGCCCATCGCACCCATGGAACGCTGGGTGATCTGCGGATGCTTGACGCCGATGGCGGTCTGGATGGTCGAGGTCGGTTTCAGGCGCGCATTGCGGATCAAGGAAGCGACACGACCGATCAGCGCCAGCACGGTGATGATGATGGCCCAGCCGGCGAAGAAGTCGGCCTGATCCGGTGCGGCCGACGCCGCATAGAACGCCGCCAGCACGAAGCCGGAGGAACCGCCCATCAGGATGTAGTTGACCACGGTCAGCGGCGAGTGCCATTCCTTGAGGAAGCGCAGGCAGGCGTAGATCATCGCGGTAGACACGAACAAGGCGAACGCCAGCAGCGTGCCCACCACGCCCAGCAACAGCGACAGGTCGACCACTTGCCCGCCGGGCAAGGTCACGATCTCGGGACGGATGCCGAACAGGTGCGACACGCCGAACAGGAAAGCCACGCCCATGAAGGCAGGCAACACGATCACTTCGCGCGACAGCCAGGAGGTGCGCCATTGCGTGGCGGCACGCCAGGCGCGCTCGGGACGACCGAGGTGGAAGAACGACGCAAACAATCCTGCTCCCAGCAACAGCAACACGATCAGCGTGCCGTAACCGTAGAAGTTGTCCGACTGCATCGGCAGCAGACCGAACAGCGCATACGACTGATGGGTGAACAGGGCAAGGAACAGCCCCTGCCCGGCGCCGATCAAGGTGGTCAAAAAGATCACAGAGAATGCTGGTTTCATAATGTCTCGCGTTTCGTTCAGGTTACCAGGCCGAGGCGTCGTCCATCGTCGACTGATCCTTGTCGGGCATCGGCAACTGATGGTCGAGTTTGAGCGGATTGTCGGCGCGCTCCAGCTCGTCGGCGTGGATCTTCATCTTGATCTTGCGACGCGGCAGGTAATGGTTGGACGGATGCGTGCCCCACTCCGGCATCAGTGCGTAGCCGCCCTCCTCGCGGATCGCCACGGACACTTCCGATTCCGGATCGTGGATGTCGCCGAACAGACGTGCGCTGGTCGGACAGGCCTTCACGCACGACGGCTTGCGATCCGCTTCCGGCATCGACATGTCGTAGATGCGGTCCACGCACAAGGTGCACTTCTTCATCACCTTCTGCTGCTCGTCGAACTCGCGCACGCCGTACGGACAGGCCCAGGAGCAGTACTTGCAACCGATGCACTTGTCGTAGTCCACCAGCACGATGCCGTCTTCCTTGCGCTTGTACGATGCGCCGGTCGGACACACCGGCACGCAGGCCGGGTCTTCGCAATGCAGACAGGATTTGGGGAAGTGCATCGTCTCGCTATTCGGGAACTTGCCCATCTCGTAAGTCTGCACACGATTGAAGAAGGTCCCGGTCGGGTTCGCACCGTAGGGGTTCTGATCCACCAGCGGACCGGCAGAACCGGAGGTGTTCCATTCCTTGCAACTGGTCACGCAGGCGCTACAGCCGACGCACACGTTCAGGTCGATGACAAGTGCGAGTTGCGTCATTGCGCACCGCCTTTCTTCTTGCGGCCACCGAAATAAGCCAGCCAGCTCGGTGCTTGTTTCATACCGGGATACCTCTTCATGGGTGGGAACTGCGGCGAGGTGTGTTGCGGCTCGGCCTCTTCCGCCTTGTAGATGCGCACGCGCACGTCATACCACGCGGCCTGGCCGGTGATCGGGTCAGAGTTGGAGAAGCGCGAACCGTCGGCCTGCTTCGGCAACTCTTCCGAGATCAGGTGGTTGAGCAGGAAGCCCTGCTGGGATTCGTTCGCATCCGGCGTCAGGTTCCACGCACCGGCTGCCTTGCCGATGGCGTTCCAGGTCCACACCGTGCCCGGCTCCACCGCTTCGCTGTAGCGCGCCATGCAGCGCACCTTGCCCCACTGCGATTCGCACCAGATCCAGTCGCCATCGGCGATGCCGGCATTCTGGGCGGTCAGCGAATTGACGTACAGATAGTTGTGCGCGTGGATCTGGCGCAACCAGGCGTTCTGCGAATCCCACGAGTGGTACATCGCCATCGGGCGTTGCGTCACCGCAGACAGCGGATACTTGTGCTTGTCGCTGGCCTGCGTCTCCAGCGGCTCGTAGTAGAACGGCAGCGGATCGAAGAAGGTCTCCACGCGCTTGGCCAGATGCTTCGGCGGCTGGCGCGTGATGCCCTTGCCTTGCGCGGCCAGGCGGAACTTCTGCAACACCTCGGAATACAGGTGGATGAGGATGGGCTCGGAATAGCGCGTGATGCCATTGCGCTTCGACCATTCCAGATAGCCCTGATTCCAGTTGCGCATGAACTGGTAGGAGCGCGGCAACACTTCGTGGTGCACGCAGTCGTTCTTGGCATACATCTCCCACTGGTTCGGGTTCGGCTCGCCCTTCATGCTCTTCTCACCGCCCTTGCCGCGCCAGCCGGACAGGAAGCCGATGCCGGAACCCGGCGCGGTCTCCCAGTTGACGATGAAATCCGGATAGTCGCGGTACTTGCGCGCGCCGTCCGCCGTCACGAAGGCCGGCAGCTTCAGGCGCGTGCCCAGTTCGATCAGCACTTCCTGGAAAGGCCTGCACTCGCCGGTGCGCGGCATCACCGGGATGCGCACCGAATCCACCGGGCCGTCGAACTCTGAGATCGGACGGTCCAGCATGGACATCACGTCGTGGCGTTCCAGATAGGTGGTGTCCGGCAGGATCAGGTCGGCGAACGCCGTGGTCTCGGAATGGAAGGCGTCGCACACTACGATGTTGGGGATCTTGTACTCGCCGTTCTCGTCCTTGTCGGTGAGCATCTTGCGTACTTCGCCGGTATTCATGGTGGAGTTCCACGCCATGTTGGCCATGAACAGCAGCAGCGTGTCGATCTTGTACGGATCGCCGCGCCAGGCGTTGGTGATCACGTTGTGCATCAGGCCGTGCGCGGACAGCGGATATTCCCAGGAGAAGCCCTTGTCCAGACGCACCGGATTGCCATCCTTGTCCACGAACAGATCGTCCGGGTCGGCCGGCCAGCCGAGCGGCATGCCGTCCAGCGGCGTGTTCGGCTGCACCGCGCGCGGGTCGTTCGGCGTGCGTGCGCACGGCGGGATGGGACGCGGGAACGGCGGCTTGTGACGGAAACCGCCGGGACGGTCGATGGTGCCCAGCAGCGTCATCAAAATCGACAGCGCGCGGATGGTCTGGAAACCGTTGGAGTGCGCGGCCAGACCGCGCATGGCGTGGAAGGACACCGGATTGCCGGTGACCGTCTCATGCTCCTTGCCCCAGCTGTCGGTCCAGGCGATGGGCAGTTCGATCTTCTGGTCGCGCGCGGTGATGCCCATCTCGTGCGCCAGACGGCGGATGGTGTCGGCCGGGATGCCGGTCACGCCTTCCGCCCATTCCGGCGTGTATTCGGCGACTCGATCCTTCAGCAACTGGAACGCGGGCTTCACCGGCGTCCCGTCGGAGAGCTTGAATTCGCCGCGCAGGAAAGGATCGGCCCCTTCGGTATGCGTCACCACCGGCTTGTTGGTGTTGCGGTCCCACCACAGTTTGTTCTGCGGGTCGTAGCAGCCCTCTTCTTCCGGCACTTCGGTGCGCACGAACATGCCGAACTCGTCATGCGCCGCATCCAGATTCACCAGTTGACCGGAGTTGGTGTAGCGCACCAGGAACTCGCGGTCGTACAGACCCAGCTCGATCAGTTCGCGGATGATGGCGAGGAACAGCGCGCCATCGGTACCGGGACGGATGGGCACCCATTCGTCGGCGATGGCCGCATAACCGGTGCGCACCGGGTTGATGGAGATGAACCGACCGCCCTCGCGCTTGAACTTGGCCAGCGCCACCTTCATCGGATTGGAGTGATGGTCCTCCGCCGTGCCGATCATGATGAACAGTTTGGAGCGCTCCAGGTCGGGGCCGCCAAATTCCCAGAACGAACCGCCGATGGTGTAGATCATGCCCGCAGCCATGTTCACCGAGCAGAAGCCGCCGTGCGCCGCATAGTTGGGCGTACCGAACTGGCGCGCGAACATGCCGGTCAGCGCCTGCATCTGGTCGCGGCCGGTGAACAGCGCGAATTTTTTGGGATCGGTCGCGCGCAATTTGCCCAAGCGCTCGGTCAGGATATCGAACGTCTCTTCCCAGCTGATCTCCTCGAACTCGCCCGCGCCGCGCTCGCTACCCGGCTTGCGGCGCAGCGGCTTGGTCAGACGCGCCGGCGAGTACTGTTTCATGATGCCGGATGACCCCTTGGCGCAGATCACCCCGCCGTTCAGCGGATGGTCCGGGTTGCCGTCGATGTAGCGCACCTCGCCGTTGCGCAGATGCACGCGGATGCCGCAACGACAAGCGCACATATAGCAGGTGGTCTTCTTGATCTCGGTCGTGGCGCCAGCAACCGGCGGCGCCAATGGGTCGTGCAGTGGTGTCGATGACATGGGCGAAATCTTGTATTGGGTTGTCGTTACCGGAGCGCGCCACTTTATGTTTTTTGCGTGTGCCGCTGCCCTACGGAATTGCTCAATCTTTCTGGTGGCGAAGTATGCGTATCCCGTGCCAGTGCTGCCATAGCCGTGATGAGGGGGAACGGCATAACCCCTATGGGGGGTGTAACCCTCAACCCATGAGGGGTATCGCCTCGACTATCGTGTTCCTCTACTGTGCGCACCTGAAAATTCGACGTTGCTCCATCCGTAGCTCAACCCAGGATCAGGGAGGCTTTATGGCATTGGTAAACCCGCATGGCGGGAGCGATCTGAGACCGCTGCTACTCGCAGGTGAGGATCTGGTCGCTGAGTTGAATCGGGCACGCAGCTACCGCAAGGTAACGGTGAGCTCTCGCGAAAAAGGCGATCTCATCATGCTCGGCATCGGCGGCTTCACGCCGCTCGAAGGCTTCATGAGCTACGCCGACTGGCAAGGCGTGTGCGACGGCATGATGCTCGCCAACGGCCTGTTCTGGCCCATCCCCATCACCCTCTCCACCGACAGGCCCACCGCAGACAGCATCCCCACCGGCAGCGACATCGCGCTGGTCGATCCCGATGACGGCAGCCTGCTCGCCACCATGCGGGTGACCGAGAAATACACCATAGACAAAGCCCACGAATGCGCCACCGTGTTCGGCACCACCGACCTCGAACACCCCGGCGTGAAGATGGTGATGGAACAGGGTGAGGTGAATCTGGCCGGTCCGGTGAAAGTGTTGTCGCAAGGCGGCTTCCCGCAGAAATACGGCGCACTGTTCATGACCCCGCAAGAGACGCGCACCCTGTTCACCGAGATGGGCTGGAGCAAGGTCGCCGCATTCCAGACACGCAACCCCATGCACCGCTCGCACGAGTATCTGGCCAAGATCGCCATCGAGGTATGCGACGGCGTGATGATCCATTCCCTGCTCGGCAACCTGAAGCCGGGCGACATCCCGGCCGAGGTACGCACCCAGGCCATCGCCACGCTGACCAAGAACTACTTCGTCGGCAAGACCGTGGTGCAAGCCGGCTATCCGCTGGACATGCGCTATGCCGGGCCGCGCGAGGCACTGCTGCATGCGCTGTTCCGCCAGAACTACGGCTGCTCGCACCTCATCGTCGGGCGTGACCATGCCGGGGTCGGCAAATACTACGGCCCCTTCGACGCGCACCATATCTTCGACAAGATCCCCAAGAACGCCCTGGAGACCCAGGCGCTGAAGATCGACGTCTCGTTCTGGTGCTACAAGTGCGGCGGCATGGCCTCGGCCCGCACCTGTCCGCATTCCGATGCCGACCGCCTGCAAGTGTCCGGCACCCAGTTGCGCAAGATGCTTTCCGAGGGCGAAGCAGTGCCCGCCGAGTTCAGCCGTCCCGAGGTACTGGAAGTCCTGCGCAAGTATTACGCGAGCTTGAATGGCTGACGCATCACCGATCGACCGCTTTTCCGACTAAATATTCTTGAAGGAGGACCTGATGTTCACGAGCAACCCATTTGCCACGCTTCCAGACCTCATCACCCCCGCCATGATGCAAGGCTACATCGTGCTCATGGTCCTGCTGGTCATGGGCGGGACGATACTCGACATGCTGCACAAGAAGAGCGCGAAGTACTTCTTCGAGAACGCGAAGAAGGCGCAGAAGAGCGCCAAACGCGAAGTGAGCGGCGGCGATAAGGTCGCCATGGCCGTTGGCGTGCTGACCAACGAAGTGCTGACCGCCGGCGAATTCAGCAACCCGCAACGCCGCATCTCGCACCTGCTGATGATGTACGGCTTCATGCTGTTCGTGGTGACCACCGCCATCATGATCTTCTCGCCGGACACCACCTCCACCCTGGTGCCGCAACTGTGGCACCTCGGCGCGTTGATGCTGGCTGTCGGCGCCTGGTGGTTCTGGCTCTTCATCCGCGTCGATGTCTCGGCAGAAGGCCTGCCCCGCTTCCGCTTCGAGCGCGCCGACCTGTTCATCCTGTCGCTGATCGCCACGTCGACCTTCGCCCTGCTCTGGTCATACAGCGGCGGCGGTCTCAACCTGCTGTTCGTCCTGTTCATCCTGTCCAGCACCATGCTGTTCGGCGGTGTGTACTGGTCCAAGTTCGCGCACATGTTCTTCAAGCCGGCGGCAGCGTTCCAGAAGCGCGTCATCATGGCCGACGGCGGGCGCGAGAACCTGCCGCCCGACTACGACCTGACCGATCCCGAAGTGCATCGCAAATTCCCCGACGTCCCCATGTACATGGGCAAGAACCCGCCCAACATGGGACTGTGCATCAAGGCAGAACGCGCCAAGCATTACTGACACCGACCCGACATCATCCATAAGGAATAGATCATGCCAACCTTTGTATATATGACACGTTGCGACGGCTGTGGTGAGTGCGTGGACATCTGCCCGTCCGACATCATGCACATCGACAAGAAGCTGCGTCGCGCCTACAACATCGAACCGAACATGTGCTGGGAGTGCTACTCCTGCGTGAAAGCCTGTCCGCATCAGGCCATCGACGTGCGCGGCTATGCCGACTTCGCCCCGCTGGGCCACTCGGTGCGCGTGATCCGCGACGAGGAGAAAGGCACCATCGCCTGGCGCATCAAGTTCCGCAACGGCAAGAAGGACATGGAGCTGCTGGCGCCGATCACCACCAAGCCTTGGGGTTCCGCCACACCGGATCTGGCTAAGGTGCCCGCGCCCAGCAAGGAGATGCGCGACAGCCAACTGCTATTCAACGAACCCAAATACATCCGTATGGATGACGGCGGATTGCACACACTGGAATCCAATGGCTTGGAAATCAAGGAAGGAGTGCAGTACTGATGAGCTGCTACAAAACTATCATTGAAGACGGTATCGACATCCTGGTGGTCGGTGCGGGCCTGGGCGGAACGGGTGCTGCATTCGAGGCGAGATACTGGGGCCAGAACAAGAAGATCGTCATCGCCGAGAAGGCCAACATCATGCGCTCCGGCGCGGTGGCACAGGGCCTGTACGCGATCAACTGCTACATGGGCACGCGCTTCGGCGAGAACAACCCGGAAGATCACGTGCGCTATGCGCGTATCGACCTGATGGGCATGGTGCGCGAAGACCTGCTGTTCGACATGGCGCGCCACGTCGATTCCACCGTGCACAACTTCGAAGAATGGGGCCTGCCCATCATGCGCAACGAGAAGAAGGGTTCCTTCCTGCGCGAAGGCCGCTGGCAGATCATGATCCACGGCGAGTCCTACAAGCCCATCGTGGCCGAAGCCGCCAAGAAGTCCGCCGACAAGGTGTTCAACCGCATCTGCGTGACCCACCTGCTGATGGACGAGTCCAAGGAGAACCGCGTCGCCGGTGCCGTGGGCTTCAACGTGCGTACTGGCAACTACCATGTGTTCAAGTCCAAGACCGTGATCTGCGGCGCCGGCGGCGCTTCCAACATCTTCAAGCCGCGTTCCGTCGGCGAAGGTGCGGGCCGTGTCTGGTACGCACCGTGGTCTTCCGGTTCCGCCTACGGTCTGATGATCGAAGCCGGTGCCAAGATGACCCAGATGGAGAACCGCATCGTGCTGGCCCGCTTCAAGGACGGCTACGGCCCGGTCGGTGCCTACTTCCTGCACCTCAAGACCTACACGCAGAACGCCTACGGTGAAGAGTACGAATCCAAGTGGTTCCCGGAACTGCAAAAGATGGTCGGCAAGGAATATCTGGACCCGGAAGTGTCGCACCGCACGCACCGTCCGATCCCGACCTGTTTGCGCAACCACGCGATCATCTCCGAGGTGAACGCCGGTCGCGGTCCGATCCATATGGTGACCATGGAAGCGTTCCAGGACCCGCACCTAGAAGAGATCGGCTGGCACAACTTCCTCGGCATGACCGTCGGTCAGGCCGTGCTGTGGGCCGCCACCGATGTGGACCCGAAGTACGAGAACCCGGAGCTGACCACTTCCGAGCCGTATGTGATGGGTTCGCACGCCACCGGTTGCGGCGCCTGGTGTTCCGGTCCGGCAGACGTGTCTCCGCCTGAATACTTCTGGGGCTACAACCGCATGACCACCATCGAAGGCCTGTTCGGTGCCGGTGACGCGGTCGGCGGTACGCCGCACGCCTTCTCGTCCGGCTCCTTCACAGAGGGTCGTCTGGCCGCCAAGGCAGCCTGCAAGTACATCGACGACGGCAAGGCCGCAGGCATCCGTGTCTCTGACGCGCAGATCGAACGTCGCCGCGAGCAGGTCTACAAGCCGCTGGAGACCTATCGCGTGTTCAGCAACGAAGTGGTGGCCGGCAGCGTCAACCCCAACTTCCTCAACCCGCGTCAGGGCCTGGACCGTTTGCAGAAGCTGATGGACGAATACTGCGGCGGCTTCGGCGTCAACTACATGACCAATGACAAGCTGCTCAACATCGGTCTGAAGAAGATGGCCATCCTCGGCGAGGACCTGGAGAAGGTCGCGGCGTCCGATATCCATGAACTGCTGCGCGCATGGGAACTGAAGCATCGCTTCCTCACATCCGAGAGCGTGTTCCACCATACGCTGTTCCGCAAGGAGACCCGTTGGCCGGGCTACTACTATCGCGGCGACGTGATGAAGCTGGATGACGAGAACTGGCACGTGCTGACCGTGTCCCGCCGCGATCCCAAGACCGGCGAGTACACCATGGAGAAAGCACCGCTCTACCACCTGGTGGGCGATGTGGAGAAGAAGCCTGCCGAAGAGCATCACTAGCAGGTCGCAGTGCAACGTAACGAGAGGGCCGGCATGCATGTTGGCCCTCTTGTTATCCGCTCCGAGAATGCGGGGCTTCATTCCCGCAAAAGTTATAAGCTTCAGGTTTTGTTTACGGAGTTGGATGGATGAATATCATCGATAAGACAGATGCCGAGATCCTGGAGATCGCCCATCCCATGTGGGCTGATCTGGTGAAGTATTCCAACGAAGGCAACTACGGTGCCTTCACACGCAATTTTTCCAGCACCTTGATCATGGGTGCCAACGAAGTGGAGATGGGCAAGCAGTTCGCGCGCAGCGAACTGGCCAAGAACCTGTCGCCGGACTATGACTACCTGGGCATCATCCGCCGCGGCGAGTACGTCACCGTGCTGTACCGACAGCGCAGCAGCAAGAAGCCCGGTGAATGGCTGGGCCGGCTGGTGCTGGGCTACGAGGGTGACAAGGTGAAAATTTTCGGCGCCACCATTTTCTAAGGACTGCTCGGAACCGATATGACAGATACCATCGCAGACGAAAGCTTCGTCGAACTGAATTACAAGGTCATCGACAACAAGACCGGCGACGTGCTGGTCACCGTGGACTATCCGATCGGCTACGTGCACGGCGTGAACGACGTGATGTCCGAAGAAGTGACCAAGGAACTCTACGGCAAGAAGGTCGGCGACATCATCGAAGTGCCCATCGACACCCGCCAGCTCTACGGCGAGCGCGACGAGTCGCTGGTGTTCACCGACCGCATCGAGAACGTGCCGGAGGAATACCGCGAGCTCGGCATGACCATCACCATGGAGAACGAGAAAGGCGAAGCGAGGAACTTCATCGTCACCCGCCTCGACGACCAGACCCTGACCGTGGATGGCAACAACCCGCTGTGCGGCCGCGAGGTCACCTTCATGCTGGAAGTGCTGTCCATACGCGAAGCGACCGAAGAAGAGATCGAACTGGGCGGCGCCGTCGGGGCCGATCCCGAGTTGAACGAGATACTCGAACGGGCACAATGAAGCACGCCACCACCTACCTCCTCTACCCCGGTAACCAGACGCTGGAACGCGCCATCGCGGATTCCCTGTGCCTGCTGAACGAGGAAGAGGCCGCCGCAGCCAAACCGGACACGCAGGTCGCCGTCGCGGACAACTTCCGTTTCACGCGCGGTAATTACGAACAGCATCGCTACAGCACCCGCATCTTCGAACGCCTGTGCGAGGTGTTGCAGGCAGCGTTGGCCCCCACCCCGGATGCGGCAAAGCAGAACCACCTCGGCAACCTGCTCGCCGCACTGGGTCAGCAACGTCACGATGCCGCCTTGTTCGAGCAAGCCATCCACTGCTTCGAGCAGGCGCTGCAAAGTTACAGCCAGACAGAAACGCCGCAGGAATGGGCTGCCACGCAATACAACCTGGGTACGGCCAATCAGGCGCTGGGCCGGCTACTGGAGAAGACCGAGCCGCTGAAGCGCGCGGTCGATGCCTATACCGAAGCCCTGCTGGTGTGGACGCGCGAAGCGCATCCCGAACAGTGGATGCAGACCCTGCACCAGCTGGGCAACACCTTTTACACCTACGGCGCCCAGCTCAAGGGCAACCGCCAGCTGCAAAAATCCGTGGTCGCCTACAAGAACGCGCTGGCCCTGCTCAATGCCGACGACCACGCGCTGTTGCTGACCGCCACGCATAACAACCGCGGCGTCACGCTGCATCACCTCGGCACAGCGGAAGCCAATCCCGACCGTCTGAAGGAAGCGATCAACGCCTACGAAAAAGCGCTGACCGTGAGCATGGAACAGCAGTTACCCATCCATGTCGCCGTGCTGTGTCGCGTGAACAAGGCTACCGCACACAACGCGCTGGCACAGATGACCAACGATGCCGCGCTGGCCGAAGAGATGGCGGATGAGTTCGAAGTGATCATGGAGTGCTTCGCGCACGCGCTGCAACCGCTGTGCTTGCGGCATTGCGATGAGCAGTTGAAACAGGCGCGTGCACAACGGCAAGTAGTAAACGGATAGAGCGGATGCGCACAGGTTCTGTCATTCCGGCGCAGGCCGGAATCCAGTGTTCTTGATCGGCTGGGCACCGGCCTGCGCCGGTGCGACGAAAGATCGGTGCTTCCACGAATTATGGAGAGAAGGCTAAATCAGATGCGTCCGGAAAGCTTGTGTTCCACCTCGATGAACGCACCGGTATCCGCCAGGAAGCGGATGGTGCGCGCACCGAAACCGACTTCCGGGCTGGTCTCCCCTTTGTCGATGGACAGGGTCAGCGCCACGCCCAGACGCGGCGACAGGTTGTGGCTCTTGCAGACGGCGACGATCTTGTCCTTGAGAGGCTCCAGTTGTTTGACGAGGCTGTCCGTCAGCGCGAACACATCCACGTCCCCGCTGGCGGTCTCCGAGGACAACTCCCAGGCACTGATCACCGGCTTGTCCAGCCCGCTATATGCGCCCGCCGCATCGACCCGGGTGGGCTCTATGCCGAGCAGACGCGTGACGTCGTCGGGGTTGAAATGGTAACCAAGCAATGCAAAGTAAGCCCGTCCTGTGTTCGATGCCACGATGTTTCCCTCGTCGATGGATTGCTGCGGCCGAGTATAACGGTCATGGCACCAATAGAGCACATGATAATGAGGCACACATGCCCGTTTCCCCCACCCCAACCCTCCCCCGGAAGGAGAGGGGGCAAACGAATCGCTACGCGGCTTTCGATTTAACGTAGAGGAAGAGGTGTTTTGCTGATGTCTGAAGCAACGCAAGAAAAGAAACGCGACCCCAACGATCCCTGCCTGTTCTGCAAGGACCCGCGCGGCGTATCGCTACAGAATGAATTCGCCTACAGCGCGCGCGATTCCTATCCGACCAGCCCCGGCCACACTCTGGTCATCCCGCGCCGCCATGTCGCCAGCTTCTTCGAACTGACACCGGAAGAAGTCAACGCCTGCATGAGTCTCGTCCAGCAGGAAAAAGTGCTCATCGATGCCGAGTTGAAACCGGACGGCTACAACGTCGGCGTCAACATCGGCCCTGCCGCCGGACAAAGCATCTTCCACGTGCACATCCACCTCATCCCGCGCTACCAAGGAGACGTGGAGAACCCGCAGGGCGGCGTGCGCCATGTGATACCCCACAAGGCACACTACACGCGCAAATAGCGAAAGTACGGCCAAGGGGAGGGGCCGCTATGCCTCCCGCTTGCAAGCAGCGTTTGCAACCACCAAAGGAGATCGAACCATGAGTGAAGAGAAGAAACCGTTCTGCCGCCCCAAGGTCCCCGACGGCCACGCCTTCCGCGTCACCACCCGCCAGAAAGAGATCGTGCCCGGCCAGTTCTTCGTCGGCTACGAAACCACTTGGGAACCCGCGCAAAAAGTCGCGCCCTACACCACGCCCAAACGTCCCTGAGCGCTCCGCAATACGACTCAGCCGCGCGAATCCGAACGGTCGCGCGGCTGTCGTTTTCTGAATCGAAGCATACCCGCCCTGCTCGCACTGGCAGCATTGAGCGTAGCGAATTCCTGAAGACGGTTATTCGGCCATTGCGGCCAGCGGCATCCCAATTGGCTAGCGGCCGCTATGGAGTCGTCACCGCCCAAGGTGGAGGCTGACTGCCATATGGCGCGCGAGGGAGCGACTGACCGCGAGGTCAGCCGCAATCCGCCCCGGATGTCCTTCAGCTTCAAAAGGGGCTTCTGCCCGATCAGGTTGCCTTTATTCCGGGGTGCGCGAGATTGTGAGGTTTCCATTTCAGACTCCTGGTCGATTGAACCGGATCTGATTCTGCGTGGCTTCGCCACTGTCGGCGCCCGCTTGGGAATATCCTTACAGGAAAATGCTGCGCCAGATATGGATGATCAAATGCAAGCTCTAAATCTAAGCAACTGCCAGCCTGTAGCCGACCCCGACTTCTGTCAATAAAATCCGAGGGCGTGTTGGATCTTTTTCAAGTTTGTGCCGTAAGTTGCCCATATAGATACGCAGATAGTGGGCGCGATCCACATAGCTTGGCCCCCAAACCTCCTTGAGCAGGAACTGGTGTGTCAGCACTTTGCCTGCATGCTTAATCAACACCGTTAATAAGCGATATTCAATCTGGGTGAGGTGCACTTCCGCGTCTCCGACGGAGATCTTGCGATGGATCATGTCAACCTTCAGTTCATCCACGCTGAACACCCCCTCTTCATCTTCGTTCGAAGATGCGGATACATGACGCAATGCCACGCGTATCCGCGCCAGCAGTTCGCCCACGCCGAAAGGTTTGACCAGGTAATCGTCCGCCCCCGCGTCCAGCGCGGCGACCTTGTCGCTTTCCTGCGAACGCGCCGACAGGATGACGACCGGGACGGCAGACCATGTGCGCAGGTTCCGGATCACCTCCACGCCATCCATGTCGGGCAAGCCGAGGTCGAGGATGACCAGATCGGGTTTGCGCGTGGCCGCATCGGCCAGTCCCTGCTTCCCGCTGGCAGCCTCGATGACGTTGTAACCTTCGGACGCCAGCGTGGCGCGCAGGAAACGGCGTATCTGCGCTTCATCCTCGATGACGATGATGGCGGCGGCGTTGCTCATGGGGTCGCGCCTTCTTCCTGTTCGATCGAAGGCGGCTCCGACAGCGGCAGGTCGAAATGGAAGGCGGCGCCGCCGCCCGAGCGGTTCTCCGCCCAGATCCTGCCGCGGTGCGCTTCCACGATGGAGCGGCAGATCGTCAGGCCCAACCCCGCCCCGCCCTGGTTGCCTTCACTGGCGACGCGATGGAATTTCTCGAAGATGCGCTGTTCCTCTCCCGGCGGGATGCCGGGACCGCGGTCAGCCACCGTCACCACGATCTCGTCCCCGTCGCTCACGGCAGAGATCTCGATAGGCGTTCCGGACGGCGTGTATTTCACCGCGTTCTCCACCAGGTTGGCGAAGACCCGTTCGATCAGCAGGCCATCGATCTCGACCAGCGGCAGGTCGCGCGGCAGGTGCACCGTCACCGGATGGTCGGCCAATCGCGTGTTCATCCCGGTCAGCGATGCCCCCACCACCTCTTCCAGCGGCTGCCATTGGCGGTTGAGCGCGATGGCGCCCACTTGCAGACGCGCCATGTCCAGCAGGTTGTTGGCCAGGCCGGACATGCGCGTCGCTTCGTCGTAGATGGCCTGGCCGAGCTCGTGCCTGGCTTGGCCGTCGAGTTTGTCGCCATCGCGTATCAGACTGCTGGAAGCGCCCACGATGGCCGCCAGCGGCGTGCGCAGGTCATGCGAGATGGCCGACAGCAGCGAGTTGCGCAATTGTTCGGTCTCCATCTTCACCTGCGCATTCTGCGCCTCGGTCGCCAGCTTGACCCGCTCCAGCGCCAGCCCGATCTGACTGACGAAGGTTTCAAGCAGGCGCTGCTGTTCCGGCATGGCGATGCGCGCCGGGTTGAGCGGCAGCAACACCAGCACGCCCACGGTCCCGGAGGAGGCTTTCAGCGGCAGATAGAGCATCTCGCTGCCGGCCAGGGTATCGGTGCCCTGACCCGCCTCCTGGCCGTGATCGTACACCCACTGCGCCACGCTCAGATCGCTGCCATGGCAGGACTGCGGGGTCCCTTCCCCCCTGGGATGGGCGATGTGCCCCGTCGCGTCGGGCAGCAACACCACCGCCTGCGCCTCGAACACCTCCGCGACGTGCCTGACCGCGATGCGCATCAGATTGTCCTCGCCGCGCGTGGCGGCCAGTTCGCGACTCATGGCGTACAGCGATGCGGTGCGCCGCTCGCGGTGACCGGCGACCTTGGCCTGGTGCTGGGTGCCGGCGGTCATGCTGCTGATCACCAGCGCCACCAGCAGCATGACCGCGAAGGTGACCAGATACTGGGAGTCGGAGACGGCGAAACTGAAACGCGGCGGCACGAAGAAGACATCGAACAACACCACGCCGAGGAAGGAACTCAGCACCGACGGGCCGCGACCGTAGCGCGTGGCCACGGTCAGCACACCCAGCAGGTACACCATGATCAGGTTGGCGAGATCGAAATGACCGAACATCAGCCAGGCGATGCCGGTGCAGACCGCCGTCGCGACCACCGCCCACAGATATCCGGCGCGCCACCTGAACACAGGATGCTGTTCCTCGGAAGCCAGGCCGAGGTAGAGGCGGCTGCGCGAGAAATAGGGATTCTCCTTCGCCAGCGACAGCAAGCCGGATTCCTTACCCACCACATGGATGTCGAGGTCCCGCGCCTGGCGCACGACGGTGTCCACCAGCGAGCCGTGCAGCCAGCGCTTCCAGCCGGAATAGGTGGGCTTGCCCAGCAGGATGCGGGTCGCGTTGCGGCTGCGCGCATAAGCGATCACCTCCTCGGCCAGGCGATGCCCGCCCATGGTCACCGTCTCGGCCCCCAGTTCCTCCGCCAGTTTCAGCGTGCGCAGGATGGAATCGCGCTGCTCTTTCGAGAGCCTCTGGAGCTTGGCCGTCTCCACGTACAGCACGATCCACTCCGCGCGCAACGCCTGCGCCAGGCGATAGGCGGCGCGCACCAGGCTCTCGGCCGAAGCCCCCGGCCCCACGCAGACCAGCAGGCGCTCCTTCACCTGCCATACGTCGCGGATCGCGTTGTCCTCGCGGTAATCGCGCATCTGCGCATCGACGCGGTCCGCCGTGCGGCGCAACGCAAGTTCGCGCAACGCGATCAGGTTGCCCTTGCGGAAGAAGTTCTGCGCCGCGCGCTCCGCCTGCTGCGGCAGGTAGACCTTGCCCTCCTTCAGGCGCTGCAACAGTTCGTCGGGCGGCAGGTCGATCAGCTCGATCTCGTCGGCGCCTTCCAGCACGGCATCGGGCACGGTCTCCCACACCGGGATGCCGGTGATCTGCGACACCACATCGTTCAGGCTCTCGATGTGCTGGACGTTCATCGCGGTATAGACGTCGATGCCCGCCTCCAGCAGTTCCTCGACATCCTGCCAGCGCTTGGGATGGCGCGAGCCGGGCACGTTGCTGTGCGCCAGTTCGTCCACCAGGATCAGCGCCGGGCGGCGCTTCAGCGCGGCATCGAGATCGAACTCGCGCAAGCGGGTACTGCGGTACTCCACCAGCCGCGGCGCCAGGATCTCCAGCCCTTCCAGCAACTGTTCGGTCTCGGCGCGCTTGTGCGTCTCCACGTAGCCCGCCACCACGTCCAGCCCCTCGGCGCGGCGTTCGCGCGCCGCCAGCAGCATGCCGAAGGTCTTGCCCACGCCGGCGCTGGCGCCGAAGAACACCTTCAGGCGCCCGCGCCGGCGTTTCTCCTCGGCGCGCTGCACGCGCTCCAGCAGCGCATCGGGATCGGGGCGCTGGTAGGTGTCGTTCATGGCTTGGTCGATCTGCTCCGGAAGACGTTGCCCAAGGCGGTGAGGCGGGCACGCAGGTTCTTCTGGTCATCGGCCAGCGCATCCATCACATCGGAGAGTTGCTTCGACTTGAATATGAGCAGCAGGGTCAACAGTCCCGTGACCAGCAGCGTCATGAAGAAATAGGTCAGGCGCACCGGCAGCGGGGATTCCGCCTCGGCGAGAAGGTTCATGCCGAGGAATCCGGTGGCCACCGTGCCGACCAGGCTGAAGACCGTCACCACAGTGAGCCGCACGATGGTGGTGGACTGCTGGCGCTGCGTGTTGCTGTCGAGGTATTGGCTCATGTCCTTCAGCTCTTCCTTGACCTCCTGGTACAGCGCGTCGTTGTTCAGGTGCGCGCTGCACAGCCGGTACAACGCCTGCACATGCGGCCGTTCCGACAGCTCATGGAACCAGTAGCGGTGGGTGAAGCGCAGGAAACCCTCGAACCCCGCATACACCCTGCGCCGGAAGCGGCTGATGGATTGCGGCAGCCGGATATCCAGGTCATGCACCGCGTCCACCAGACGATCGGAGAACACCAGCAGCGCGGCGCGGTGGAAATGCGCGATCAGGAACAGCAGCACGTACTGGTGGCGGAATTGCGCCAGGATGCCGCGCGCCTGGTCGCGGAAATATCCGGCGTTCGCATCGCCCACCACGATGAAGGCACGGCCGGTGCAGATGAAGCGGGTATTGGGGCCTGCATCGGTGCCGGTCCAGAAGCGGTCGTAGCAGTAGCGCGTTTCGAAATCGGCCACGTCGGGGTCGCGTTCGGGCATGGCCTCGTCGGGATGCAGCGTCGCGACCAGCCCCAGCCGCAGCCAATCCTCACGGCTGATGCTGCGCGGATCGTCCACGGCGAGGTAAGCCATCAACGGCATGCGGTGATATTCGATCTGCCGGTAGCGGAGCGCACCGGACTCGGCGGAAGGGTCGAGCACCAGCGGACGCAACAGGTAATCCCAGTGTGCAGCGATGCCGGGCGAACGATGCTTGCGCGTATATTGCAGGAATCTTTCCTGGTTGTCGGAATCGGAGGCGGACAGCACCGTGCCGTCCTGCGCAAGCCATTCGGCGAGATACACGTTGTGTTTGCCGTGCCCCTCCCTGTCCCAGCCGGTCGGGTAGGTGCGACCGAAGCGGTACAGCAGATCGGTCGCCTGATCGAACGGCAGATCGGCGGCGGACAGCTCCACTTTGAGGAAGGCGATGTTGATGTCGTCGAAGAACCACAATTCGATGTGTTCGACCGCGAGCGTGACCGGCGCTTCGCCTTCGTGCAGCACCAGGCGCAACGCGGAGATCCCCGTACGCCTGAATATGTTGATCGCCGAACTGCCGGGCTGGCCCGCAGCGGACGGCTGGCTGCCGCGGCTCTCGCCGTAGAGGAAGCGCTGCACGTAGGGCAGGAAGGTGACGAACTCCTTGTAATGCCGTTCCTCGAACGGGAGCGATTCAGCCTCGAAGCGATCCCCCAGCTTGCACCAGGGATTGTCAGCGCCCGCCCCTGCCAGCAGTTTCCAGTGGGGTTGCGCGCTGCCGCCGTCGGAGAGCGGCTGCAATTGCACCGGCCAGAACAGTGCCTCGCGGAAATGGCGGACGGTATGGTTTGCGGAGTGGAAGGCAGTCATGGTTTCAGTTTACCGGAACTCCCCCGGTTTGTTCCCGGCGCCGTCCTCCAGAGAGCGCTCCTTCCCTTTGCGACGCTCCGGGTACATGACAAAGAGATAGGCCAACCCAAGTGGGACGATGATCGCGAGCAACGCCAGGGATGGTTCCAGTATGTTCTGCATTTCAGGCAGCAGGATGCTGTTCATCGGTGACCTTGACCTGGCTTTGTCTGGACATCCGGGCGATCCTCCTTTTGGCTTCCAGATCGATCAGATCGAACCCGCACAGCCAGTAAGGCAGGGGCGAGACCGCATCGCGTCTCGCCTCGAACGCCTTGACCGTGCCGAGCACGGCATCCCCGTCTTCAGAACGCATGGGTCACGGACAGGTTGGTTACCGCCTTGCCCCAGTCTCCGCCGTAAGCCGGGTAGGTGTAGAACGACGTGGCGTTGGTGTCGCTGTACGCCACGGTCACCACATAGCCGCCGATGTCCTTGGCCACGCTCAGCTTGTAGTCGGTATAGGTGGCCGTGTTGGCGCCGGTAATAAGGGGGGAGCTACCCTTGTAGGTCTGCTTGCCGACATGCGCGCCGACGGTGAAGCCGCTGTCGCCCAGCGGAACGCTGGCGTTCAGTTCGAGGTAGTTCGTGCCCTGCGCACCCGGCACGGTCAGGAACTGGCCCATGCCATAGGAGTACTTCGCGGTCAGCCACTTGTAGCCGATCGCGCCGTAGATCTCGTCGGTGTTTGCCTTGGCGTAACCGCCGGCCGCATTCTCGGTGTAGTTGCCGAGATAGTTGTAGCGGATGAAGCCGGCGTCGTAGCTGAAGTCGCCGGCGAAGCTGCCGCGGAAACCGAAGTAGGTGTCCAGCTCCATGGTCACGCTGCCGGACGCGACCGCGCCGCTGTCGGCGATCCAGCTCACGTTCGACCCCCACACGCCGGCATACAGGCCGCTGGCGTGGGAATAGTCGATGCCGCCCTGCACGGCCGGGTTGTGCGAGGTCTGCGCGATGCCGCGCCAGATGTAGTCGGTGGTGAAGCCGACGTTCGCGCTGACGGTATGCGGGGAAGCCTCTTCGGCCAGCACTGCGCCGGGAACAGCCAGCGCGGACAGGATCAGGGTGTTCAGCAATTTGTCGTTCAACATGGTCGTACTCTTTCTGTATTGGTAATGGATCGGTTTATTGCGGGATCGCGTTTGCAGCATCCAGCGCCAGGTTCAGTTCCAGCACGTTCACGCGCGGCTCGCCGAGGATGCCGAACTGGCGTGCTTCGGTGTGCTCCGCCACCAGCTTGCGCAAGGCAGCCGGGTTGATGTTGCGTACCCGTGCCACGCGCGCGAGCTGGTACTCGGCCGCCGCCGGGCTGATGTGCGGATCGAGGCCGCTGGCGGAAGCGGTGACCAGGTCGACCGGCACCGCTGCGCTGTTGCCGGGGTCGGCATCGCGCAGCGCCTGCACGCGGGCCTTCACCGCATCCAGCAAGGCCGGGTTGGTCGGCCCCAGGTTGGAACCGCTGGAAGCGCCGGCGTTGTTGGGCACCGGGCCGGTCGCCGAGGGGCGGCCCCAGAAATATTTCGGGTCGGAGAACGACTGGCCGATCAGGCTGGAGCCGACCGTCTTGCCGTCCTTGACGATCAGGCTGCCGTTGGCTTGATCCGACATGGTCGCCTGCGAGATGCCCGTCACCAGCAGGGGGTAGGCGACGCCGGTGACCAGGCTGAGCACGGCGAAACTGACGATGGCAGGACGAAGTTCTTTAAACATGATGTTTCCTTTCTCAAACCAGATTCAGGGCGACCAGCAGCAGGTCGATCAGCTTGATGCCGATGAAGGGGACGACGATGCCGCCCAGCCCATAGACCAGCAGGTTGTCGCGCAGCAGCACGTTGGCCCCGATGGCGCGGTATTTCACGCCCTTCAGCGCCAGCGGCACCAGCGCGATGATGATCAGCGCATTGAAGATCACGGCGGACAGGATCGCGCTGGCCGGCGTCGCCAGCCCCATCACGTTGAGCGTGCCCAGCGCCGGATAGGTCGAGGCGAACGCCGCCGGGATGATGGCGAAATACTTGGCCACGTCGTTGGCGATGCTGAAGGTGGTCAGCGCGCCGCGCGTCATCAGCATCTGCTTGCCGGTCTCGACGATCTCGATCAGCTTGGTGGGGTTGGAATCCAAGTCCACCATGTTGCCCGCTTCCTTCGCGGCCTGCGTGCCGGTGTTCATCACCACCGCCACGTCGGCCTGCGCCAGCGCCGGGGCGTCGTTGGTGCCGTCGCCGGTCATCGCCACCAGCCGGCCCTGCGCCTGATGCTCGCGGATCAGTTTCAGCTTGGCTTCCGGCGTGGCTTCGGCGAGGAAGTCGTCCACGCCCGCCTCGGCCGCGATGGCGGCGGCGGTGAGGCGGTTGTCGCCGGTGATCATGATGGTCTTGATGCCCATGCGGCGCAGTTCGGCGAAACGTTCCTTGATGCCGCCCTTGACGATGTCCTTGAGCTCGATCACGCCCAGCACCCGCGCGCCGTCCGCCACCACCAGCGGCGTGCCGCCGCGCCGCGAGACGCTTTCCACGATGGCGTCCACACCCTGCGGGAAATGCCCGCCGATACTCATGACATGGTTGCGGATGGCATCGGTCGCACCTTTGCGGATCTGGCGAAGATCTTCATCTCGCCCGCCTGGGCCTGGGACATTGACCCCGCTCATGCGCGTCTGCGCGCTGAAGGGGATGAAGGTCGCGCCCAGTTCATGGATGTTGCGCTCGCGCAGGGCGAACCTCTGCTTGGCCAGCACCACGATGCTGCGGCCTTCCGGCGTCTCGTCGGCCAATGAGGCGAGCTGCGCCGCGTCGGCCAGTTCGGCCTCGGTCACGCCGCTGGCATGCAGGAAGTTGCTGGCCTGGCGGTTGCCCAGCGTGATCGTGCCGGTCTTGTCCAGCAGCAGCACGTCCACGTCGCCCGAGGCTTCCACTGCGCGGCCGCTGGTCGCGATCACGTTCTTCTGCAGCATGCGGCCCATGCCGGCCACGCCGATGGCGGACAGCAGGCCGCCGATGGTGGTGGGGATCAAACACACCAGCAGCGCCACCAGCACGGTGATGGTGACCGGCTGACCCGCGCCGGCCGTCTCCACGCTGTAGAGGGAGAACGGCAGCAGCGTGACGGTGGCGAGCAGGAAGATCAGCGTCATCGCCACCAGCAGGATGGTGAGCGCGATCTCGTTCGGCGTCTTCTGGCGTTTGGCCCCTTCCACCATGGAGATCATGCGGTCGAGGAAGGTCTCGCCCGGGTTGGCGGTGATGCGCACCACCAGCCAGTCGGACAGCACGCGCGTGCCGCCGGTGACGGCGGAGAAGTCGCCGCCGGACTGGCGGATGACCGGCGCGGATTCGCCGGTGATGGCGCTCTCGTCCACCGAAGCCACGCCCTCGATCACCTCGCCGTCGCCGGGGATGAAGTCGCCGGCCTCGACCAGCACCACATCGTCACGGCGCAGGCTGGAGCCCGCCACATCGACGAACTTCTCGCCGTAGGCCGGTCGGGTCAGTTTCTTGGCGTGGATGTCGCGCTTGGCGCTGCGCATGGCGGATGCCTGAGCGCGGCTGCGACCTTCGGCGATAGCTTCGGCGAAGTTGGCGAACAGCACGGTGAACCACAGCCACAGCGTCACCGCGAGGATGAAGCCCGCGGGTGCTTCGCCCTGTCCGAACAAGGCCTGGAAGAACAGCGCCGTGGTCAGCACGCTGCCCAGCCACACCACGAACATCACCGGGTTCTTCATCTGCTGGCGCGGGCCCAGTTTCCTGAACGAGTCCAGCAGCGCCTGTTTGACGAGCTCGCGCTCGAACAGGGCAAATGGAACAGTCTTGCTAGTCATATATATCTCCTTAATGCGTGCCGATCATGTTCAGGTGTTCGATCACCGGCCCCAGTGCCAGCGCCGGCACGAAGGTCAGCGCTCCCACCAGCAGCACGGTGCCGATCAGCAGCCAGACGAACAGCGGCGTATGCGTCGCCATGCTGCCCACGCTGGCCGGGATGCGTTTCTTGGCCGCCAGCGAACCCGCCAGCGCCAGCACCGGGATCATCAGCCAGAACCGTCCGGCCCACACGGCGAAGCCCAATGCAGTGTTGTAGAACGGCGTGTTGGCGGAGATGCCGGCGAACGCGCTGCCGTTGTTGGCCGTCGCCGACGAGAAGGCGTACAGCACCTCGCTGAAGCCGTGCGCGCCGGGGTTGTAGATGCTGCTCTTGCCCACGCCCAGCATGACGGCCAGCGCCGTGCCGCCGAGGATGAGCAGCGGCGGGATCAGGATCACCAGCGAGGCCATCTTGATGTCGAACGCCTCGATCTTCTTGCCCAAATACTCGGGCGTCCGGCCTATCATCAGGCCGGCGAGGAACACCGCGATCACGGCATACACCAGCATGCCGTACAGGCCGGAACCGACGCCGCCGAACACCACTTCGCCCAGTTGCATCTGCGCCAGCGGCACCAGCCCGCCCAGCGGCGTGAAGGAATCGTGCATGGAGTTCACCGCACCGCAGGAAGCTGCCGTGGTGATGGTGGCGAACAGTGCGGAGTTGACGATGCCGAAGCGCGTTTCCTTGCCTTCCATGTTGCCGCCGGATTGCGTTGCAGACGCGCTCTGATCAACGCCCAGGGCGGCGAAGGCGGGGTTGCCCTGTTGCTCAGCGTATACGGCCACGGCAAGGAAGCCGACGAACAGGATCGTCATCGAGGCGAGGATCGCCCAGCCCTGGCGCGTGTCGCCCACCATGCGCCCGAAGGTGTAGCACAGACCCGCGGGAATGATGAAGATCGCGAGCATCGCCAGGAAATTGGCGAACGGCGTGGGGTTCTCGAACGGATGCGCCGAGTTGGCATTGAAGAAACCGCCGCCGTTGGTGCCTAACTGCTTGATCGCTTCCTGCGAGGCGACCGGCCCCATGGCGATGGTCTGCTCGGTCACGACGATCTTGTCGGTGACGGCAGGAGTCAAAAATTGCTTTTCTCCTTCGCCTCCTCGCCCGCTTGCGGGAGAGGATTGAGGTGAGGGGATTTCATCCTTGACCGGGTTGCCGGATTCATCCAGTTTGGCCTGCTCGTAGCTCACGCTCTCCGTCAGCGCGGCTTGCTCATAGGCGGAAAAATTCTGCACCACGCCCTGGCTGACCAGCACGAGCGCCAGCACGGTGGAGATCGGCAGCAGGATGTACAGCGTGCTGCGCGTCATGTCCACCCAGAAGTTGCCTATGGTCTCGGTGGTGTGGCGGGCGAAGCCGCGGATCAGCGCGATGACCACGGCCATGCCGGTGGCGGCGGAGAAGAAGTTCTGCACCGCCAGTCCGGCCATCTGGGTCAGGTAGCTCATCGTGGTTTCGCCCACGTAGCCCTGCCAGTTGGTGTTGGTGACGAAGCTCAACGCCGTGTTGAACGAAGAATCGGGCGTGACCGCGCCGAAACCCTGCGGATTCAGCGGCAGCATGCCTTGCAGGCGCTGCAACGCGTACACCACCAGCACGCCCAGCAGGCTGAACCACAGGGCGGCCATTGCGTAGCGCGTCCAGCGCATCTCCTGCTTGCTGTCCACGCCGCACAGGCGGTAGAAGAGATTTTCGGCGGGGGCTAACCAGCGCACGAACGCGGGCAGCCTGCCTTCGTAGATACGCTGCATGTAGATGCCCAGCGGCTTGGCCAGGGCCAGCAGCACGCCCAGGTAGAGGGCGATTTGCAAGATGGAATTCATCATGAGAACAACTCCGGTTTGAGCAGGGCAGCGGTGAGATAAATCACCAGGAACAACGCGATGGCGGCGCCGACGATGTAGAAAGTCATGACTGCCCCTTCAGCTTGTCGATGCCGTAGAGCATCAGCACGGTCAGGCCGTAGAAGGCCAGGATCAATAATAAAAACAACCAGTCCATTTCACACTCCTGATGAAAATTGCGATTTGCATGGCAGGGAAGTTTCTCCCCCGGAAAATGCGGTGTGCATGGTAGGAATACGAAAATCAAAACGGTGTAAAGATTAATTCTTCGCGTATAAAGAATACGTAAAGATTTTCCTGTGGATCGCAGACTAACTCGAACATCAGCATTCGACGCCTGCTTGGCGGCCGGCATCAGGCAGACCTGTTGTCGCTACCGGGCAAGCGCCGGCAGAATGCCTAGATCGAGCGTGACAACCGTACCGCCCGCCATGAGTGGTCAAGCCATTACCTGTTCGAGTCGTTTGGCGAGGTGCAGAACCATGCAACTGACTGGACGCAGGCCCACGATCACGAACGCGCCCGAGATGGCGCTCGGCGGTATTTCCCCGAAACAGAAGCCAGCTTTAACCAGCCCCACTTCAGACCTTCGCTAAAAGTGGGGGCGGATATCCCCCTACACCTATGGCCAGTGACGATACCTTACCGGTCGTTAGCCCGTCTGGATGGCACCGGCTGTGCAACCCAAACCTCCTCGCAATAACCCTGTCGCCCTCATCGTTGACAGCCTCTCTCAGGAGTTTGAACATGTTCCCAGCGGCGGGCGTTCCGTCCGCCGTGTCAGCAGGAGGAAGCCATCATGCTCGACATCAATCAAGCCCTCAGCAATCCCCAGCGATACGAACATGACCCGGAAGGCCACATGGCCGAGCTTGCGCCGTGGTCACCGCAACATGCCAGCCGCGAAGCCGCGCGCGAGGATATCGAACTGACCGATGAACACTGGGAAGTGATCTTCTTCCTGCGCGAGCGCTATCGACAGTACGGTAATGCAGAGAGTGCGCGCGAGGTATTACACGATCTGGAGGAACGCTTCTGCGATACCTTGGGACGCGGCCATCTGTACGAACTGTTCCCGCACGGGCCGGTGAGTCAGGCCAGCCGCATCGCCGGCTTGCCCTTACCGCCGCATACGCAGGATCTTTCGTTCGGCAGTGTGATGTAAGTGGGCGGCAACCATGCGTCACTCCGGCGCAGGCCGATGCCCAGTTGAACGATGCTGGATCGAAGCGGGACAAGCAGCCGGTCGTGTCTGCTTTGCGGGCGGATATTCATGCTGGATTCCGGCCTGCGCCGGAAGGACGAACCACAGCATCGTCCCAGCCATCACTGCCTAGCAGATACGCGGCAATGGATCGTCTTCCAGTTCCTCGAGCAATCGCTGCCCGCCGAACTCGGTCTGCATCACCACCTGCGCGCGACCGCTTTGCACGCTGCCGATGAGGGCGGCGCCCTGCCCTTGCGCTAGCGTTTGCAGCGCAGCCAGTGCGGCGTCGGCTTGCGCGGCATCGACCACGGCCACGAGGCGACCTTCGCAAGCCAGATACATGGGGTCATAGCCCAGCATCTCACACACCGACATCACCTGCTCGCGCACCGGGATGGCGGTTTGTTGCAACTGCACTTGCAGCTTCGTGGCGCGGCAGATCTCGTGCATCACGGTGGCGAGTCCACCGCGCGTGGGATCGCGCATGAAACGCAGACCTTGCAGCGGCAGCAGTGCCTGCGCCAACGGATGCACACTGGCGGCGTCAGACTTGAGGTCGCCGCTCAGGCCGAACTGTTCGCGCGCCAACAGCACGGCGATGCCGTGATCGCCGACCGGGCCGCTCACCAGGATGGCATCGCCCGCGCGGATACGGTCCAGCCCCAGCTTCACATCAGTCGGTCGCACGCCGATGCCGGTGGTGGCGAGATACACGCCGCCTCCTTCGCCGCGTCGCAGCACTTTGGTATCGCCCGCCACCACGACCACATTGGCCTCGCGCGCGGCGCGTGCCAGATCGGCGATGATGCGTTCCAGTTGTGCGATCTCCATGCCTTCCTCGATGAAGGCGTTCAGCGTGAGGTAACGCGGTGTCGCGCCGGACACGGCGAGGTCGTTCACCGTGCCGTGCACTGCCAGCGAACCGATGCTGCCGCCGGGGAATTCCAGCGGCTGCACGGTGAAGCCGTCGGTGGTCATCATCAGCACGCCGTCCATGGGCGGCAGCGCGGCGGCATCCACCTGCACATCGAGCAAGGGGTTGTTCAAGTGCCGCGCGAACAGTTCGTCGATCAGCTCGCGCATGTAGCGCCCGCCGTTGCCGTGCGCCAGACTGATATGTGTCTCATCCATGCTTCACACCCGCTTCCATCAATTGTCCCAAGGCGATGCCGCCATCGTTGCACGGTATCTGTTGCGGCAGATATGCATCAAACCCTGCTTGCTGCAAGCCTTGCAGTGTCAGCTCGGCCAGCAGCCTGTTCTGGAACACACCACCCGTCAGCCCCACTACATCGAACGGCTGTTGTGCATGCAGGCGCTGCGCCTGCGTCACGATGCTGTGCGCCAGACTGCGATGGAAAGTCATCGCCCGCGTCGCCACCGCTATCTCGTTGCGCATCATGGCCGCGAGCAAGGGCTGCCAGTCGATGCGCAACAAGCCCGGAGCATCCTCGCGCAGCGGCAGCACGATGGTCTCCCCCTCGCCCGCTGCCATGTGCTCCAGCAACATGCCGCCCTGCCCTTCGTAGCTCGCATGATCCAGCAGTCCGAGCAGGTGTGCAGCGCCATCGAACAGACGGCCCACCGCACTGCTGCGCGGCGCATTCAGTCCGCGTTGCCAGGCGGCATGCAGCATCGTGATGTCATCCACCGGGAACGCGCGATCCGCGCCCATCTCCCAGCACAGCCCCGCCGCCGCACGCCAGGGTTCACGCGCCGCCTTGTCGCCACCCGGCAGACGGAACGGCCGCAAACTGGCGACGCGCTGCCACGCACCGATGCGCCCATGCAAAGTCTCGCCGCCCCACAAGGTTCCGTCCTCACCCAGTCCGACGCCGTCCCATGCGAAAGTAAGCCAGGTCTTTTCCGCGCCATGTTCCAGCGCTAACGCTGCGGCATGCGCGTGGTGATGCCAGACCTTCTGCACAGACAGCCCCTGCTGTTTCGCCCAGCGGCTGCTGGCGTAATGCGGATGGGCATCGCACACGATGGTCTCCGCGTTCACGCCATACAGGCGCTGCAAATCGGCAACGACCTGCTCGAACACGGCGATGCTGCGCGGTGCATCGAGGTCGCCGATGTGCGGCGACAGCACGGCACGTTTGCCCCAACCGAGCGCAACGGTGTTCTTCATGTGGGCGCCCACCGCCAGCGTCGGCTGCGGCAAAGCGAAAGGGAGTTCAATCTCGATGGGTGCGATGCCGCGTCCAGGACGGATCAGCCGCGCTTGATCGGCGATGATGCGCAGCACGGCATCGTCCGCCGGTCGCGCGATAGGCCGGTCATGGTGCAAGAATGCATCCGCCACCTTGCCCAGCCTTGCTTCCACTTCAGCACCTTCGGTCAACACCGGTTCGCCGCTGAGGTTGGCCGAGGTCGCGACCAGCGGTGTATCCAGCGCAGCCAGCAGCAGATGATGCAAGGGACTGTAAGGCAGCATCGCACCGACCTCGCGCAGGCCGGGTGCGATGCCGTCCGGCAGAGTGCTTTCCTGTTTGCGGGGCAGCAGCACGATGGGACGTGCGGCATCGCACAGTGCGGCCTCGGCTTGCGTAGACATATCCAGTTCGGCGCGCACCGCCGCCATATCCTTGAACATCACCGCCAGCGCCTTGTGCGGTCGATTTTTGCGTGCGCGCAAGCGTGCGATGGCATCGGCATTGCGCGCATCGCACATCAGGTGATATCCGCCTATGCCTTTCACGGCGACGATCTCGCCGCGACGCAGCGCGGCGATGCAGGCCTCCAGTGCGGCCTCGCCATTTTGGTTCGCACGCCGACTCAGTTCCCTCTCCCTCGGGGAGAGGGTTAGGGTGAGGGCAGCAGACCGATCAAGTTCTCCCTCACCCCTGCCCTCTCCCGGCGGGAGAGGGAGTTGTGACACGAACGCCAGCTGCGGTCCGCATTGCGGACAGGCGATGGGCTCGGCATGGAAGCGTCGGCTGCCCGGGTCTTCGTATTCGGCGTGGCAGGCATCGCACAGCACGAACCCCGCCATGGTGGTGTTGGCACGGTCGTAGGGCATGCGTTCGATCAATGTGTAGCGCGGGCCGCATTGCGTGCAGTTGGTGAAGGGATAGCGATAACGTCTGTCCTGCGCATCGTCCATCTCGCGCTGGCAGTCCGCGCACAGGTACAGGTCGGGCGGGACATGGATATGCGTCTCGCCAGCACTGGCGCTGTCCAATATCTCGAAAGCGTTGTAGTCACATAGCGGGATGGTCGTGATGCTGGCGAGGTGCGGACGCGACAGCGGCGGTGCTTCGGCGATCAGTGCGTTAGAGAATTCGTCGAGCGTCGTTGCCTCACCTTCCGCCTCGATCATCACCTGCCCGAGCTGGTTCTGCACCCATCCCTTGAGTGCGAAACGTTGCGCAAGCAGAAACACGAAGGGGCGGAAGCCGACGCCCTGCACGCGCCCGGTGAGCAACCATCTGCGCGCTTCAATCATGCACCGCCGCCCGGATGCCGGTCGACCACCAGATGCGGCATGCCCCCTCGTCCGACACCATGCATGGCCCCACCGGATGTTTCGGCGTGCAGGCCGCGCCATAGAGTTTGCAGGCGTCCGGATCGATCTTTCCCAGCACCACGCGCGCGCAATCGCAGCCCGGCGGCATCTGCCCGGCGCGTTTGCGTTCTGTGTCGTTGTAAGCGGGGAAGCGCAGTCTGGCATCGTGCGCGGCATAGGCCGGTGCCAGCGCGTAGCCGGATGCGGGGATGATGCCGATGCCCCGCCAGTTGGCATCGACCACCTCGAACGCTTGCGCCAGCAGTCGCTGTGCCGCCGGATTGCCGCCCGGCTTCACCAGTTCGGGATAACAGTTATCGAGGAAGCACTTGTCTTCGAGCGACTGACGCAACACGGAGTACATCGCCGCCAGCAAAGACACCGGTGTGAAGCCTGCCACGGCAGCCGGCATGTGATGCTGCTCGACCACGAACGACCATTCCTCCGGCCCCATCACCGTCGCCACATGACCCGGCGCGACCAGCGCGTTGAAACCCGCTTCGCCCGAATCGAGCAACATGGCGACCGCAGGCCAGGTGAGTCGCCCCGAGAGCAACAGCGAAAGATTGTCCGGCACGCCTTCCAGCAACATCGCCGCCACCGGCGCCATGGTGGTCTCGAACCCGGCGGCGAAGAACACCACCTGCCGCTCGGGATTTTGTTGTGCGATCTGCACCGCTTCGCGCGGGCTGGCGATGGGCCGCACATCCGCACCCGCCGCCTTCGCCTGCTCCAGCGAACGCAAGCCTTTGACATGTTGCTCGCGCAGCGAGTCGTTCGCTCCCTCTCCCTCCGGGGGAGGGTTGGGGTGGGGGCCCTTGGGCACGTTCACCGGCACTCGCAACATGTCGCCGAACGCGACCAGGATCACCTTAGCCTGCACCGCCAACTGGATCGCCTGATACACATCCTCCTCGGGGCATACGCACACCGGGCAACCAGGACCGGCGATCAATCGTACTTGCTCGGGTAAGGCCGTGCGCAAGCCGGCCATGGAGATGGATCGCTCATGCCCGCCGCACACGTTCATGATGCGCAGCGGACGGTCGATGTTCAGTTCATGGATTTTGGCAAGCCAGCCTTGGGCGGTCAGCATGTGAAAATTTGCCTATGTTCTAGTCTTGATTATTTGAGCTTCTTCAACTCGCCTCGCAAGCAAGCTCATCAATACGAGATATTGTGCAGCCTCTACTGGAGTTAAATCGTGAGCCAAGCTGTGGGCCTTGGGATTGCGAATGCCTTGGTACACGCCTTTAAATATTTGAATAAAACCCTTTTGATCATTTTTTCCTGACTCTGTCTCAATCTCGCTCAAAATCAAAAATGGATCAGAAAGCGAGAATGACTTTCCAATCAGTTCATCACCATCTTCAAGCAAACCCGTTAATTTTCGAATCTGATCAAAGACTGCAATAACAGAATCTAAAACCGCATTTCGAAGATGTCCGTCTTGAAATTTCTTCAACGCGTTTTCTGAAATAATTGGATGAAGCAACTCATCCAATCTCAAAACATCATTCCCAATACCGGGGAAATTAAATGCGGACGCAATATTCGCAGATGTTGGTGGCGTATCCCTTCTCCAACCGCGAATCTCCTCAATAACTATATCGAAGGAGTCATATCTAAGAACTTTTTCTGCAGGTGTTATATAGGCATCCTTTGCTTCGAGATCACCTGTCATACCGCTAAACAGTGAGGCTTCCCACAGAAATGGAATTGCTGGATATATCTCAATCCTTGGCACACCAGAAAGACTTGTGAGCTCTTCCAACGTAATGCTCTCACCCGGGTTATCCAAATATGCTTTTTTCAACACGCCAAACAGCAAGTTGCACAAATTGATGAGGCGATCCACCTCGGGAGTTGTTTCCTTTAATTCCAACAAAGATTCCAGCCTTAGAACATACCTCCCTTCAGTAATTTCAATATGACGGGATGACGCGAGCGAATCAATAAGATCAAGAAATTGATAATTTTCAGCGCGAAATCTTTGCGCCGACACACCAGAAGAAGTCGACCCAAGGAATACTTTCCTCAGTATCTCTAAAGAATTTTCATCAAACATAGATATTTGTCATTCCGACAATTAAGAAATATTCAGCCCTTCATCCTCGGCCGCCAGCACCTCATCCAGCAGTTCCCAGGTCGAGCGCGCTTCCTGCTCGGTCATCACCTGCAAGGCATAGCCGACATGCACCATCACGTGGTCGCCGACCTTGATCTCCTCGCCTTGCAACATGAACAGGCTCACCTCGCGCGAGACGCCCTTGGCTTCGCAGCGGGCGTTGTAACCATCGATGCTCATGACCTGCATGGGGATGCCGAGACACATGGGTAACCACCAAGGATGATTGAAGTCGTCACATTCTAATGCTAGATTGCGCTCCGTCGTTGACTCACCATCCACCAGATGTCATGAGTAGAACCGGCAGCACATTGATCCTCGGTATCGGCAACAACCTGTTGCGCGATGAAGGCGCGGGGATACATGCGCTGTACCGCTTGCGCGATGAGCTGGCGGATCGCGACGACCTCACCTTCATCGACGGCGGCACCCTCAGTTTCACCCTCGCCAGCCATATCGAAGACGCCGACCGCCTCATCGTCATCGACGCCGCCCAACTCAACGCTGCCCCCGGACATTCGCAGGTGTTCGAAGGTGACGACATGGATGCTTTCCTCGGCAGCCAGCGCAAACGCAGCGTGCATGAGGTCAGCCTGCTCGATCTGATGATGATCGCCCGCCTCGCCGACCACCTGCCGGCACAGCGCGCATTGATCGGCATCCAGCCGGCCGAGATCGATTGGGGCGAACAGCCATCGCCTGCCGTTGCCGCCGCCCTGCCGCAAGTTTGCGTCCAGGCGAAACAGATCATCGAGGCCTGGCAGGCATGAATCAGCGCACCATCCCCATCCAGACCGCCGCCCCCTATTCCGTCGGCAACATCGACGCCCTGCTGCACGAGATCGCCACCCTGCTACAACGTTATGTCGAGCATGGTGAGAGCGCCCAGCTCGACCTCAAGAGCCTGCCGTTCGCCCCCGCCGAATATGAAGGCCTGCGCGCCGCACTCGGGCGCGGCGAGGTCAGCGCGCGCCTGGACGCCATCGGCGATTCGGAAGTCTATGAGACGCAATTCCCCGGTGTGTGGTGGGTGACGCACCACAACGTGGAAGGCGATGTGATCGCCGACCTGATCGAGATCGCAGCCGTGCCCGCCATCCTGCCAAGCCAGCCGGAAGACGTGCGCGATGGATTGGAAAGACTGCAACACATGCTGGGTCGCTGACTCTTTCGTCATCCCCGCGAAGGCGGGGATCCAGTGTCTTTTTCAAACTGGGTTCCCGCCTTCGCGGGAACGACAAAAACGGATGAATCGGCATGTCCCTGCTTTACCTTAGGTGAGGTGACACGATGAGAGAACACGAAACACTGGGCCAGCGATTGCAGGCGCAAGGCATCAGCCGCCGCTCCTTCCTCAAATTCTGTACCGCGATGGCGACCATGATGGCCTTGCCGCCCGGCAGCGCGCAGGCCATCGCTGCGGCCCTGGTGCAGGCGAAGCGGCCCTCGGTGATCTGGCTGTCGTTCCAGGAATGCACCGGCTGCACCGAGTCGCTGACGCGTTCGCACTCGCCCACGCTGGAGAGCCTGATCTTCGACATGATCTCGCTCGACTATCACCACACCTTGCAGGCCGCTTCCGGCTTCGCCGCCGTGCAGGCGCGCGAAGAAGCGATGCAGGTGTTCTACGGCAAATACCTGCTGCTGGTGGACGGCTCCATCCCGCTCAACGATGGCGGCGTGTACTCCACCATCGCCGGCCGCACCAATCTCGACCTGTTGCAGGAAGCCGCCAAGGGTGCTGCCGCCATCGTCGCGGTAGGCAGTTGCGCCGCGTTCGGCGGCCTGCCCAACGCCCAGCCCAATCCCACTGGTGCGGTGGCGGTATCCGACATCGTGAAAGACAAGCCCATCATCAACATCTCCGGCTGCCCGCCCATCCCCGCCGTCATCACTGGCGTGCTGGCGCATTACCTCACCTTCGGCGCGCTGCCCGCGCTGGACGATCTGGGGCGCCCCAAGGCGTTCTACGGCGAGACCATCCACGACCGCTGCTACCGCCGCCCGATGTACGAACAGGGCAAGTTCGCCAAGACCTTCGACGACGAGGGGGCGCGCAACGGCTGGTGTCTGTATGAACTGGGCTGCAAAGGGCCGACCACGCACAACGCCTGTGCCACCACCAAGTGGAACGGCGGTGCGGGCTTCCCCATCGAAGCCGGTCACGGTTGCATCGGCTGTTCCGAACCAAAGTTCTGGGATGCCGGCAGCTTCTATGCACCGCTGCCGGCGCCTGCGGCCGATGTCAGCAGCGTCGCCAAGGCGGCCGCCGTCATCGGTGCCGGTGCGGCCGTGGCCGTCAGCGCCATGGACCGCGCCAAACGCCAGCAGGCGCAACGGACGCGCGAGAAACTCACCATCGCAGACCTGAAAGGGGAATGAGCATGGACCAGGAAATGTTGCTCTGGGTACGCGGCACCGGTTTGCAGATCGCCGCTGCGGTGTTCGTGATCGGCATGGCCTACCGCATGCTGCATCTGCTGCTGCTCGGTCGCAAGCAGTCGCTGGCCGAGGCACGTGGATCGGAATGGTCGGGCGGCCTGCGTACCATGTTGCGCCGCAGCTTCGTGCTGCCGCGACTGAGCGCGCGCGGCAAGTTCACGGTGATCGCCGGTTATCTGTTCCATCTCGGTTTCTTCATCACCTTCTTCTTCCTGAGTCAGCATATCGACCTGTTGCGTGCCATGCTGGGCCTGCACTGGCCCGCCTTGCCGCGCGGCGTCATCGACATGACAGCCGTGCTGTCCATCGCCGCCATGATCGCGCTGCTGGTGCACCGTTTCATCGACCCGGTGAAACGCATGCTGTCCGACTACCAGGACTATCTCACCTGGCTGCTTTCCTTCCTGCCACTGCTGACCGGCTTCATGCT
>JAJZSA010000022.1 GCA_021822115.1 Pseudomonadota bacterium
GAAGCCGAAGCCCTTGGAATCGTTGAACCACTTTACGGTACCTGTTGCCATGATGAATCTCCTGAAAAAATTAAAGGCTTGCGCCCGATTGGGTGCGGATATCAAGACGGCAGAGAGATGAAGGAGAAGACCGCAGAGATGCAGAACAGAACCAGACAGCAACGACAGACTTGAAACGCGGGCGGCACTATGCGCGCTATCGGGGACAATAGCAAACGAAATCTTTTCGGCCTTCAGGGGGCAGTGAGCAAGGCACGCATCATGCGTTGTGCCCGTTGCACATAACTGCCGCCGAACAGGTTGGCGTGGTTGAGGATGTGGTAGAGATTGTATAGCTCGCGGCGAGCGACATAGCCTTTATCCAGCGGCCAGGCGGCACGGTAGGCCGCATAGAAGGCGGGACCGTAGCCGCCGAACAGTTCAGTCATCGCCAGGTCGCATTCACGGTCGCCGTAATATGCGGCAGGGTCGTAAATGATCGGTGTGCCATCAGTCAGATAGCTGTGGTTGCCGCCCCACAGGTCGCCGTGTAGCAACGAGGGTTGTGGCGTGTAGTCTGCGAAGAAAGCGGGTAAAAGCTGCAACAGCCGTTTGCCCAGCTGTTGTAGTGCACTGTCGAGTCCATTGCGTTCGGCGAGCTGCAATTGGAAGCCCAGTCGGTGCTCTCCCCAGAATGCGCTCCAATCGGATGTCCATGCGTTCGGCTGCTGCGTGGTGCCGAGATAGTTGTCCTGCATGAAACCGAAGCGCTTAGAGGTACAGCGATGCAAGGCGGCAAGTTGCGCTCCAAGTCGTCCTTCATCAGTCCGGCCGTGCAACGCAAGGTGTTCCAGCACCAGATAGCTGTATCCGGCAGCCCGACCGTGACATATCACGTGCGGGACGCGTAACGTCCCGGTCGCTGCAATGGCAGCCAGCCCTGCCGCTTCTGCGGCGAACATCAAGGCATGGCGTGCGTCGTTACGCTTGAGGAAATAACTGCGGCCATCTGCGCCATCGATGCGATAGCACTGGTTGATATCGCCCCCGCTGACGGGAGTCTGTCGGTGCAAGTGGAAGGGGCGCTGCGTCGCCTCCGCGATGGCAGAGGCGACGCTGTCCCACAGGGTCATAGCTTGATGTCGAAACCGAAGTGTTGCTTGAACAGCCCCATGATCTCGTCACGCGAATGGCGATGGTTCTGGCCGCCGCGGCTGGCGATCTTGAGTGAGCCCATCAACGAGGCGAGACGTCCGCTGGTCTCCCAGTCCCAACCGGCCTGGATGCCATACAGCAGGCCGGCGCGATAGGCATCGCCGCAACCGGTCGGATCGACGATGGCCTTGGCTTTCGGTGTGGGGATGGCGATGTGTTTGCCATCGGCATGGATGACGGAACCGTCACCGCCCATGGTGACGATGAGCGCGGAGACGCGTTGCGC
Source organism: Pseudomonadota bacterium (assembly GCA_021822115.1). The sequence goes on from JAJZSA010000022.1 coordinate 1,421, forward strand.
GATGTCGGCCAGCGACTTGCCGGTCTTCTCCTGCAACATTTTCGCTTCGTAATCGTTGAGCGTGACGTAATTGGAAAGCTCCACCATCTCCAGCAGCTCGTCGCCGGAGAACATCGGCATCCCTTGGCCCGGATCGAACACGAAGGGAATACCGGCATCGGCCAGTTCGCGCGAATGCTTGAGCATGCCATCACGGCCGTCCGGCGACACGATGGCCAGCGAGGCTTCCTTCGCATCCTTGATGTGGTTCAGATGCGACATGCTCATCGCGCCTGGGTGGAAGGCGGTGATCTGGTTGTCGTCCAGGTCGGTGGTGATGAAGGCTTGGCCGGTGAAGTTGCCTTCCACATGCTTGATGTGGGTCTGCGGCAAGCCGAGTTTTTCCAGACGCGTGGCGTAGGGGCCGAAATCGTCGCCGACGGTCGCCATGATCAGTGGCTGACCACCGAGCATCTGCAGGTTGTAGGCGATGTTGCCGGCACAGCCGCCGTATTCGCGGCGCATCTCCGGTACCAGGAAAGCGACGTTCAGGATATGGATCTGTTCGGGCAGGATGTGTTTCTTGAAATGGTCCTTGAACACCATGATGGTGTCGTAAGCCATGGAGCCGCAGATGAGAGTCTTCATGTCAGTCCTGATCGGGTTGGGATGGAAGGATTATAAGCGTGCCGGTGCGGTTGCGGGGACGGCTTGTGGCGGCAGACTCAGCATGAATGCGGCTTTCACCGCTTGCTGTGTGGCGCGGCGCAACAAGCTGGCCGCATGTAGCTGTCCCACCATCTCCATTATGTAGAGCGTGCGTTAGGCAAGTTCCAGCTCGCCGCGATCCGCCCGCCCGAGGTCGTCCGTCATCAGGTTCGTGCCGAGCGACTGTCGAGGATGCTCCAGTCCACCATGTCAGCGCTCAATCACGGGTGGCGGTTGTAGAACCATTTCAGCAGGAAGGGCGGCGACATGGTGGTCAGCGCAATCACGATCAGCAGGCCGGCATACAACTCGCCGTTGAGGATGCCTTGGCTAAAGCCGAGCTGCGCGAAGATCAGCCCCACTTCGCCGCGCGGGATCATGGACAGACCGATCGCCAACTGCTTCGGGCGCGGTTCGCGGATGAAGAAGCCGGCACTCAGTTTGCCGACGAAGGCGACCAGCAACAACAAGCCCGCCAGCTCCCACACGAGGGGCGAATCCCAATCCACCGCCTTCAGGTTGAGCGAGACGCCCACCATCACGAAGAACAACGGCGAGAAGGTGTGGATCAAGGGGCGCACCTGCTCTTCCAGGCGATGCGCCAGTTTGGGGCTGGGTTTGAATTCGAGGGCGGGTCGATCGCCCATCCACAGGCGGAAGCCGAAATGCTGGCTGAACGCCAGACCCGCCGCGAAGCCGCCCATGATCTCGGGCGCCCCCACGGCATGCGCCAGCCAGGAGAACAGCAGGATCATCGCCAGTGCCATGGTCAGCAGCAGCCCTGGGGTGGCGGCGCGCTGGTCGAGGCGGTCGATCAGCATAGACGCCAGCTTGGCCACCAGCGGGGTCACGATCATGAACAGCAGGATATACAGTGCGACCTCGCCCAGCACATCGTAGGAGGCGTGATGGCCGATCACCAGTTGATAAAGGAAGGCCAGCGCCAGCACGCCGAGGATGTCGTCTAGCACGGCCGCACCGATCACGATCTGCGCCTCATCGGTGTGCCGTTTGCCGAGACCGTCCAGCACGCGCACGGTGATGCCGATGCTGGTCGCGGTCAGCGTGCCGCCGATGAACAGTGCGGTCAGCTCGGGCAGGCCGAACACAAAGGCACTGACGCCGTAACCGAGCGCGAACGGCAGTGCGAAGCCGACCAGCGCCACCACATACGGCTTGATGCCGGAACGCGCCAGACGAGACAGGTCGGTATCCATGCCCACTTCGAACAACAGCAGGATGATGCCGATCTCTGCCAGCAGCTTCATGGTGGTGTCGGGGGATACCCAGCCGAGCACCGAAGGGCCGATGAGCAATCCGGCCAGCAGCTCGCCGATCACCGGCGGGATGCCGAAATGCGCGGCGGCTTCAGAGAACAGCCGCGCGGCGATCAGGATGATGGCGAGGAAGAGGAAGAACTGGTGCAGCTCCATGACGACTCCCGGGGATCACTTAACCCGATGATACAACGGTGTCATGCGGTGCCGCGTTTCCCGCTTCAGTAACTGCGGGCGTAGCCGAAACCGATGAAGTGGGCAGCGTTGCCGTTCAGGTCGAGGCCAATGTGCAGGTCGAGCTGGGTGCTCTCATCCAGCAGCCAGGCGAAGCCGCCATCCATCATGTATACGTCGTTGCCGCTGTGGTTCAGCGGATGGTCGGCATACAGTTCGATATAGCTGCTCAGTGCGTCGTCGAGCGCATACGAATGCCCGATGGCGAGCTGTGCCTGGGTCTGCAAGATGCCGGGATTGCTGCTGGCGAGTTGCAGCATGCCGAACAGTTCCTTGCTCGCCCACAGCAGGGACAGCTGCGGTGCCGCCTTGCTGCCATCCGCATTGCCGTTGCCGCTAGGCAGGTTGAGCAAGCCCAGCAGCGACAGTTTGAGGTCATCGCTGTCGAGCAGGCGATATTTGCCGCCCAGGCTGAGATTGTTCACGGTGCTGCTGCCATTGGCGAAGGTCCAGCCGCCCCATTGCACTTCCACTTCGGTCGTCGCCGTGGCGCCGATACGCACGTTGGTGAGCGGCAGGCTGCGGCCGTCGCGACTGCCCTGGAAGCCCAGTTCGACGTTGTAGTGGCCCGGTCGCACGGTGTAGGTGCCGGTGCTGAAGCCGGGGCGGTCAGCGACGATGGGTTCGGCCCAGGCGGCCGGCAAAGTGCAAAGCAAGGCGAGAGAGAGCAGGGTGCGAGAGGTCATGTTGGTACTCGATGGTTATGGTTGGTAAGACTTGCGATTTCTGTATGGCAGGCGATCAGGAACTGTACCTGGGCTGGTTGTCTGCCGGCTGCAATGCGGCAGTGAAATCCCGGCTCATGGTGAGGAGCCGAGATCGCGCGCGAACCGAGATCGCGCGCGAACATAGTTTGGCGAAGAAAGTGGCCGCCATCAGCGGCAGGATCATCGCGTGATGGGCGGTCATCTTAATGACGGTGACAATCATGCTGTTATGGTCCTCAGAATTTCGCAAGACATGCAAAGCGCAGGCGGCATGGATGGTGTCGCTTCAATCGGCCGGTGGCGTATAGGTCGGCACCTTCATTGTGTCGCCGGGTTGTTTGCCGAGCAGGCGCGAGTACAGGCTGCGCACGGCCGGAACCGGGTAGGCCATCACCAGCATGGCGCTGAGCGAGATGCTGACCAATACCACCATATAGGTGGTGTCGCGTATCGCTTCTCCGTCGGCAATGCCGTATTGTAAAGGCAATGCAGCCAGCACAGCCGCTGCCAATCCCTTGGGAGCCAGCATGGAGGTGATGGCCGTATCGCGCAGGGTATAGCCCGGGTCGCTGAACACTACACGAGTGAGCAGCAAACGCATCAGATAGACTGCCAGCACCATTACCACGGCTACACCGACCAGGTCGATGGCACCAAAATGGATGGAGATGCCAAGATAGACGAAGAAGTAGGTTTTCAGCAGGAACACCGCTTCGCGATAGAAGATCAGGTCTATCTCGTTCAAGGGTTCGATGTTCTTGTCCAGTGTGGGGATGCGGTTCAAGCCGAGCTTCTGGAAGTTGGTCAGTGTGATGCCTAGCGCCAGCGCAGCGATGGCGCCAGAGAATCCCAATTCCTCAGTCGCGCCATACACGATGAACACATAGGCCAGAGTGGATGAGATGGTGTTGGGGAAGTCGCGCACTTTGCCCAGTACCAGCAACCAGCCGATGCCGCCGATCACGCCGATGACCGAGGCAAACACTAGCGCCGCCAGCACGCTACCGACGACCTTGCCAGCGGCGACGTCGCCCTGTGTCATGATTTGCAGCATGGCGAATACGCCCACGATGCACAGCACGTCTGTCAGCGCGGATTCCAACACCAGCACGGTAGCGGGTTTCTCCGCCAATTTCAGTGCGCCCACCATGGGGATTACCACGGCAGAGGAAGTGCCACCCAGTGTCAAACCCAGCAGCAGCGCAGGCAGTGGGGCCAATTCCAGCAGCAACACTCCCATGGCAGCAACGATTACTGCGGTCAGCAGGAAGCAGGCTACGGTCAGCAAGCCGGTGGTGCCCAGTGAGCGGCCAAGCACATCCAGATCGAGCGAGGTGCCACTCTCGAACAGGATCACTACCAGCGCGATGGTGGCGAGCAGGGAGCCGACCTTGCCGAAATCATCGGGCGACACGATGCCCAGCAGCGGTCCGATGACGATGCCGATCAACATCAGTACCAGTACGTCCGGGATATTGGTGCGGCTGAACTGCAACGACAGGAAGTGTGCGAAGAAGACCATCAGGCCGATGACAAGAATCGTGGTGGACATGAGGCCCCCTGCAATGAATGGGGCGCGATTATAGCCGACCGAAAATGACGGTTCCCTGCCTGGCGTAAGGTTCCATTCATCCGGAGGAATGGAAATGCTGGTGCGACTGACGGAGCCGCTGAAGCACCGCTACTGCTTAGCGTAGAGCAGGCCGCGCCGTACCAGCCATTTCTCGATCTCCACCGCAAAGAACACCACGCTGGATAGCACCAGACAGAGCGCCAGTTCGCCCCAGCTGAGCGGCTCCGTCTTGAACAGGGCGTTGAAGGCGGGCAGATAGATGGTCGCCATCTGCAACAGCAAGGTGAAGAGCACGGTGGCGGCCATCGCGCGGTTGGAGAAGAAGCCGATGCTGAACAGCGATTCGCGCTCCGAGCGGATCGCCACCACATGCGCGAGCTGCGACAGGGTCAGCACCGTGAACACCATGGTCTGCCAGTGTGTGCCGCCATCGTGCATGGCCCATGCTTGGACAGCCAGGCAAATGCCGGCCATCAACAGGCCGACCCAGATCATGTGCTGCCACATGCCGTGCGCGAAGATGCTCTCCTGCAACGGGCGCGGTGGTCGGCGCATGATGCCGCGCTCGGCGGGTTCGGTGGCCAAGGCCAGGCCGGGCAGGCCGTCGGTGACCAGGTTGACCCACAGGATCTGGATGGGCAGCAGCGGGATGGGCATGCCGAGGAAGGGCGCCAGGAAGATGGTCCAGATCTCGGCCGAGTTGGTGGAGATGCCATAGCGGATGAACTTGCGGATGTTGTCGTACAGCCGGCGGCCATGGCGCACGGCCTGCACGATGGTGGCGAAGTTGTCGTCCAGCAGCACCATGTGCGCGGCCTCGCGCGCCACGTCGGTACCGCCCTTGCCCATGGCCACGCCGATGTCCGCCGCCTTCAGCGCGGGCGCATCATTCACGCCATCACCGGTCATCGCCACCACCTCGCCGCGTCGCTGCAAGGCTTGCACGATGCGGATCTTCTGGGCCGGGTCGACGCGCGCATACACGCGCACCCGTTCCACTGCCGCCGCGAACGCCGCTGCGTCCAGGCGTGCCAGCTCCACACCGCTCAACACCAGTTCATCGTCTTCCGCATCGAGGATGCCCAGTTGCCGTGCGATGGCGCGCGCGGTCGCCGGATGGTCGCCGGTGATCATCACCGGGGTGATGCCGGCCGAGATGCATTGCGCCACCGCGTCTTTTGCTTCTGCGCGCGGCGGGTCGATCAGTCCGGCGAAGCCGAGGAACACCAGACCTTGTTCCAGCACTTCGTTCTGGCGGTGATCGGGCAATGCCGGCCAGCGGCGACAGGCGAAGGCGAGCACGCGCAAACCGTTCGCGGCCATCTGCTCGGCCTGGCGCAACAGGCCCGCCGCATTGACCGGGCGTTCGCCTTCACTGGTGAGCATATGCATGCACTGTGGTATCACGCTCTCCGGCGAGCCTTTGGTGTATGCCACGAAACCTTTTGCGTCGCGGTGAAAGGTGGTCATGCGTCTGCGTTCGGAATCGAACGGCAGTTCCAGCATGCGCGGCATCTCCAGTTCCAGCGCGGCCTTGCTATGCCCCGCCTGGTGGGCGGCATGTAGCAGCGCGGCTTCGGTCGGTTCGCCCTGCGCTTCGTCGCCGGCGGCGAGATGCGCATCGTTGTTGAGGGCGAGCGCTTGCAGCAAGGTGCGCCAGGGTGGGGTGTCCTCCCCGTGCCAGGGCGCATGATGCAGTACGCCATCGGCATACAACGCGCTGACGTGCATCTTGTTCTGGGTCAGCGTGCCGGTCTTGTCGGAGCAGATGAAGCTGACCGAACCCAGCGTCTCCACGGCCGGCAGGCGGCGGATCAAGGCATGCTGGCGCACCATCTTGTGGGCGCCCAGCGCGAGCGAGATGGTGACCACCGCCGGCAAGGCGGAGGGGATGGCGGCGACCGCCAGGCTGAGCGCGGTCATGAACATCAGCAGCAGCGGTTCGCCGCGCAAGATGCCGACGACGAACACCAGGGCGCAGATCACCAGCGCAGCCAGGGCGAGACGTCGGCCGAGGTCGGCCAGTCTTTTCTGCAACGGTGTCTTGCCTGGTTCGCTGGCATTGAGCAGCCCCGCGATCTTGCCTAATTCGCTGTGCATGCCGGTGGCCACCACCATGCCGCGTGCGCGACCGTAGGTCACGACGGTGCCCTTGTAGGCCATGCACAGGCGGTCGCCGAGCGGGAGCGTTGTGGCATGCAGGGCTTGATCGTGTTTTTCGACGGCGACCGATTCGCCGGTCAAGGTGGATTCGTCGATCCTGAGCCGGGCCGTTTCCAACAGGCGCAGATCGGCCGGCACCACATTGCCGGCTTCCAGCAGCACCAGGTCGCCGGGCACCAGTTCGGATGCGTTCACCGATACGGGATGACCGTCGCGCAGCACGCGCGCACTGGCTTCGGACATGCGCTTCAGCGCCGCCATGGCGCGTTCGGCGCGATATTCCTGGACGAAGCCGATGAGGGCATTGAGAACCACGATGACGACGATGGCGATGGTGTCGCCGAGGTCGCCGACCAGGCCGGAGATGAGGGCGGCGCCGATCAGCACGATGATCATGAAGTCGGTGAATTGATCGAGCAGCATGCGCCAGGGCGAGCGTGTGCGTTGCTCGGCCAGCGCATTGGGGCCGAAGCGGACCAGGCGCACATCGGCCTCGTCCCGCCTGAGGCCATTGCGCAGGTCGCTATCCAGCCGCCGAGCAGTTTCGCCGGCGCTCAGTGCATGCCAGTGTGGGGTGTCGTCAGCCATGTCGGAACAATAGCCATGCATTGAAGATATAAAACAGGAGCCGCTCCAGGCTGGTCGGGTGAGGTCGAGTGCGCTGTTCGGTGTGAGCGGCGGTGACCGGTGAGATGCCGGTCACCAGTTCCGGCAGCGAGGTGGCGGCGCCGATCCATGAAGCGTACATGCCGGTCTTCTCGGCGCTGATGTCGCCGTAGCGCGACAGGTAATAACCGGCGTAGCCGATGGTCGCGAGACAGAGGAGCAACTGTAGCCAGAGCAGCACGTCGGGGGGTCTCCTGCGGTGCGGGGCCGCCAGCGCAGCGGCATGCGCGGATTATACGCAGCCGCAGGCTACGCCGTGTCGCTTACAGGCGTTCGCGCTTGAAGTAATACCAGAGGTAGTAGATGCCGATCGGCGTGCCGATGGGGAAGGAGAACAGCGACAGCAGCGCGCACGGCAAGGCGATGCGCCAGGCGCGCGGCATCTTGGACAGCAGTGCGAATCCGCCTGCGGTGTAGGTGAGGCCGACCATCAATCCGACCACCGCGATGCGTGTCTCGGTATGGCCGAGATTGATGCCCAGCAGTGACAGGATCAGCACGCCGAACAGCAGCCAGCAGATACCGATGATGCGTTTGTGGATGTTCATGCGATTTCCTTATGCGTAGCTCGCCACCGGCGGGCAGGCGCACACCAGGTTCTTGTCGCCGTATACGTTGTCCACGCGTGCCACGGCCGGCCAGAATTTGTGGTCGCGCACCCAGGGCAGCGGATAGGCGGCCTGCTCGCGGGTGTAGGGGCGCGTCCACTCGTTGGCACAGACACGCTGTGCAGTATGCGGTGCATGCTTGAGGATGTTGTCCTGCTTGTCCACCTGGCCGGTGATGACTTGTTCGATCTCGTTGCGGATGGCGATCATCGCTGCGCAGAAGCGATCCAGTTCGGCCTTCGATTCGCTCTCGGTCGGCTCCACCATCAGCGTGTCCACCACCGGGAAGGAAGTAGTCGGCGCGTGGAAGCCGAAGTCCATCAGACGCTTGGCGATGTCGGCCACTTCCACGCCGGCCTTCTTCCACTCGCGGCAGTCGAGGATCATCTCGTGTGCACAGCGGCCATGTGTGCCGCTATACAGCGTGGCGTAATGATCCTTCAGCGATTCCTTGATGTAGTTCGCATTCAGGATCGCCATCTTGGTTGCTTCGGTCAGCCCCTTGCCGCCCATCATCTTGATGTAGCCGTAGGAGATGAGCAGGATCAGTGCGCTGCCGTAAGGTGCGGCAGACACCGCATGGATACCTTGTGCGCCGCCGACTTTGACCAGCGGATGCGAGGGCAGGAACGGGGCCAGGTGCGCGGCCACACCGATGGGGCCGGCACCCGGTCCGCCGCCGCCGTGCGGGATGGCGAAGGTCTTGTGCAGGTTGAGGTGGCACACGTCGGCACCGATGGTGGCCGGATTGGTCAGGCCCACCTGCGCGTTCATGTTGGCGCCGTCCATGTACACCTGGCCGCCGCAGGCGTGGATGATGGCGGTGATGTCCTTGATGCTCTCTTCGTATACGCCGTGTGTGCTGGGATAAGTCACCATCAGGCACGACAGCGTGTCGCGATACTGCTCGGCTTTGGCGCGCAGGTCGTCCACATCGATGTTGCCGCGCGCATCGCATTTCACCACCACGATGTCCATGCCGCACATCGCCGCGCTGGCCGGATTGGTGCCGTGCGCGGAGGAGGGGATCAGCACCACGTTGCGCTGCGCTTCGCCGCGCGAACGGTGATACGCCTGGATCACCAGCAGGCCGGCATACTCGCCGGACGCGCCGCTGTTGGGCTGGAAGCTCATCTGCGCGAAGCCGGTGATCTCGCACAGCGCGGCGTTCAGGCCTTCGATCAGTTCGGCATAACCGGCAGCCTGTTCCGTTGGCACGAAGGGATGCAGGTCGGCGAACTCGGGCCAGGTCAGCGCCAGCATCTCGGAGGCCGCGTTCAGCTTCATGGTGCAGGAGCCGAGCGAGATCATGGAATGCGTGAGCGACAGGTCCTTGTTCTCCAGCCGCTTGATGTAACGCATCATCTCGGTCTCGGTGTGATAGGCGTTGAACACCGGATGGGCGAGGATGGCGGACTGGCGCTCGCGGAAGCGCAGCGGCTGTGCCGCCACTTGCTCGGCGCTGAGCGTCGGTGCCGGTTTGCCGGCCTTGGCGGCGAACAGCGCGACGATGGCGTTGAGGTCGGCGAGGGAGGTGGTCTCGTCCAGCGTGATGCCCACACCGTCAGCGGCGTAACGGAAGTTGATGCGTGCCGCCTCGGCCAGTGCATGCACTTTCACGTTGTCGGTGTGGAGCAGTTTGATCGTGTCGAAGAACACGCCTGCGGCCACGTTATAACCGAGCCCCTGCAAGGCAGCGGCCAGTGCTGCCGTGCTCTGGTGCACCCGGCGTGCGATGGCGCGCAGGCCTTGCGCGCCGTGATACACCGCATACATCGACGCCATGATGGCGAGCAGCGCTTGCGCGGTGCAGATGTTGGAAGTGGCTTTCTCGCGACGGATGTGTTGCTCGCGTGTCTGCAAGGCCATGCGCAACGCCGGGTTGCCGTCGGCATCCACCGAGACGCCGATGATGCGGCCGGGCATGGAGCGCTTGTGCGCATCGCGGCAGGCGAAGAACGCCGCATGCGGGCCGCCGTATCCCATCGGCACACCGAAGCGTTGTGCCGAGCCGAACACCACATCCGCGCCCCACTCGCCGGGCGGTGTGAGCAATACGAGACTGAGGATGTCGGCGGCGACCGCGATGGTCATGCCGTTGGCTTTGGCGCGTGCGACGAAATCGGCATAGTCATGCACGGTGCCATCGGCGGTCGGGTATTGCAGCAAGGCGCCGTACAGTTTGTCGTTCAGCGTGACGGTCTTGAAGTCGCCGATCACCAGTTCGATACCCAGTGGCTTGGCGCGTGTCTTCAGCAGCTCGATGGTCTGCGGGAAACATTCGTGCGACACGAAGAAGCTGTTCTTGCCGGCGGCGACATCATCGCGCGAACGCAAGCCATGCAGCATGGTCATCGCTTCGGCGGCAGCGGTGGCTTCGTCCAGCAGCGAAGCGTTGGCGATCTCCATGCCGGTCAGATCCATCACCATGGTCTGGAAGTTCAGCAGCGCTTCCAGACGCCCCTGCGCGATCTCGGCCTGATACGGCGTATAGGCGGTGTACCAGCCCGGGTTCTCCAGCACGTTGCGCTGGATCACGGCGGGCAGCACCGTGCCGTAATAGCCGAGGCCGATATAGCTTTTGTATAGCTGGTTCTTGGCGGCGATGCCGCGCAGATGGGCCTGGTATCCATGTTCCGACATCCCGTCCGCCAGATTCAACGGCTGCTGCAATCGGATGGTCGCCGGTATGGTCTGGGCGATCAGCGCATCCAGCGAGGGCGCATCGATCTTGTTCAGCATGGCCTGCACGTCTTGTGCGTTCGAGCCGTTGTGGCGGGAGACGAATTCGGACATAGGATTCAGGATACGGGATACAGGATTCAGGGAGGGAGGCGGGACGCGGAGCGAGGGTGGGTTTCCCCTGACACCTGTTTCCTGTATCCCGCTGTCAGTGTGCTTCGCTATCGACGTGCGCCTGATAGGCGGCGGCGTCCATCAGCTTGCCGAGGTCGGCGGTGTTGTCCGGCTTCATCTTGAAGATCCAGGCGCCATACGGATCGCTGTTGATCTTTTCCGGAGCGTCGCCCAGTTCACCATTGGCGGCCGTCACTTCGCCGGCGATCGGGGCATACACGTCGGCGGCGGCTTTGACCGATTCCACCACCGCACATTCTTCGCCGGCCTGCATCTTGCGCCCGACTTCAGGCGCTTCCACGAACACCATGTCGCCCAGCAATTCCTGGGCATGCTGGGTGATCCCCACGGTCACGTTGCCGTCAGCTCCGAGTTTCACCCATTCGTGGGTCGCGGTGTATTTCAGGTCGGTCGGGTTGCTCATCAGGTTCTCCAGTTCGGTTGGTTCTTTGGGGTCACAGGCAGGATTTGCCGTTGCGGGCGAAAGGATACTTCACTACCTGCGCATTGAGTAATTTGTCGCGGATCGCCACTTGCACGGTGTCGCCGACATTCACCTCTTTCGGTACGCGTGCCAGCGCGATGGACTTCTCCAGCGTGGGCGAGAAGGTGCCGCTGGTGATCTCGCCTTCGCCGTGCGCGGTGGCGACTTTCTGGTGACCGCGCAGCACGCCGCGGTCCAGCAGTACCAGGCCGACCAGCTTCTTGCTCGGCGGGTTCGCCAGCAGCGCCGCCTTGCCGATGAAGTCGCGCTCGCTCTTCAGATCGACCGTCCAGGCCAGACCGGATTCCAGCGGGCCGACGCTCTCGTCCATGTCCTGGCCGTACAGGTTCATGCCGGCTTCCAGACGCAGCGTATCGCGTGCGCCGAGGCCGATGGGTTTCACGCCGGCCTTGTTCAGGGCGTACCAGAACGCTTCCACTTTCTCCTTCGGCAGCATCACCTCGAAACCGTCTTCGCCGGTATAGCCGGTGCGCGCCACGAAGTACTCGCCGCAATCGGCGGCCTGGAAATTGATCAGGTGTTCGGTGGTGGCGCGCGTCTGCGGCAGTACCTCCCACACCTTGGTGCGGGCGTTCGGCCCTTGGATGGCGACCATGGCCAAGTCGTCGCGCGAGGTGATGGTGATGCCTTTGGCTCCCTCTCCCCCCGGGAGAGGGGTGGGGTGAGGGAAAGCTTGCGCCTGCTCCTGCATCCATGCGATGTCTTTATCCGCCGTGCCGGCATTGACCACGATGCGGAACCAGGTCTCGCTCATGAAATAGATGATGAGGTCGTCGATCACGCCGCCGTTCGGGCGCAGCATGGCGGAGTAGAGCGCTTTGCCGGGCAGGGTGAGCTTGTCGGCGTTGTTGGCCAGCAGGTAGCGCAGGAAGGCGCGCACACCGGCGCCCTTGGCATCGACCACGCGCATATGGCTCACGTCGAACATGCCGCAGTCGTTGCGTACCTGATGGTGCTCTTCGATCTGCGAGCCGTAATTCACCGGCATGTCCCAGCCGCCGAAATCCACCATCTTGGCGCCCATGGCGCGGTGCGCGGCATTCAAAGGGGTCTGTTTGAGCGTCATGTCGTCCTCGGCAAGAATAAAAAAGGCGAAGCAGCCACTGCTGCTTCGCCCCATCTGTCCTTGGTACCTGAGAGATTACGGAAGACTCCGCGTGCCCCTTCGGTGGCTGATCCAACAGCGCTCTCCAGATTCGCCTGTACCGGTGGTTCCTTGAGCCTGAGCGGTTACGGGGGTTACGCCTTCGGCGGTGCTGGTAGCAGCACGCTCTCCCAACGGTCTGAACGGCGGGCGGATTATACCGGAACCGGGGGCGCGGCAAGCGGTCGCTGGCGGCGGTGCGGAAATAGGTGGTAAGGTAAAAAATGGGCGGCCGGCGTGGCGGCCCGTAATTTTTCGGAGCGCAAGGCGATGCGGGTACTCATCATCGAAGACAACAAGGACCTGGCGTCCAACATGTTCGATTTCCTCGAGGCCAAGGGACATGTGGTGGATGCCGCTGGCGACGGGGTGACCGGGCTGCACCTGGCAGTGGTCAACGAATACGACGCCATCGTGCTCGATCTCACCCTGCCCGGCATGGATGGCCTGACCCTGTGCCGCAGGTTGCGTGAGGATGCCGGCAAGGAGACGCCCATCCTGATGGTGACGGCGCGCGATGCGCTGGAGGACAAGATCCATGGGCTGGAGGCGGGGGCGGACGATTATCTGGTGAAGCCGGCCGAGTTGCGCGAGATCGAGATGCGCTTGCGCGTGTTGATGCGTCGTGTCGGCGAGCGCACGCAGCGGCAGAAGTTGCTGATGGTGGAAGACCTCACGCTGGATACGCTGACTTGTTCGGTCAAGCGCGGCGGCAAGGCCATCGAGTTGCCGCCGATCCCGTACAAGATCCTGGAAATACTGATGGCGCGTACGCCGCAGGTGGTGAGTCGCGACGATATCGAGCGCGCCGTGTGGGGCGAGGGGCGGCCGGACAGCGATGCACTGCGTGCGCATATGTACATGTTGCGCGAACTGGTGGACAAACCGTTCGAACGCAAACTGCTGCGCACGTTGCGCGGCTTCGGTTACCAGCTGGCAGGGCAGGATGTTGCGCACGAATAGCCTGCGTTTCCGGGCGGCGGTCGTGTTCGCCCTGTTCGGGGCTTTGCTCGGCGCATTGTTGTCGGGCGGCTTGTACTGGGCAGTCAAGGATGTAGGCAGACACTTGATGCGCGAGACCCTGCGCGCGGAACTTGAGGATTCCGTGGCGCGCCATGCGCGCGACCAAATATTCGTCCCGCCCAGCACCGTGACAATCAAAGGTTATGTACTGTCGCCCAGGGAGCCGGAGGAGTTTGTACCACACCAGGTACACCACCTTGAGCCGGGATGGCATGGTGTGACGATGGACGGGGTCGATTACTACGTGCTGGTCGCCGACCGTAACGAAGCACGCTATTTCATGCTCTTTAACACCGAGCGGCAGCATGCGCGCGAAGTGTTCTTCTTGCGTGCTTTAGCGTGGTTCGCATTGTTCATGGTCATAGGTTCGGCGGTCGGCGGTTTCTGGCTGGCGATGCGCATCGTCGCCCCGGTGACGCGGCTGGCCAACTGGGTGGGCGAAGCCGAACCGGGTATCAAACACCTGCCTCCCGCGAAATTGATGCGTAATGACGAGGTCGGCGAACTGGCGCGTGCTTTCGAGCGTTATGTGCAGCGCCTCAGTGAATTCATCGAGCGAGAGAAGAACTTCACCGGCGATGTCAGCCATGAATTGCGCACGCCGCTGGCGGTCATCCTGGGGTCGGTCGAGGTGCTGGAGCAGGATGAACGGCTGGAGGCCAAACAGCGCGAACGCTTGGCACGCATCAAGCATTCCGGACGCGAGATGGTGGAGATGATGCGTGCCTTGCTGTTGATATCTCGCGAACGTACTGCGGGCGCGGATGAGCCGCTGTGTCAGGTCGCGCCCGTGGTGCGCGAGGTGGTCGACCGCCACATGGCTGCGTTGCGCGATAGCGCGGTAGCGATGCAACTCGAAGTCTCCGGCGATCCAGGGCTGATCGTGGAGCGTCCATTACTCGCCATCGTGGTCGACAATCTGTTGCGCAATGCCGCGTTCCATACACGACAGGGCTATATCCGCGTAACCCTGGGGGCGGACCATCTGATGGTCAGCGACACCGGTATCGGCATGACGCCGGAGGAGCTGGCTCATGCTTTCGACCGGCATTACAAGGGAAAAGCCAGCGCCGGCTTCGGTGTCGGGCTGTCCCTGGTCAAACGCATCTGCGAACGTTACGGCTGGCAGGTAACCATCGATAGTCGCCCTGGCGAAGGCACCCGGGTCACGTTGCACTTCGCTACCGTGCAGGTGTGAACGGCCGGCACTCCATTGTTGCAAAAAAGTAACACTTCACGATTCCTTCACTTTCGGTTGACGAGTTGCTCACAACCGCGTTGCTAGCATCGCCGCCAGCTTGTGCATCCATCCGTTCGTCCAATCGCACAAGGCAACATTGGCGGACTTTGATCACACTTCTCGGAGGAGAAACGCATGAAGAAAATCGCACTGTCCCTGGCCGGCGTCATGGCCGCAGTCGCATTCGCACCGGAAGCATCCGCTGTCCCGGTGTTCGCACGTCAGACCGGCATGGCTTGCAGCGCCTGCCACTTCCAGCACTTCCCGCTGCTGAACGGTTTCGGCCGCGCATTCAAGGCCAACGGCTTCTCCATGGTTGGTTCGCAAGAGAAGGTGGAAGGCGAGCACCTGTCCATCCCCGCAGTGCTGAACGCTGCCGTGCTGACTTCGACCTACTACCAGCAAGAGTCTAACGACACGACCGGTCTGGGTGGCAAGCAATCCAAGTGGGGCGTGCCGGCTTCTGGCGGCGAACTGTCCATTTTCTACGGTGGCCGTATCGCTGACGGCGCCGGCTTCCTGTCTGAACTCGGTGCAGGTGGTACTGCTTCGACCGGTGCCGCCAAGCTGGCCATGATGTTCCCGGTCGGTTCCGCTAATGCCGGTTTCGTGGTGTACACCGGCGGTCAGGGCGCTGCCTACAGCTTCGAACTGCTGAACACCGGTGCTGCCGATACCCACAAGCTGATGGGTAACTCCGGCGCCAATAAGCAGCACGTGGCAGCGACCTCCGCCGCTTCTTGGCTGGGTGCTCGTACCGATGCAACCGGTATCAGCCTGGTTGCCAACAGCGATGCCGGCTTTGCCGTGTTGGGTAAGTTCGCCGCAGCGGGTCCGGGCACCGGCAACGCCAGCGATCTGCCGCTGACCTACTTCCGTGCTGCTGCGCTGTTCGATATGGCTGGCTGGGATTCCGCAGTGGGCGTACAGGGTTTCTCCGGTACGCAGAGCTCGCTGGGCCTGGGCAACGCCAGCTACAAGGCAACCATCGTCGACGCACAGATGCAGGGTGAAGTCGGTGGCATGTCCGTCGGTCTGTATGCTTCCTACGGTACCGCACCGGCTGACACCAACGGCAACAAACTGGCTGGTGGCTGGTCTACCTTGTATAAGGCAGGCACTTTGACTGGCCCGTCCGTGGACAAGGCTAGCTCCTTCAACGTGGCTGGTACTCTGGAACTGATCCCCGGTGTGGTGACTGTGCAAGGCGGTCTGCGTTCCGCCAAGCTGGGCACCAAGAACGACAACGCCGTCATGATCGGTGGTACCTATGAGCTGGCCCAGAACATCGAGTTCGGCCTGAACTACACCTCCCAGTCTGGTTCTCTGTGGGATGCCAACCCGAATGCAGTTGGCAAGACCATGACCACTCTGCTGATGGAAGTGCTGTTCTAAGCAGCAAGAAAGAGAGCGCTGCCGCGCAAGCGGCAGATTTCAGGGGAGCTTCGGCTCCCCTTTTTTATTGTCCAGGGTATGACGGCATAGGGCGACGCAGTTGCTGCGTGCTGTGCGGCCGGTCGGGTGGTGCGTTATTGTGGATAGAACAGCAGCAGACGGTAGCCGCTGGGTTTGAGGTCGCTGGTGTCCAGGCGCAGGACGATCTCGCGCTCACGGTTGCGGCCGATGCCGCGCTCGATGTCGGTTGTATCTGCGAGATAGTCGGCAGGATGGAAAGCGCGGCGCGCGATAGCCTGGTCATTCAGGTCGGTGAGTGTCAGTTCCAGACTGGGCCAGGCTTCGACATGGCTGGCGCGATTGCGCAACAGGGCGCGCAAGGTGATCACGCTGGCCTGATGCGGATCCGCTTCCAGCTCCGATGATTCGATGGAGAGCACGTCGACATCGCGCGGCAGGCCGATGCGACAACCGATCGCGTCGCAGGTCTGTACCAGCAGGGGTTTGAGGCCGGGCAGCTGTACTGCGAGATCGTCACGGAAATGGTAGGTGGCCTGACCGGCGAGCACCAGCGTCAGCGCGGTACTGCCCCAGATGGCCCAAGCGTGGCGTCGTGCTGCGGGTGCAGCGGCAGGCGGCGTGTCCGCATCCTCGATGAACTGCACTTGCTGCGCCAGCGTGGTGGGGGCAGGCTCCAGCTCGGTGAGGTCGGGAATGGGCGACAACTCAGATGCCTGTGCTCCCGGCATATTGTCTGCTGCGGGCTCGGCGAGTTGATCGTTCGCGGCAACACTGTCCTCTTCGTGCGCGTCGGCATCGATCTCGGCGGCTTCCACTTTGACGGTCGTATCGCCGGTCCCAGCATCTTCTGCACTTGGCTGGTCGTCGACGGGCTGCTCATCGATGGGCAGGCTCAACTGGGGATCCGGCTCCTCGGTTTGCATGTGCTCGTGGGCATTGAACACATGCTGGCAGCGACCGCAACGCACCAGACCGTCGTGCGCTTCGAGTTGCTCGGCGCTGACCTTGAAGCGTGTGCTGCAATCCGGACACTGGGTGATGCCGCTCATCGCTTGGTTCCCGACAGACAGCACCAGCCATCTTCGATGACCGGCGGCGCGAAGTCGAACCATTGCGCATAGATGCGCATCACTTCATCCGCCTGGTCGGCCAGGATGCCGGACAATACGATGCGCCCCCCGGTTCTGGCATACGCCGCCAGCAACGGCGCCAGTGCGCGCAAGGGGTTGGTGAGGATGTTGGCGACCACCACGTCGTATTGACCGCCAGCGGGCGCAGCATCGGGGACGTAGAACTCGGCCTGCACTTGATTGGCTTGCGCATTGTCACGGCTGGCGATGACAGCCTGCGGATCGATGTCCACGCCGAGTGCACTGCCGGCACCCAGCTTCATCGCCGCGATGGCGAGAATGCCGGAGCCACAACCGTAGTCGATCACCGATTCGCCGCCCTGGATGTTGCCGTCCAGCCAGCGCAGGCATAGCCGCGTGGTCGGGTGACTACCGGTGCCGAAGGCCAGCCCGGGATCGAGCGCGATGTTGATGGCGGATGGATCACTTGCCTCATGCCAGGTCGGCACGATCCACAGGCGGTCGCTGATGCGGATGGGGTCGAACTGTGATTGGGTCAGGCGCACCCAGTCGTTCTCTTCCAGCTTCGCGATGGTATGCGCCGCAGGGTGGGTGATGCCGAGTTCGGCATAGCAGGTGCGCAGGATGCCCTCGACATCGGCATCCTGTTCGAACAGCGCATTGATGAGATTGTGCTGCCAGACACTGGCAGTAGGTTCGCCCGGCTCGCCGAAGATGGCTTGTTCGTCCGGGGTGTCGGCATCGGCATCGAGCATGTCCACCGACAGCGCACCGTGCGCCAGCAGGGATTCGCTCAATGCCTCCGCATGGCTGGCTTCCGCCTGCACCGACAGCGTGAGCCAGGCCATGGCTTATTTGCCCTTGGTGCGTTCCGCCAACTTATGCTCCAGGTAATGGATGCTGGTGCCGCCGCGCACGAAAGCGGCGTCGTTCATCAGTTCCTGGTGCAGCGGGATGTTGGTCAGGATGCCTTCCACCGCCATCTCGGACAGGGCGGTGCGCATGCGGGCGATAGCCTGGTCGCGCGTGTCGCCGTAAGCGATCAGCTTGCCGATCATCGAGTCGTAGTGCGGCGGGATGAAGTAGTTGGCATAGACATGGGAATCCACGCGGATGCCGGGGCCGCCCGGCACATGCCAGGTGGTGATGCGCCCTGGCGACGGCACGAAGGTGTACGGATGCTCGGCATTCACGCGGCACTCGATGGCATGGCCCTTGAACTCGATGTCCTTCTGGCGGAACGGCAGTTTCTCGCCGGCGGCGACGCGGATCTGTTGCTGCACGATATCGATGCCGGTGATCATCTCCGACACCGGATGCTCCACCTGTACGCGGGTGTTCATCTCGATGAAGTAGAACTCGCCGTTCTCGTACAGGAACTCGAAGGTGCCCGCGCCGCGATAGCCGATCTTGCGGCAGGCCTCGGCACAGCGCTCGCCGATCTTGGCGATCAGTTTGCGGTCGACGCCGGGGGCCGGCGCTTCTTCGATGATCTTCTGGTGGCGACGCTGCATGGAGCAGTCGCGCTCTCCCAGGTACACGGCATTGCCATGCTGGTCGGCCAGCACCTGGATCTCGATGTGGCGCGGGTTCTCCAGGAACTTCTCCATGTACACCATGGGATTGTTGAAGGCGGCCTGCGCTTCGGTCTTGGTCATGGTCACCGCGTTGAGCAGTGCGGCTTCGGTATGCACCACGCGCATGCCGCGACCGCCGCCGCCACCGGCAGCCTTGATGATGACCGGATAACCGATCATGCGGGCGATCTTGACGATCTCGGCCGGATCGTCCGGCAGTGCGCCGTCGATGCCGGGCACCACCGGCACGCCGGCTTTTTTCATGGCGTTCTTGGCAGACACCTTGTCGCCCATCAGGCGGATGGTCTCGGCGCGCGGGCCGATGAACACGAAGCCGGACTTCTCGCAACGCTCGGAGAAGTCGGCGTTCTCGGACAGGAAGCCGTAGCCGGGGTGGATGGCCTGCGCGTCGGTCACTTCCGCTGCGCTGATGATGGCGGGCACGTGCAGATAGCTCTGGCCGGAAGGTGCGGGGCCGATGCAGACGGACTCATCCGCCAGCTTCACATATTTGGCATCGGCATCCGCTTCGGAATGCACGGCCACGGTCTTGATGCCCAGCTCGCGGCAGGCGCGCTGGATGCGCAAGGCGATCTCGCCGCGATTGGCGATGAGGATCTTCTCGAACATGGCCGGCTTCTTCTCGGCGGCCGGCGCGCGGGGTTTGCGTTCGAATACGGCCATGATGCTTTAACCGATGATGAACAGGGGTTGACCGAACTCCACCGGCTGACCGTTTTCGACCAGGATGGCTTTGACCACGCCACCCTTATCGGTTTCGATCTCGTTCAGCAGCTTCATGGCTTCGATGATGCACAGCGTGTCGCCGGCGTTCACATTGGCGCCGACGTCGACGAACGACTTGGCGCCGGGGGAAGGTGCGCGGTAGAAGGTGCCGACCATGGGCGATTTGATGACGTGGCCTTCCGGCACGGCGGGCTCGGCCGGGGCCGCTGCGGGAGCAGCCGCAGGGGCTATGGCAGCCGCTTGCGGAGCGGCCGCATAGACGTGTTGTACCGGCGCGGCGACCGAGCTGGCGCGCGAGATGCGCACATGCTCTTCACCTTCGGTCAGTTCCAGTTCGGCGATGCCCGAGTTTTCCACCAGTTCGATCAGGGTTTTCAGTTTGCGCAGGTCCATGCTCTACTCTCCTAGAATGTTCGTTCAGTTGCGTTGCAATGCATATTCGAGTGCCAGTTCATAGCCCTTGGCGCCCAGCCCGCTGATCACGCCGACAGCGATGTCGGAGAAATACGAGTGTTTGCGGAACGCCTCGCGGCCATACACGTTCGACAGGTGTACCTCGACGAAGGGGATAGCCACCGCCGCCAGTGCATCGCGCAGGGCGACGCTGGTGTGGGTGAAGGCGGCGGGATTGATGATGATGAAGTCGGTGCCGTCGGTGCGCGCTTGCTGAACGCGGTCGACCAGGGTGCCTTCGGTGTTGCTTTGGAAGTAAGTCAGCTTGGCGCCGCTCTTCTCGGCTTGTGCCAGTAATCTGGCGTTAATTTCATCCAACGTGACGCGACCATAGACTTCCGGCTCGCGGGTGCCGAGCAGATTCAGGTTGGGGCCGTGCAGAACGAGGATGTGTTTCATGGCGCGCAGTTTGCCGCAAAATGGGGAACTTTGTCCATCCATTCGGTGATGATATGTGAATAAGGGCTCACAGCCCGACATGAGCCAGTGAGGCGCCGAAGCGGGTGGCATCCTGATAACCGATCACGCGCAGGTCGGACAATTCCTTGCCCTGCGCATCGAAAAACAGGATGGCCGGCGGGCCGAACAACTGGAAGTGTTGCAACAGGGCTTTGTCGGCCATGTCGTTGGCTGTGACATCGGCCTGCAACAGCAGTGCCTGGTCCAGACGCTTGCGGATGGCGGGATCGCTGAAGGTGAAGCGTTCCATCTCCTTGCACGAGATACACCAGTCGGCATAGAAATCCAGCATCACCACCTTGCCGCCGGTCTGGGCCAGCCGTGCTTGCAAGCCGTCCAGTCCCTTGATGCGCTGGAACGGTGTCGCCACCGCCTCCGTTGCCTGCGCCGTGGCTCGGAAGCCGCCCAGCGGACGCAACACGTCGCGCGCACCGGACAGGGCGCCGATCAGGTAGGCCACGCCCAACAGCAAGGCCAGGATGCCGAGTGCCTTGCCCAGGCGATGGAGGCCGCGGGCATTGGCGGGCAACGGGTCGAGCGCGCGCAGATGGATGGCACAGAAGATCAGCAGCGCGGCCCAGGCCAGCATCTGTGCGGCAACCGGGAGCACCGGGGCGACGATCCAGATCGCCAGCGCCAGCATCAACACGCCGAAGAAGCGTTTCACTGATTCCATCCAGGGCCCGGCTTTGGGCAGCAGGGTGCCGGCCGAGGTGCCGATCAGCAGCAAGGGCACGCCCATACCCAATCCCATCACGAACAGCGCACTGCCGCCCAGCACGGCATCGTGTGTCTGGCTGATGTAGAGCAGGGCGCCGGCCAGCGGTGCGGCGACACAGGGTCCCATGATGATGGCGGACAGGGCGCCCATGGCGAACACGCCGGTCAGGTGGCCGCCATGCAGCTTGTTGCTGGTGTCGCTCAGGCGGCTTTGCAATGCAGCCGGCAATTGCAGCTCATACAGGCCGAACATGGATAGTGACAGCAGCACGAACAGCGCGGCGAAACTGCCCAGCACCCAGGGCGTCTGCAGGGCATTGGAGATCAGGTTGCCGGAATAGCCGGCCGCCACGCCGGCGATGGCGTAGGTGATGGCCATGCCCAGCACATAGGCCAGCGACAGCAGGAAAGCATGCGCATGGGTGATCTGGTGGCCGCGGCCGACGATGATGCCGGACAGGATGGGGATCATGGGGAACACGCAGGGCGTGAGCGAGAGCAGCAGTCCAGCGCCGAAGAAGAAGGTCACGATGAGCCAGAAGCTGCCGCTCTTGAACAGCAGGGCGATCTGTTGGTTCTCATCTGCGGCTGGGGTGGCAGCGGGCGGTGCGGTACTGGCCACGGTCGCCAGGTCGAGCGAGAAATGTTTTTCAATGGGCGGATAGCACAGGCCATCGTCGCTGCACCCTTGATAGCTGGCATCCAGTTCCAGCGGCGTCTTCATGTCGGCATCCTGCAGCGCGATCTCGGCCTGGAAGCTGGTGTGGTACACCTGCATCACGCCGAAGTTGGGGTCGTTCTTGGTCTCGCCATCGGGCAGGCGCAGGGCGGCGATCTTCGTTGCGCCGCCACCCAGCGTGAACTGGATCTTGTCTTTGTACAGATAGTAGCTGGGCGTGATATCGAAGCTGGCGAGCAACGTGTGGTCGTCCACTGCCTTGACCTGTAGCAGGAAAGCCTGGTCAGGCGGCAGGAACTTCGGTTTGCTGCCGAAAGACAGCAGGTCGGCCATCGCTTGCGGGACGACGGATAAGAGGACGATCAACAACAAACGATGCAGCATGGCTTATTCCTTGGTTTCGGTGGCGACCCAGTCGAGGTAGGCAGGCCAGCCGGCGGTCACCGGCAAGGCTACGATCTCCGGCACCTCATAGGGATGCAGTTCACGCAGCTTCTGCTCCAGGCCGGCATAGGCCGCGCGCGTGGTCTTGATCAACAGGGGTACTTCTTCCGCACGTTCCAGCCCGCCTTGCCAGCGGTACACCGAGGTGCAGCCGTGCAGGATGTTCACGCAGGCAGCGGCGCGGTTTGTGACCAGCGCCTCGGCGATATGTTCCGCCGCAGCACGGTCCGGCAGGTTGGTGAGCACCAGCAGCACCTCGCTCATCGCGCCCCCGCCCGTGCACAACGTACACCGAGATGCAGCAGTTCATCCCACACATCGCCCTGGCGCAGCCCTTTCACCAGTCGGTCAATCTGCGCCGCCTGACGCAGGGCGCGCTCGGCGAAGACCGGGCTGATGCGGCGCACCGCGCGTTCTACCAGCTTCTGGCGCACGCCCCACACGCGTGCTTCGCGCAAGGCGCTGGATACGTTGCCGGTCTGTTGCATGGCACGCGCGACTTTGGCCAGCGCGCGGATGTCTTCGGCCAGCGCCCACAGGATCAGCACCGTAGCGGTGCCTTCTGCACGCAGGCCGTCGAGGATGCGCGCATAACGCGTCGCATCACCGGACAGCATCGCTTCCGACAGCTTGAACACGTCATAGCGCGCCACATCCATCACCGCATCCTTCACCTGTTCGAAAGACAGCGGACCGGCGGGGTAGAGCAGCGCGAGCTTCTGGATCTCCTGCCAGGCGGCGAGCAGGTTGCCTTCCACGCGTTGCGCGAGGAAAGTCAGCGTGTCCGCATCCGCCGACTGTCCCTGGCGTTGCAGGCGGCCGGCGATCCACTGCGGCAGCGCGGCCAGTGCGACATCGTTGGCGCTCACTACCGTGCCATGCGCCGCCAGCGCGGTGAACCACTTGCTCTTCATCGTGGTGCCATCCAGCTTGGGCAGGGTGATCAGGGTCAGGGTGTCGGGCGGCAGGTCGGAGCAATGGTCCTGCAACGCTTGCGCACCTTCCGTACCGGGCTTACCGGACGGAATGCGCAGGTCGATCACCTTCTTGTCGGAGAACAGCGACATGCTTTGCGCGCTGTTGCGCAAGGTCGGCCATTTGAAGCCGGGTTCGGCAATGAAGGTCTCGCGTTCGGTATAACCAGCGGTGCGTGCCGCGTTACGGATGGCATCCGCCGCTTCGATGGCGAGCAGCAAGGCTTCGCCGTGCACCACATACAGCGGAGCCAAACCTTTGGCCAGGTGACGCGGCAGGTCTTCGCTGTCGACGTTCATGCTTACTTATTCCTGCGGCTTGGCGCGCATGAGACGGCGCATGGTCTGGCCAACCGCATCGGCGCGCATATCCTTGTACAGTTGCGCCTCTTCCTGTTCCTTGGCCAGCACCTGCGCATCGTCATAGGCGAGCACGCGCGACAGCTGGATGCTGTCTTCGGGCAGCCAATCCATGCGCTGCTGGTCATAAGCGTGCAGGGTGACGCGGTAGCCCAATTGGTATTCGCGCACGCGACCGTTGGCTGACAGCGAAAGGATCTGCTTGGTGGTCTGCTCGCTGACTATTTCCAGGATCAGTTGCGCTTCCCCTGCACTGGCGACCGGCATCATCTTGTTCTTGCCTAAGGTGCGGCGCAGCTCAATGACGAACGGGCTCTCACCCTGCGTCTTGAGGTAGAGGGAAGTGAAGCCGAAGCGCACATCCTTCAGGTCGCTGCCGCGCAGATGGAAGCCGCACGCCGTGAGCAGCAGGACGGACAGGACTAACAGCAGGCGGCGCGCACTCATCGCTTACACCACCACGTTGACCAGGCGGCCCGGCACCACGATCACCTTCTTCGGCGTGCCGCCGTCGAGCTGCTTCTGCACCGCCTCATGTGCGACGGCAGCCTGTTCGATGGTGGCCTTATCGGCACTGGCGGCGACCTTGATGCTGCCACGCATCTTGCCGTTCACCTGCAACACCAGCTCCAGCTCGTCCTGCACCAGCGCCGCCTCCAGCGGTTCCGGCCACTGTGCCGCGAGCACGTCGTCGCCATAACCCAGCTCGCGCCACAGCGCATGCGCGATGTGCGGCGTGATGGGCGAGAGCAGGCGCAGCAGGATGGACAGCGCTTCGTTGACTACCGCGCGGTTCGCCGCTTCCTTGCCGCTCTTCTCCAGTGCGTTGAGCATCTTCATCGCGGCGGAGACCACGGTGTTGAACTGGAAGCGCGCCATGTCGTAGTTGGCCTGACGCAGCGCGAGGTGGATCTCGCGGCGCAGCGTCTTGGCATCGGCGGAGAGGTTGCCGAGGTCGTGCGCTTCCGCTTCCTTGCCGATGTTGGCGAACTCGGCCGCGAACGCCCACAAGCGCTTGAGGAAGCGGTGCGAACCTTCCACGCCGGAATCGGCCCACTCCAGCGTCTGCTCGGGCGGCGCGGCGAACATCATGAACAGGCGCGCGGTGTCGGCGCCGTATTCGTCGATCAGTGCCTGCGGGTCCACGCCGTTGAGCTTGGATTTCGACATGGTGCCGATGCCCTGATAGTCAATGGCAGAACCGTCGCTCACCAGCTTGGCGCCGGTGATGCGGCCGCCCTCGTCCTTCACCATCTCGACTTCATTGGGCGGGAAGTACTGGATGCCGCCCTTGTCGGTGCGGCGCGAGAAGATGTGGTTGAGCACCATGCCCTGGGTGAGCAGGTTGGCGAACGGCTCGTCGTAATCCACCAGCTTCATGTCGCGCATCACCTTGCTCCAGAAGCGCGAATACAAAAGGTGCAAAATCGCATGCTCGATGCCGCCGATGTACTGGTCCACCGGCATCCAGTGGTTGGTCTCGCTGTCCACCATCGCGTCGGACTTGAAGCCGCTGGCGTAGCGCGCGTAGTACCAGGACGAATCCACGAAGGTGTCCATGGTGTCGGTCTCGCGCTTGGCGGGCTTGCCGCACTTGGGGCAGGTGCAGTTCAAAAAGTCCGCGCGCTTGTGCAGCGGATTGCCGCTGCCGTCCGGCACGCAATCCTCGGGCAGCACCACCGGCAGTTGATCGTCCGGCACCGGCACGTCGCCGCAGCTGTCGCAATGGATGATGGGGATCGGGCAACCCCAGTAACGCTGGCGCGAAACGCCCCAGTCGCGCAGGCGCCATTGCACCTGCTTGTCGCCGAGATTCTTCGCCTTGAGGTCGGCAGCGATGGCGTCCACCGCTTGCTGGTAATTGAGGCCGTCGTATTTGCCGGAGTTCACGCAGACGCCGTGTTCCTTGTCGCCGTACCACTCAGCCCATGCGTCGGTGGAGAAGGTCTTGCCGGTGACGCTGATGCTTTGCTTGATCGGCAGCTTGTATTTCTTGGCGAACCCGAAATCCCGCTCGTCATGCGCCGGCACGGCCATCACCGCGCCCTCGCCATAACCCATCAGCACATAGTTGCCGACCCACACCGGCACCTGCTCGCCAGTGAGCGGGTGGGTGACCTTGAGGCCGGTGTCTACGCCTTCCTTTTCCATGGTGGCGATGTCGGCTTCCATCACCGACACGTGCTTGCACTTCTCGACGAAGGCCGCGACGGCAGCGTTGCTCTTCGCGGCATGCGCAGCCAGCGGGTGTTCCGCGGCCACGGCGACGAAGGTGACGCCCATGATGGTGTCGGCGCGCGTGGTGTACACCCACAGCTTGCCGTCGGTGATGAGTGCGCCGCCATCCTTGATGTCATGCGGGAAGGCGAAGCGCACGCCGTGGCTCTTGCCGATCCAGTTGGCCTGCATAGCCTTCACGCGCTCGGGCCAGCCTGGCAGCTTGTCGAGGTCGGCCAGCAGCTCTTCCGCGTACTGGGTGATGCC
The DNA here is from genome assembly GCA_021822115.1 of Pseudomonadota bacterium. The sequence continues at coordinate 27,508 of JAJZSA010000022.1, forward strand.
GAGGTAATAGCCGGGGATCTCGCGCTTCTCCACCAGCGCACCGGTGCGCCAGCCGCGCCCGTCGATGACTTGCTCGTTGGCCAGCACGGTCTGGTCCACCGGGTCCCAGTTCACGGTCTGGGTCTTCTTGTAGGCGACGCCTTTTTCCAGCATGCGCAGGAACAGCCACTGGTTCCATTTGTAATAGTCCGGCTGGCAGGTGGCGATCTCGCGCGTCCAGTCGATGCCCAGCCCCAGCGACTGAAGCTGCTTCTTCATATAGGCGATGTTGTCGTAGGTCCATTGCGCGGGCGGCACCTGGTTGGCGATGGCCGCGTTTTCGGCAGGCAGGCCGAAGGCGTCCCAGCCCATGGGTTGCAGCACGCTGTAGCCGCGCATCTTGTGCCAGCGGGTGAGGACATCCCCAATCGTATAGTTGCGCACATGGCCCATGTGCAGCTTGCCCGAGGGGTAGGGGAACATGGACAGGCAGTAGTACTTGGGCTTGCCCGCTTCCTTGACGGCACGGAAGGCTTTGGTCTGTTCCCAGTGCTGCTGAGCGGCGGATTCGATGTCTTTAGGGGTGTAACTTTGTTGCATGATGGGCGGCGTTCTATGGATGCTGGACGAAAATAGGGCGACATTATATCGGCAAGGTATGTCGAACAGGTGGCCATCGTGGCTAAGTTAGTGGCAAGTCAGGGGTTTCTGCTAGAATCGCGGTCCAAAAATTTTTCATAGATCTTTCCAGGAGAGAGAACCCATGTCCGTCAAGCATCCCGTCATCGCCGTCACCGGCTCGTCCGGCGCCGGTACTACTACCGTCAAGCGCGCGTTCGAGAACATCTTCCGCCGCGAGAAGATCAGCGCCGCCGTGATCGAAGGCGACAGCCTGCATAGCCTGGACCGCATGGCGTTCCGTGCTGCCGCTGCCGAAGCCGCCAAGGCCGGCAACAACCACTTCAGCCACTTCGGTCCGGAGTCCAACCACTTCGACAAGATCGAGGGCATGTTCAAGCAGTATGGCGAGACCGGCATGTGCCAGCGCCGCTACTACGTGCACAGCGAAGAAGAGGCAGCGCTGCACAACAAGCACTTCAACCTGACCGACTTGAAGCCCGGCGTGTTCACCCCGTGGGAGAACATCGAGTCCGATACCGACCTGCTGTTCTATGAAGGTTTGCACGGTCTGGTCACCGACGAGAAGAAGGGCGTGGACGCCAGCCGTTACGTCGACCTGGGTATCGGCGTGGTGCCGGTGGTCAACCTGGAGTGGATCCAGAAGATCCATCGCGACAAGGCCGAGCGCGGCTATTCCGCCGAAGCGACCGTGGACACCATCCTGCGTCGCATGCCGGACTACATCAACTACATCACCCCGCAGTTCTCGCGCACCGACATCAACTTCCAACGCGTGGCAACGGTGGACACCTCCAACCCGTTCATCGCGCGCGACATCCCGACGCCGGACGAGAGTTTCGTGGTCATCCGCTTCAAGGATCCGAAGGGTGTGGATTTCCCCTACTTCCTGCAGATGATCCCGAACTCCTTCATGTCTCGTGCCAACACCCTGGTGGTGCCCGGCGGCAAGATGAGCCATGCGATGGAAGTGATCCTGGCGCCGATCATGCACGACATGATCCAGAAGAAGAAAAAGGCTTAAGCCTTACTCGCAGCACAGCAACGGGGAAGCGGAGACGCTTCCCCGTTTTTGTTTGCAGCTGAGTGTGTCATGGCCTGTGGGATAATCGAGCCATGAATGCTTCCCTGCTCTCCGGTCTCAATCCTGAACAACGTGCCGCCGTCGAACTTCCCGCCCAGTCTGCGCTGATCCTGGCGGGCGCGGGCAGCGGCAAGACGCGCGTGCTGACCACGCGCATCGCCTACCTCATCAGCACCGGCCAGGTGTCGCCCTCCGGCGTGCTGGCGGTCACCTTCACCAACAAGGCGGCGAAAGAGATGGTCACGCGCCTGTCGGCCATGCTGCCGATCAACACGCGCGGCATGTGGATCGGCACCTTCCACGGCCTGTGCAACCGCATGTTGCGCGCGCACCATCGCGAGGCCAGTCTGCCGGAGACCTTCCAGATCCTTGATTCCGGCGACCAGTTGTCCGCCATCAAGCGTCTGATGAAGGCGATGAACGTGGACGACGAGAAATACCCGCCGCGCGAGATGCAATGGTTCATCAGCGGCAACAAGGAGCAGGGGTTGCGCGCTTCCGATGTGGAAGCCTACGACCCTTACACGCGGCGCAAGGTGGAGATCTTCGCCGAGTACGACGCGCAATGTCAGCGCGAGGGCGTGGTGGATTTCTCCGAGTTGTTGCTACGTTGCTATGAGTTGCTGTCGCGCAACGCCGCCTTGCGCGAGCATTACCAGACGCGCTTCAAACATATCCTGGTGGACGAGTTCCAGGACACCAACCCCTTGCAGTACCGCTGGCTGAAGTTGCTGGCGGGGCAGAGCAATGCGTTATTCGCCGTAGGCGACGACGACCAGTCCATCTATGCCTTCCGTGGCGCCAACGTGGGCAACATGCAGGAACTTTTGCGCGACTTCCATGTGGAGAGCGTCATCAAGCTGGAACAGAACTATCGCTCGCACGCCAACATCCTCGACGCCGCCAACGCGCTGATCGCCAACAACCGCGAGCGTCTGGGCAAGAACCTGTGGACCGATGCCGACAAGGGCGAACAGATCCGCGTGTACGAGGCGGGCACCGATGTGGACGAAGCCGCGTTCATCGTGGACGAGATCCAGCAGTTGAAACGCGAGGGCGTGCATCTCAGCGAGATGGCCCTGCTCTATCGTTCCAACGCGCAATCGCGTGTGCTGGAACATGCGTTGGTGTCGGCCGGTTTGTCGTATCGCGTGTACGGCGGCCTGCGCTTCTTCGAGCGCCAGGAGGTCAAGCACGCGCTGGCCTACCTGCGCCTGATGGAGAACGGCGACGACGACAACGCCTTGCTGCGCATCATCAATTTCCCCACGCGCGGCATCGGCGCGCGCAGCATCGAGCAGTTGCAGGAGAATGCGCGCCAGTTCAACACCACGCTGTTCGATGCCGCCGCGCGCATGGGTGGCAAGGTCACCGCCTTTGTCGGCCTGATCGAATCCTTGCGCAGCGGTACGCGCGGCTTGCCGCTGCCCGAGGTGATCGACCATGTGTTGCAGCATAGCGGGCTGATCGCACATTACGAAGGCGAACGCAGTGCGCCGGCCAAGAGGCGCGAAGCCGAGGAGCGTCTCGAGAACCTGAACGAACTCATCAACTCGGCCACCCTGTTCGTGCATGAGAACGAGGACGACGGCGTGTCCGCCTTCCTCGCGCATGCCTCGCTGGAAGCGGGCGAACACCAGGCGGGCGACAGCGAAGATGCGCTGCACCTGATGACGGTGCATGCCGCCAAGGGGCTGGAGTTCCACGCGGTGTTCATCACCGGCCTGGAGGAGGGGCTGTTCCCGCATCAGAACAGCATCGACAACGGCGATCTCGACGAGGAGCGCCGCCTGATGTACGTAGCCATCACGCGTGCACGCCGTCGTCTGTATCTCACTTTCGCGCAGAGTCGCATGCTGCATGGGCAGACGCATTACGGCATGGCGTCCAGCTTCCTGCGCGAGATCCCGGAAGCCTTGCTGCATTGGCTTACGCCGCGCTTCGCGCAGAAACGCAATTTCGATGGTGGCCGGCGCGAGACCGAGAGCTATGTGGCGGCGTTCGGCGGCGCTCCGGCGCAACCACCGACACCGCCGTCGCCCAAGTCGCCGTGGCGCATCGGTCAAGCGGTGTTCCACCAGAAGTTCGGCGAAGGCGTGGTGACGGATACCGAGGGCAGCGGCAACGAAGGCCGCGTGCAGGTCAACTTCAAACGTGCCGGCAGCAAGTGGCTCGCGCTGGAATATGCCAAGCTCACCCCCATCTGACGCGCGGCTCTGGGCGCGCTTGCGCCTGCTGACCGAGAGCTATCGGCGCCTCACCGGCCAGCCTTTGCTGGGGAGCGTGCCGGCGGACGATGCGGCATTGGCCGCAGCCGTATGGGACGCGCCGTGCGCCATCGTGGCGCACGGTACCGAAGCCGATCCAGTGTTCTTCTACGGCAACCGTTACGCGCTGCATTGTTTCGAGATGACGTTCGCGGATTTCGCGCGCCTGCCGTCGCGCCTGTCGGCCGAGCCGGTGAACCAGGAGGCGCGTGAACGGGCGTTGCGCCAGGTCGCGGCGCAGGGTTATGTCGATGGCTATGCCGGCATGCGCATCGCCAGCAGCGGACGCCGTTTCATGATCGAGCAGTGCACCATCTGGAATCTGACCGACACCACCGGCACAGCGCACGGGCAGGCGGCGTGCTTCATCGTGCAGGACCAACCTTAAGGAGGAAGAGATGAGCGGATCGTACAAGGAACTCACCCAGCGTATCAGCAAGCTGCTGATGCCGTTCCGCAAGGAAGCGCAGGCGCCGATGGCCGGCTTCGATGCGATGGCCAAATCGGCCATGGCGGAGGGCGTGCTGAGTGCGTTGCAGAAAGAACTGATCGCTACCGGCATCGCGGTTTCCACGCGTTGCGACGGTTGCATCGGCTTCCATGTGCGCGCGCTGGTGAAGCTGGGTGCGACGCGCGAGCAGGTGAACGAGATGCTCGCGGTGGCGGTGTATATGGGTGGCGGGCCGTCGCTGATGTATGCGGCAGAAGTACTGGCCGCCTACGAAGAGTTCT
>JAJZSA010000023.1 GCA_021822115.1 Pseudomonadota bacterium
AATCGTCACCCCGATGCAGGAGGATGGCAGCCTGGACTTGGCTGCGTTCCGCGCATTGATCGATTTCCATATCGCCGAAGGCACCGATGGCATCGTGGTCGTCGGCACCACCGGCGAATCCCCCACCGTCGACGTGGAAGAGCATGAGTTGCTCATCGCCGAAGCGGTGAAGCATGCCGCCAAGCGCGTGCCCATCATCGCCGGCACCGGCGCGAACTCGACCAAGGAGGCCATCGAGCTGGCGACCTTCGCCAAGCGGGTGGGGGCAGATGCATCGCTGACCGTGGTGCCCTATTACAACAAGCCGACGCAGGAAGGCCTGTATCTGCATTTCAAAGCCATCGCCGAGGCGGTGGACATGCCGCACATCCTGTACAACGTACCGGGACGTACCGGCGCCGACATGAGCAACGACACCGTGCTGCGTCTGGCACAGATCCCCAACATCGTGGGCATCAAGGATGCCACCGGCGGCATCGAGCGCGGCAGCGATCTGCTGCAACGTGCGCCTGCGGATTTCGCGATCTACAGTGGCGACGATGCCAGCACTCTGGCACTGATGCTGCTGGGTGCGCACGGCACCATCTCGGTCACCGCCAACGTCGCGCCACGCCTGATGCATGAGATGTGCGCCGCCGCCCTGGCCGGCGATGTCGCCAAGGCGCGCGCCATCAACTTCCAGCTGCTCGGTCTGCACCGCAAGCTGTTCGTCGAGGCCAACCCGATTCCGGTGAAGTGGGCTGTGGCCCGTCTGGGTATGATGAAGAACGTGCTGCGTTTGCCGCTCACTCCGCTTTCCACTGCGGCGCAACCTGCGGTGGAAGAAGCCATGCGCCAGGCCGGCGTGATCTGACAGGTATCTGAACATGCAAATGCGTAATCTTTTCCTTGCTTCGCTCACTTTCTCACTGCTGGCTGGATGCAGCCTGTTGCCCGGCCGTGAACCAGTGGATTACAAGAACGGTGCGGCGTCGGTGCCGGCGCTCGAAGTGCCGCCCGATCTGACCATGCCGGCCAATGGTCAGCGTTATGCGGTGCCGGAGCAGGAGGGTACCCAGGTCGCCAGTTATTCCGCCTATACGCGTGGTGCAGTGACAGAGCAGGCTGCCCCTTGCGCCGCTCCCGAGGCATCGGCTGCGGCGACTGCTACACCTACTCAGGGCGTGCGCATGATGACGGTGGAAGGCCGCGACTTCGTGCTGCTGGACGACCCATTCGATCATGCCTGGCGCAAGGTCAAACTGGCGCTCGAGCGCGCCAAGCTGGCGACCAGCGATGTCGATCGCAGCAAGGGTTTGTTCTTCCTCAAGCCGAGCGTTGATGCGCCGAGCGAGATGCGCGTGCAAGTACGTGAAACCGGTGGTGCCAGCGTTGTCACGGTGCAAGCGTCCCAAGCGGCAGAAGCAACGCGCGTGCTGGAGAGCCTCTACCGTCAGATGGGCAACTGAACCCGGTGATGCGGTTCGCATCGCTGGGCAGTGGCAGTGAAGGCAATGCGCTGCTGGTCCAGGTCGGCGAAACTTTGCTGATGCTGGACTGCGGTTTCTCGCTCAGCGAGACGCAGGCACGCCTGGCGCGTTTGGGGGTGCAGCCAGAACAGCTCAGCGGTATCCTCGTCACCCATGAGCATAGCGACCACATCGGCGGCGTAGCACGCCTGGCACGCCGCTTCGCTATCCCGGTCTGGATGACGCATGGCACCTGGATCGCTCAGCAGGCAGCCTTTTCCGAGGTGCAGGTCAACGGCATCAATCCCCATCTGGCGTTCGGTATCGGCGCGGTCGAGGTGCATCCGTTCCTGGTGCCGCATGATGCGCGCGAGCCGGTGCAATATGTATTCAGCGATGGTTGCCATCGTCTGGGCGTGTTGACCGACACCGGGCATATCACCCCGCACATCCGCCAGTCGCTCGATGGTTGTCATGCGTTGGTGCTGGAGTGCAACCATGACGAAGAGATGTTGCGTACCGGGCGTTATCCGCTCAGCCTTAAGCAGCGTGTCGGTGGCCGTTATGGCCATCTCAACAATCGTCAGGCCGCGGAATTGCTGGCCGGGCTCGATGTCCGGTATCTGCGCCATATCGTTGCAGCGCATCTGAGTGAACACAATAATCTGCCGGAACTGGCGGTGGCGGCATTGAGTGCGGCCTTGCAGTGTGCTGCCGAGAGGATCAGCGTCGCCACACAGGCGTATGGGCTGGACTGGTTGGAGTTGTAACGGCTGCGGAAATGAAAAAGCCGGCTTGCGCCGGCTTCTTCATTTTGACGTGCAGGTATTACTTGGCGGCCGGAGCTGCAGCTTCGGTAGCCGATGCTGCTGCCGGAGCGGCTGCCTCTGTTGCGGAGGCGGCTGCCGGTGCGGCGGCTTCAGTTGCCGGAGCGGCAACAGGAGCTGCGGTCTCGGCGGCCTTCTCGCCGCAAGCGGACAGGGACAGGGCCAACAGGGCTGCGATCAAAGCAGAGTGTTTCATGTTCAATTTTCCAATCGAAAAAGGTATTACGGACAATGAGTGAAGGTTTGTGGTGAAGCGCTCTTTCTACAACCTTCCCAAAGAAAAAGCGGCTGGTATTCTAGCTACCCCTACGGAAAATACAAGTGGGGGCTGGAGAAAAACCTTTTCATTTCAGCAGGAAAGCGGAATCTTGAACATGTCCTCAAAAGTCAGCATCCGGTTGTGAATGTCTGGTAACTCTAAAGTCGTCCGGTGTGGGCAGGTTCGCTGTCCCCCAAGGGGGGGCGAACCTGGGGGTACTTTATTTATTGACAGCGTCTGCGGCCGTGTTTACGGCCTGCTTTGCAGTATCCTTGGCGGCAGCGGCTGCATCATCGGCCACTTCCTTAGCCTTGTCGGCAGCGGCTTTGGTGGCATCATCGGCCGCATCGCCGATGTCCTTGGCGGCCTCCTGCGCCTTGTCAGCGGCCTGGCTGGCAGCTTTTTTGGCGGCCTCGATCGATTCGGCGGCTTGTTCACCGCAGGCGGTCAAGGTGAGTGCGAACAGGGCGGCGATCAATGTCGAGTGTTTCATGGTGTCCTTCCTTTGATTCGAGTTGCAGGTGGCACTGCTGTATTTCATTTTAACAAGAGTGCGGGGCGAGTCTATAGCCCAAGACGCGTCGCCGAGGCGCCAGGGTGCGAAGACTGCCACATCTCATGAAAGTGTGAAGCAAGCTCGCGCGCTCCTTGCGGATCGTTCCATGCGAGCAGGCCGCGCGTGTCATCGAAATGGTAGCGGCGCACATAGTGGTGATCGTCCGCTACGGCGAACGGCTCGGTCACGTTGTGCAGATGCGGCGGGGTCTGGTGGATCGCCATGCTGTGACCGAAGTCACGCAACAGCATCATCACGCGCGGGCTGTGGCGCACCAGATGTTGCGTGTCGTGGGCGAGGAGCTGCAAGCGGTTGCTGGTGCTTTGCAGCAGGAAGTGGCGCAAGGCATCGTAGCGCGCTTCGCTGTTGAAGCCGATGTCGGCGTAATCCTTTTCGAAGATGCACAGGCTGCGTTGGGCCGCAGTGCAGAGTTTGTTCAGCGCTTCGATATAGTCGGCGATACCGTCGAAGGTGATGTGCTGCAATGCGTCTTCGCTCATTATTTGCGCCTCTTCGTATCGGGGGTCAGGTAACCGTCCAGGTACCAGCCATGCAGCAATTCAAATGCGTTCGCTGACAGCTTTGCGCCAGGCGGCAGACGGCGCGCATCTGCCAGTTCGCGCAACGCGCGATATTCGGTTTTGCTCACCGGTTCCGCGTCGCCATTGATGAACACCGTGCTGCCCTGGCACAGCATCTGTGTCTTCAGGTCGAGCACCACGCCGCGCTGCGCAACCGCATCGGCGAAGCGCGCTGCGGAGAGCGGACGCTGCGGGGCATCGAAGAAGATGTGCGGCTTGGGTTCGGAAAGATAGCTGCCGAGGAAATTGGCGACGTCCTCATCGTCCCAGCGGATCTTGCGGATGGCGTTGCCAACCTGTTGCAGCATGGCGGGGCCGATCTCGGAAGGATGTTTTTGCAATGCCAGATCGGGGTCGGCATAGGTGCCTTCGATCTCGATACGGTCTTGCAGGTAAACTAGGAATTGCTCCGCCAGCTCGTGATACCACGGCGTGCGGAAGCCGATGGAGTAGGTCATGCAGTCGTCTTCGGCGATGCCGTTGTGTGCGCATTGTGGCGGCAGGTAGAGCATGTCGCCCGGTTCGAGCACCCACTCCTGTTCCACCTTGAAATCCTTGAGGATGCGTAGCGGTGCGCCTTCGATCAGTGTCTGGTCTTCCTGGGTGGAGATCTGCCAGCGACGATGGCCATGACCTTGCAGCAGGAACACATCGTAGGCGTCGAAATGCGGTCCCACACCGCCGCCCTTGGGCGCATAGCTCACCATCAGGTCGTCCAGGCGCGCGTGCGGGACGAAATTGAAGCGCTGCAACAACTCCGTGGCCTCGGGCAGAAAATGGTTCACGCCCTGCACCAGCACACTCCACAGGCCTTTCTTCGACAAGCCGGAGAAGTCTTTTGCCGCGAACGGCGCATGGCGCAAACCGAACTGGCCGCGCTGCTGCGTGACCAGGCGTGCTTGGGCATCTTCGTGGCAGGCAAGGTCGATCAGTTGTTGCGGCGTCAGCAGTCCCTTGAAGCCGGGTACGGCCTGACGGATCAGCAGCGGCTTCTTCTGCCAGTAGTCGCGCAGGAATTGTTGCGGAGTGAGTCCGCCGAGCAGGGTGTTTTTCATGCACGGGATTATAGCCCTGCCGACTATGTTGCCAAGCGCGGTGCGCAGAAAATTACGGCGCGCCTCGGACGTGAATTTGGATAGAATGCAGACAGGAGGACGCCATGCCAACACAAGCTGAACCACTCAAAGCTGGAATGGAGGCACCGCACTTCGAGTTGCCGGACGCCGACATGGGAACGTTCAAACTGGCTGCATACCAGGGGCAGAAGAATATCGTGCTGTACTTCTATCCCAAGGATGACACGCCGGGCTGCACGATGGAGGCGAACGAATTCAGCGACCTTGAAGCGTCGTTCGCCAAACTCGATACGCTGGTGGTGGGGGTGAGTCGTGACGACTGCATCAGCCACGCCAGTTTCCGCGACAAGTATGGCTTGGCGCTGACCCTGCTTTCCGATCCGGAAGCGCGGGTGTGCCGCAAATACGGCGTGCTGTATGAGAAGGAAGTCGATGGCCAGAAGAAGCTTGCCATCCAGCGTTCCACCTTCGTCATCGACAAAGCCGGCCGTTTGCGCCACGTCCTCTATGCCGTACATGCCCACGGGCATGCACAAGAGATACTCACACTGATAAAGGAAATGAAATGAAGATCGCCAAAGACTCCGTCGTCTCGCTGACATACAAGCTCACCGATGCCGACGGCTCGCTGCTCGAACAGACCAGCGACCCCATCAGCTACCTGCACGGTGGCTACGACGGCATCTTCCCGCTGGTCGAAGAGGCATTGCATGGCAAGGACGTGGGCGACAGCTTCTCCGTCACCATGTCGCCGGATGAGGCCTTCGGCGAATACGAGCATGAGCTGGTGCGCGTCGAGCCGCGCAACCTGTTCCCCAAGGATGTCGCGGTCGGTATGCAGTTCGAAGGCGGCGCCGAGGATGATGCCGACGAAGACTACATGCTGTACACCGTGACCGAAATCACCGCCGATGAAGTGACGGTGGACGGCAACCATCCCCTGGCCGGCAAGACGCTGACCTTCTCCGGTAGCGTCACCGGCGTGCGCGCAGCCACCGCCGAGGAGCTGGAGCATGGCCATGTGCACGGTGAAGGTGGTCACCACCACTGATCGCTGTCGCGATGCATGATGAAAAAAGCCCGCATCAGCGGGCTTTTTTCATGTGTGCTGCGCGGGATCAGGATGGATGTTGCCGGACTTTCTGTTCGGCCAGGATATGGCACAGGTGCTCGTCCGCCGGTTCCAGCGTATAGCGCGCCACTTCGTTCAGCAGTTCGCGGATCTCGTCCAGCGTGAAATGCGCCATCAGGCGGTTGGCAAGGTGCGGCGCCAGCGGCAGCAGTCGTGCTTCGCCGTTCGGCAACTGGAAGCCGAAACCGGCCAGGCGATGCAACTCGCCGTTCTCTTCACTGAGATGTTCCTGTTCGGCCTCCAGCGTCTCATAGTAGGCCTCGATCTTGTCCGCCAGGCTGTCATCGATGTCTTCCGCGATGGAGACCACCATGCCCAGCGGGTCTTCGGTGACGGTGCAGGGCAAGCCGCGTTGTTCGATGAAGGCGACGAAACGGTCGCGCAGGGCGGCGGAGAAGAAGATGTATTCGATCATGGTCGGGAGGGTGATGCGGATGGTAACGGCGTCCATGCTGCACACAACCGGGGGCGGCGACAATCACCCGAACGGGCGGGAAGGTGTGGTTTATTGGTAGAATCCACCGCACTGTATTCCGATCGGATTCGACACCATGGACAAGACCGTCAAGATTCGCGCCTATGTTGAGCCTGCCGCCCTGCCGGCCGGCGCTGCATCGCTGACCAAGGAGCAGGCCCTGGAATTCACCGTCTTGCAGGAGCGCCTGCAGGAAGAGCGTGACAAGTCGCTGGAGCAGTTGAAGACCATCGTGCAGTTGCGCGAGGCGGTGAAGCAGGAGCAGGCCAAGGCTGTTGAAGCCGAGAAGCGGGCGAACCAGGCGCAAGCGGCCATGCAGCAGGCGCAGAGTGCCGTCAGTGAGGCGCAACGACGTGCGCAGGAACGTCTCGACGGTGAAATGAAGAAGACGGTCGAGGCCGAGTCGCGCACCCAGCAATTGCAGGCACAACTGGCCCAGTTGCAGGCCAGGCTGGATGGCCTGGCCGATCAGGCTGCTGCGATGCAGGCCAAGGACAAGGAAGTGGTTGAACTACGCACCAAGCTGCAAGAGCTGGTCGGCGTGTTGAGCAAGGTCGGCAGCATCATCGACGCCGCCCGCCTCGCCAGCAAGTCCTGAACCGCGTTCTCAGATCGGACAACTCTCCGTTCCGCGCAGGAACAACAGATATTCCTCAACCCTCTGGTGCAGGTGTTGCGGCTCGTTGACGACGTCGCGCGCCAATGAGAACAGCGGGTAGGCGCGCCAATCGAACACTGCGAACTTTTCCACCATGTGCAGGGTGTGTACGCCCTCGCCGGAGATCGCATCCCATTCCCCGCGTACCAGCTTGCGTCCCAGCGTGTGATGGTGTGAATCCTCGCTGGTGCCGGTGGTCATCAGGTCGCCCAGGCCGGCATAGCTGTAAGGCGTATGCGCCTGGCCGCCGAAAGCCTGTACGATGCCCGAGAGTTCGGCGATGGCGGCACTCATCAGATGGCCGCGCATGTTCTTGCCCAGCTTCAGTTCGTCGGCCACGCCGAACAGGATGGCGTAGACGTTCTTCAGGATCACCGACCAACTGCGGCCATGCAGGTCGCTCGCCTGTTGGCACACCAGCGTACTGCCGCGGAACAGGTGGCGTACCACTTCGAAATCTTCGGCATGCGACAGCACGGCATCGGCGAAGCCCAACTGGCCGGCGCGCAGTTCCTCCGAGATCATCGGTCCGTAGATCACGCCGTAACGGTGCCTGCCGGCGAACACCTGCTCGAAGGCTTGCGCCGCAGTGCGACCGGATTCATCCAGCCCCTTGGCGATGGTGAGGCACACGCAGTCCGCCGCCAGATGCGGGGCGATGCGTTGCGCCAGTTCCTGATGCGGGTTCACCGGCAGGCAGAACAGCACCGCTTGCGCCCAGGCGGCCGCCTGTTCCAGTGTCTGCGGGGTGCCGCGCACGATCTGGCCGATGTCCCAGATGCACAACTCATGGCGTGCCGCCAGCAGGTACTCCATGGCATGTCCCATCTCGCCATGCCCCAGGATCAATACGCGCAGCTTCATCTATCGGCCCCATGCAGTAAAGGCGCACATCATAAATCCAAGTCGGGCGCACGGTGGTTCTTGCTATCATGCTCCGGGGGAGAAGCGGGCGGGGGACTCGACATGCTGCATGACATCGACCGGATGGACATCCCGGATCGTCACAGACTATTGGATGATATGACCAGGAAGCACACGCATTGGACCGACATCGGTGAGGCCGAGGTCCGGAATTCCCTGTTCGGCCGCGCCAAGGTGCGCATCCATCGCCGCCGCGACGATGTGTTGCGCGCCGTGCGCTGGATGGTGGTGAGCGGCACGTTGGGGGCCGCCCTCATATGGGCATTGGATCAGTGGGCCATACGGCCGCAAGCGATAGCCGCGCCGGAAGCGGCCCAGCCGGAGGATAAGGTGCCTTTGCTGACGCCCATCATCGTACCCCCGGCGCCCGTGGTACGCGTGATCGAGCCGCAGGTACGTAGTGGCGTGTCGCCGACCCCTGCTGCACCTGCGGTGCAGCCCGCCAAGCCGTTGCCGCCGCGTGTGTCGCAGCCTGTAGCGCCGCAGGCAGCGCAGGTGGTGGTGCCGGTGCCGGTCAAATCCGTGCCGCCCGCAGCCAAGGTCACGGCGCCGGTTGCTGCCTCAGCGGTGCAGGCCGTGCCGCCGCATTCGCAATCTGCGCCGTATGCAAGCAATTGAGCCGTTCAGCGCATCACTTCCGCCAGGAACTGTTGCAACTGCGCCCAGGAATCCTGATCCGCAGCCGCGTCGTAGGCTAGCGGCAGGTTGAAGCGCCGTGCATATTCATCCGCCTCCGGGTTGGTGAAGCTGTGCAGTGCGCCCGGATAGACCACCGCGCGGTAATTCACCCCGGCGTTCTGCATCTCCATCTCGAACGCGGCCACCTGTGCCGCCGGGATCATTTTGTCTTCAGCGCCGGTGAACGAAATCACCTGTGCGCGCACCTTGCCTGGTTGTGCCGGCGTGTCGGTGGAGAGGCCGCCGTGGAAGCTCGCCACGCCGCGCAGCGGTTCACCCTCGCGCGCCATGTTCAACACCACTGAGCCACCGAAGCAGTAGCCGATGGCAGCCAGGCGCTGGGCATCGACATGCGGGTTGTTGCGCAATACTTTCATCGCGGCTTCGAAGCGGGCTTTGGCCAAGGGGCGGTTGCTGGCGACCTCTGCGGCGAACTTCCCGGCATCGTCCGGATGCGCTGCCTGTTTGCCATCGCCGTACATATCCACCGCCAGGGCGACATAACCCAGTTCTGCCAGCATCCTGGCGCGACGCCGCGCGTAGTCGTTGTGTCCCCACCATTCATGCACCACCAGCACGGCCGGGCGGCGCCCCTTGTAGCTGTCGTTCCAGGTGAGCCAGCCTTTGAGCACGGTACCGTTGGCGCGGTATTCGACTGACTTGCCCAACACCTCGGCACTGGCCGACGCGCACAGGCATAGCAGGGAAAAAGTCAGCAACAGTCGTTTCATCTCGATCTCCTTTCGAGTGCGGTAAGGGTCAGAAAGGTAATTCCAGCGCACGGCACAGGAAGCGCATCAGCGGGTCGGCGCTGCGGAAATGTTCCACCAGATGGGGGCGCAGGCGGGGCGAGGTGACCATCGCCTGCGGTAACGGCGACAGTGCGATGAAGTCTTTGCGCTTGAGGTCTTCCAGCAGCGGATGGTCCTTGGCGAAGCCGCGCGGCGCATTGCTCAGGCTATCGCCACTCAAGGTGAAACGCTGGCGGAATCCTGCATCGTCGCGCGCGTTCAGCCAAGCTTGTGGTTTCTCCACCAGTGCTGTGCGGATCTTGAACAGTGCATCGGATTCTGGGTGCCACAGACCCACGCCGAGGAAACATTCGCCCGGCTCGATGTGCAGGTAATAGCCCGGTGCATGCACATCCTTGCCGGCCACATGGCGGAACTGGATGCCGATGTTGGTCTTGTACGGGGTCTTGTCACGACTGAAGCGCGTGTCACGGTAGATGCGCATCAGCGAGCCGCCCACCTTCTGCGGTTGCGCCAGGAAGTGACGCGAGATGGCCGGCAACTCGTGCGACATGTCGGCGATCAGGTCCAGCGCCGGGCCGCGCAAATGATCTTCGTAGGCCTGCTGGTGGGCTTCGAACCAGTCACGCTCATTGTGCTCGGCCAGTTCGGCGAGGAAAACTAAAGTGTCGCGAGAAAAATAGGGGGGGGGCATGCCGGTCGTTCCATGACGATGCGGGGCAGCATGATAATCCGCCTGTGCCCTGGCAGGGAGGGAAGACCGCTCGGCTATCAAGGGTAAATCCCTGTACAGGGCTACTACAGCTATACTCCGCTTCGTCCATCACTGAAGGGGCAGTGGTATGTCGAGTTATCTCATCAACCTGCATGAGGCCATCTATTCGCTGTCGGATGCGCTTGATCTGGTCGGCGTCACGCACATCCACCACGGCAAACGCGTCGCCTTCATGGCCGCCGAATGCGGCAAGCGAATGGGCTGGAACCGGCAGCAACTGGATGACCTGTTTCAGGCCGCCATCCTGCATGACAGTGGCGTCTCCAAGACATCGGTGCATGCCAAGCTGGCTCAACTGCAATGGGAGGAGGAGAGCGAGCACTGTGTGCTCGGCGCCGAGTTGATGCACTCTTCGCCGCTACTGGAGAAATTCGCCCCCATCATCCTGCATCACCATAGCCACTGGAGCCAGCTGGAGCTGCTGGACCTGCCGGAAGCGGTCAAGCTGAATGCCAATTGCATCTACATGGTGGACCGTGTCGACATCCTCACGCTGAAGCATCTGGCCGAGGGCGCCGACATC
Organism: Pseudomonadota bacterium; assembly: GCA_021822115.1. The sequence continues at coordinate 10,665 of JAJZSA010000023.1, forward strand.
CTGCTGGGCAAGGAGAAGATCCGCGACACCATCGCCAGCAAGCGCGGCGACTGGTTCCACCCCGAGCTGGTGGATGCCTTCCTCGACCTCTCGCGCTCGGAGGCGTTCTGGTTCTCGCTGGAGATGGATAACATCAACGGCTATGTCGCGACCTGGGTCACCGAGACGCGTCCCGAGAACATGAGCTTCGAATCCTTGCGCAGCCTGGTCTATGTGTTCTCGCGCATCGTCGATGCCAAGAGCGTGTTCACGCGCGAGCATTCCGAAGGCGTGGCCCGTCTGGCGCGTTATCTGGGCGAACGCGCGGGACTGGGCCAGGAGCGTTGCGAAATGATCGAGCTGGCCGGCCTGCTGCACGACATCGGCAAACTGCGCATCCCGGACGAACTGCTGGAGAAGCCGGGCAGACTGGACGACAATGAAGTGATCCTCATGCGCCGCCACAGCTTCGACACCTACAACATCCTGAAGAAGATCAGCGGACTGGAACAGGTCACGCAATGGGCCGCACAACACCACGAGCGGGTGGATGGCAGCGGCTATCCCTATCATCTCGGCAAGGAAGCGCTTTCCATCGAAGCGCGCATCATCGAGGTCGCCGATGTGTTCCAGGCGCTGGCCCAGCGCCGTCCGTATCGCGACTCGCTGCCCCCCGAGACCATCCTCGCCATGCTCCAGGAGCAGGTCGCCAGCGGCAAACTGGACGGCGACGTGGTTGCGCTGGTGGCAGGCGACCTGCACCGCTGTTGGGAAGCCGCGATGCGCATGCAGGAGTGAGGCCGCCACCCGGTCAGCGGCTGTACAGCTGATAGCAGTTCTTCATCCGGCCTTTGGCGGCATACATCGCCGCATCGGCGGTCTTGAGCAAGGTCGGCGTGTCATGCGCGAGATCCGGGCAGGCGCTGATGCCCACACTGGCGCCGACGGTCACATTATGTCCTTGCAGCATCATGGGGTTCGAGATGGCGGCGATGACCGCCTCGGCGAGCCGGGCGGCTTCATCCATCTCGGCGACATCCTGCATGATGACTGCGAACTCATCGCCGCCGATACGACAGGCCAGATGGCGGTCGCCGGCGATGTGCGACAAGCGCAGGCCGATCTCATGCAGCAGGGCATCGCCGACATGGTGTCCCAGCTTGTCGTTGACGATCTTGAAGTCATCCAGGTCGATGAACATCAGGCAGCAGCGCGTATGGCGGCGCTGGGCATCGGCCACCGCCTGATCCACCCGCTCCTGGAATGAGTGGCGGTTGAGCAGGCTGGTGACGGCATCGTAATAGGCCAGTTCCTGCAAACGGCGGTCGCGTTCCTGCAGATTCACCATCATGCCGTGGAAGGCGCGCGACAGGTCGCCGATCTCGTCGCTGCGTTCGGCCGTGGCCGGACGCATGCCGAGATCGCGCCGGTCGGCCACATGATCGACGAATTGCAACAGTTGCAACAGCGGCAAGGTGATCGCCTCGCGCAATTTCGAGGCGATCCAGAGCGCGCCGAGCAGGCTGGTGAGGGTCGCCAGCAAGATGATCAGCGCGTGGAACGTGATGCGCTGATAGAAGGTTCCCAGGCCGGCTTCCAGGACCAGCATGCCGACCAGTTCCGATTTCAGGTGCACCGGTTTACAGAGCTGGAAGCCATCCCACGATAATGTCTCTTGGGTGGACTGCGGTGTCTGCATGCAAGCGTGCGCCAGGCTGGGCAGGGTCCCGTCGGGATAGGTGGCCAGTACCTTGCCGCCGGGCAACAGCAAAGCCGAACGCTGCATATCCGGTGCCGCCCTGAGCGTGGCCAGCGCCTCTGCGGCGGTGTCGCCATCCATAAACGCCATGGCTGCGGCGGCATTGTCGCTGACGATCTCGGCCTGCACGCGGAACTCTTGCAGGGTGGCCTGCTGCATGGCGTGATATTCATAAGCCGACATCACGATCACGATAGGCGTGAGCGCCATGGCGATGACCACGGTGCTGCCGAGCAGGAGCTTGTTCTTGATCGGCTGAGCAGCGAACCAGCTGCGCAGCCGCTTCATCGCATTTCCCGCTGCTGCGCCAGTCGCAACAGGCGCGCACTCAGATGCAGGCCAGAGCGCTGTGCGGCCTCGTCGTCGATCTCGAAGCCCAGTCGCTGCCCGTTCGGGCGCAGCAGGATGGCGACGCCGCTTTGTGCCAGTTCGGCATCGCCGGTTACGGTCAACATCGGTTGTGCGCCGAAGCCGTGCAGCAGGCGCTTGACCTCTGCCGGCGCCCCTTCGGTGATATAGAGGATATGACAGCCGTGCGTGGCGTCGGCACTGTCCGGGAAGCGGATGACGATGGGGTGGCCGTTCACGGATTTGCCGCGCAAGGAATCGAGCGCGCTGCCGAAATGATCCGGCCCCAGGATGCACAGGTTCAGGCTACTCTGCACGCTGTCATCCGGCCACTCGGTGAGCATGGCGAAATTGTAGAGATAACCGGCCTTTACCGTGTATTCGGGCAACGGTTCGGCTGCATGCGCGCCACCCGCATGCAGCATCAGCCATGCACTCAGGCTACTCACCAGCAGATGGCGGAACGCATCCCTCATTTGATGGTGTACTCCAGTTGCAGCCAGTAACGTCTGCCGGCCAGCGGCATGGTGCGCAGCTCGGTGATGGCCAGCACATCTTCGCGCCGCGAGTTGAACAGGTTGCGTATGCTGAACGAGACGTTCGCATCCTTGATCAGGCGGCTGGAGTTGAGCGTCAGATTGGCAACGGTGTTGGCCTTGACGGTCGTGCTGGTACCGGTCAGGTCATAGCGTTGGCCGGTGTTCTGCACTTCGAAGCCTGCATTGGCACGGTGATGGAACAGCGGTTGGACGATATTCAGTTTGCCCAGCCAATGCGGGATGTTGCCGAATTGCCCGCCTTGTCCGGCCCTTGTGCGCTGGTGCGCGATGCTTGCGCTCAGGCGGAAGCCATCCTGCGCAACATGTTCGATGCCGATTTCCTGGCCTTCCGTGTTCACCACGTTATCGCCCAGCCAGATCGAGCCGTCGATGGAATCGGTGATGTGGTTGCGGTACAACGAGGTCGTCAGGCGGGTCTCGCTGGTGAATTGTTGTTGCCAGACCAGCTCGGTGGTCTCGATGCTTTCCGGTTTGAGCGCCGTTGCCGTATTCAGGTTGCCCAAGGCGTTCCGGTTGTAGTCGAGGATGAAATATTCCCAAGCGTTGGGGTAGCGGAACGCCTTGCCATAGGAAAGCTTGAGAGTGGTTGCCTGCCAGGGATGGTAGATCGCCGCCAAGCGCGGGCTCGTGGTATGGCCGGATTTGCTGTTGTGGTCGTAGCGCAATCCGGGCGTCAGTGTCAGTTGCTCCGTCAGGCTGTATTCGTCCTGCGCATACAGGCTAGAGGTGCGCATCGCGGTATCGACGCTCAGGCCATAGTTCGCCGCGATGTCGGAATCGTAAAACTTCTGTTGATAGTCGTTGCGGAATTCGCCGCCGAACAATATCTGATGGCGGTCGAACCAGTTGCCGACGAATTTCTCATCCGCTCCCCACCAGCGTCCGGTGGATTGCTGCATGTAGTAGCTGGCCGGGTCGGCGTTGTTGGCGCCAGTGTACGAATAGAGGTACTGGCCATAGTACAGGTGGCTGGAGGACTTCAGCTGGTCGCCTAGGTCGGCGTCATATTTCAGGCTGACGAAAGTATTGTCATCCACTTCGCGGACATTTTTGCCGATGTCCGCCCAGAGATAGATGTCAAAGAATCCATCGTTCCGGCGGGTCTGTCGGACGTGGCCGATTTCCGCCGTCCAGCCCTGATAGCTTTCCTTGAAAGACAGGCGGCGGTTGTTGACCTCGCGCATGTGAGTCAGGGGCTGGTTGGTCGATGTCCCACCGCTCCAGTCAACGTAGCCATCCAGCGCAGGGAACTGGATGTCGTGCCCCCGGTCGGTATACATCGAAAGGTTGGCGAGCACATCCGCGCCGTTCTCCAACTGCTTGCCAAAGGTCAGGCGCTGTTTGCGTTCGCCCTGACTGCCGAAACCTGCCGCTACCTGGGTGCCATCGAAATCCTTGCCTTGCCTGGTGACGATATTGATGACGCCGAGGAAAGCGCCATTACCGTAGGTGGTGGAGCCGGGGCCGGGGATATATTCCACACGCTCTATCGTCGCCACATCCAGCAACGCATCCTCGCGCAGGAAGATCTGGTTGTAGAAATTGTCGTTGGTGGCGTAGCCATCGATCATCAGCAGCACGCGGCCGGCAAAGTCGCCGGGCGTGCCGAAGCCGCGACCGCCCAGGAAATCATAAGTGGGCGACGAGGTGACATACAGCCCGCGCATGCTTTGCAGGATCTCTGCCAGCGAACGGTAACCGTAGTCGCGGATATCCTGCGCGGTGACGATGGAGACGGCGGAAGGTGCGTCGCTGATCTGTCGTGCGATGCGGCTGGCGGGGATGAATTCGGTCGCGAGCAGTTGCTCGAAGGGGAGCTGGGTGACGTCGAACGTATCCGCTGCGGCAGCATGCACCTGCCCGGCCCCCAGGCCGGGCAATAGCGATGCGAGCAACAGCATGCGAGGTAAACGATTCAAAGCCATTCCACTTGCGTTCATGAAGAGAGGGTATGGCGCAACCGTTTTGTCGTTCGTATAGGGGCAGGCGCCATCAAGCTTGCGCAGTCTGGCAAGAAATGCGCGCGGCCACAGTCAGTAAAGGATTATTTTTGCGTCAGGAAAGCTTTGTGCGTAGGGGATTCCCTACAGCTTCGGGCGAGGCCGGCCGATCATCCCGACCTGAGCTATCATCGCAGCCCTGCCAACCGGAGCCGAGCGCATGTCTACGCGTAAACCCATCCCCATCCCCGTCGTTGCCGCTGCTGCCGAGTCGGCAGCGCCGACCAGCAATTGCGACGGCAACGAGATCGTGGCGCTCATGGTGCTGGGTGACAGCATGGAGCCGGAATTCAGCGAGGGCGAGATCATCGTCATCCAGATGGGGCTGCCCGCGCGCGACGGCGCGTTCGTGATCGGCACGCTGGACGACGAACCCATCCTGCGCCAGCTCCAGCGCGATGCCCACGGCGGTTGGCGGCTACATCCGCTCAATCCGGCCTATCCCGATGCGCCCATCGCCGATCTTTCCGGCATCCGCGGCGTGATCATGCAGAAGCGCAAGCCCGGCTCGCGCAAGTCGGTCAAACGTTACGACACGCAAGCCGCCTGAAGCGGGGTTCAGTCCTCGTTTAGTGCTGCGGCGCGGCCGCGCGCTACATCCACACCGCGCAGGATGAGCAGGCCGAGCAGGAAGAAGCCGCCGGTGCACAGGATCGCCAGCCTATGGTCGCCGGCGCTGAGCCAGCTCACCAGGCCATAGGTCACCGGCCCCAGGATGGCCGACAGTTTCACCGCCAACCCCCACAAGCCGAAGAATTCCGCGCGTCGCGCTGCCGGCGCGAGATAGCCCACCAGCGCGCGCCCCGCCGACTGGCTGGCACCCATGCACAGGCCGGCGACGTTGGCTGCCGCCCAGAACAGGCCCGGCCCCTCGGCCGCCCACGCCATCAGTACCATCGCCAGCCAGCCCACCAGCGTGAGCGCGATGGCCGGGATATGCCCGATGCGGTCTTGCACATAACCGAAGGCGAACGCCCCGACTGCCGCTGTGATGTTCACCACGAAGATCAGGCCCAGTGTCTGCTGCATGGAGAAATGCATGGCCTGCTGCGCATAGATGGCCGCCAGCGTGATCACCGTCTGGATGCCGGCCTGGTAGCTCACCGTGCAGATCAGGAAACGGCGCAGGTCGCGGTAATGTCGCGCATGGCGCAGCGTCTGCATCAGGCGGGTGATCGATTCGCGCAGCAGGTGTTTGCCCGCCAGATGCGGCTGCGGCGATGCGCGTTCGCGCAGGATGAGAAAGGTCGGCAGGCTGGACAAGGCGAACAGCGCAGCCGTGATGAGCATGGTCACCGGCACGAAATCCGCCGCCGTATCGCCACGCCCCTGCGCCCAGCTCACATAGGCGAGGCACACACCCAGACTGGTCAGCCCGCCCACATAGCCCAGGCTCCAGCCCCAGCCCGATACCTTGCCCAGCGATTCTTCGCGCGCCAGCTCCGGCAGGAAGGCGGCGATCAGGTTCTCGCCCGTGGCATAGAAGAAATTCGACAGCACGATGAGCGGCACCGCCAGCCACAGCATGCCCGGACCGGCGAAGTACAAGGCCGCAGTGAACAGTACGCAGCCCGCCGTGCTCAACAGCAACAGGCGCTTCTTCGCCGCATAGGCATCGGCATAGGCGCCGAGCAGCGGCGCGCTGAGCATCACCAGCAGGTAAGACAGCGCCAGCGATAGCGTCCACGCCAGCGTCGCCCACGCCGCTCCGCCGGCTACCACCGACACGAAGTAGGCATTGAAGATCGCCGTGATGACGATGGTGGTATAGCCGGAATTGGCGAAGTCATACATCGCCCAAGCCCAGGCTTCGCGGCGGTTCACATCGGCAGCAAGACTATTGCGCATGGCACTGAATGAAGAAGTAGGCGAGCAGCGATTCTATGTCAGATCCTTGCGCGGCTTGATGATCAGACAAGAAAAAGCCGCGCTTTGGGCGCGGCTCGATCATGCATTGAGCTGAGATTCAGAAACGCACTTGAACTTCATAGCGACGGTTCTTGGCTTTCTTGGCCGGAGTGTCGTCATTCTTGACGATGGGGTGCGTCGAGCCCATCCCGGTCGCCTCGATGTCTTCAGCACTCACGCCTTGCGCGATCAGTTCCTTGACCATCACTTGCGCACGGCGCATCGACAGTTCCTGGTTCTTGGCCGCATCACCGGAAGAGTCGGTGTGGCCGGACACGATGAATTTGAAGCCGGTCTGCCCTTGCGACTGCAGGGACTTCTTCACGTCGATGATGACAGTGGCGAGTTTCTTCGATTTGCTGCCGCAACCGGGTTCCAGTTGGTCGGTGCCGCTCTTGAACGAGCACTGGTTCTTGCGGCCTTCGTCCAGCAGACGTTTGTTGACCTGTGCCGCCAACTTCTTGTTGCCTTCCGCTCGTGCCTGTTCGCGCGCCTGCTCCTTGGCTTTTGCCTCCAGGCTGCCACCGGCGGATTTGTTGAGATCGTCCATCAATCCAGCCTGTGCGAGGCTGGTAGTCAAGCCCAGCAAGAGGGCAATGACGAATCTGTTCATATACAACCCTTTCATTGTTTGGTCGCGCAGAGAGTTGCGCGGCGGCATATTCGGGTTGGGACTGACAAGTGTCAATGGGGAGAGACAGAGGGATGTCGGCAGGGGCAAGGGAATCCTGCGCCGGGGACAGATCCACCGGGACCGGCAACAATCGTGGAAGGTCGGCATGGTCATGTCGGGCGTGCCCATCGAATCTATCTCCTTACAGCAGTACCGGATATCAGGAAAGACCGCACTGTCGTCACACCCGTAGGAATATTCCTATGGGTGGCTTAGCGCCCTACACAAAATCAGGAATCGTCTGACTGTTGAGAGTCGCAGGTTCAGGCAATCTTCGCTGCAAAATAAAACCATCGGGGACGGATAGGCTGCGCATCAGAACCAGCACGTTACAAAGCATCGTCCCGATTCTGGATGGCTATGGCATGCTGGCGATATCCATCATTTCCCTGACGGTGGTCGTTGAAGTTCCTCGTAGCAGGTATGATGGGGTTTCCGTTGCTCTATGGTATGGAGCGGGTAAGTGCAGAAAAGTGGAGAACGGATGTTTTCTAAAGTCAGTCTGGCATTCCTGCTGAAGCAGGTCGGCGTTGCAATCATCTATGCAGCCATCCTGTATCTTGGCGAAACGCTTTTTGAAAGCGACGACTCTTACGGAAATTTTGAAGCCTCCACGGGTTTCGCCCTGGCAGTGCTCCTGTTGGGCGGTCGGCGCTACGCCTATGGTCTGCTAGGTGGTGCCTTGGCGCTACGCATAGGGATGGGGGAAGGGCTCCTCTCCGCCCTGATCGCCGCCAGCGGCGATACGTTGCAGGCGCTGCTGGGGTATTGGCTGATCAATCGCAAACGGCTCTTCGACCCACACCTGAAAACCCTGCGCGACTATCTGGTGCTGATCCTGCTGGGTGGCTGCGTGAGCATGGCCGTCGGTGCGGTGTTCACCAATGCCGCCTTCCTCATGATCGGAGAACTTGCGTCTGGCGAGTACCTGGAAGCCATGCTCAGGTGGTGGATGAGCGATACGCTGGGCATCATCCTGGTCGCGCCGCTGATCCTGGTGTGGTCGACGAAGGGCGAGGGGAGGATAGCTCCGCTAAGGGTCCTTGCGACGTTTGCATTCATTTTGCTGACGCTGGCGTTCTGCGGGCTGGTATTCCTGGATATGGGGCGCGGTACTTTCTTCGAACCGCTCGCGCAAAATTACTGGTTGTTCCTGATCGTATCCTGGGCCGCAGTGAGCCTTGGCACACGGGAAACCGTCATCGTGCTGCTGTTGACCGCTTCGTTCGGATTGACGGGTGCCATCGAAGGGATAGGCTACTTCGGTCACGACATCGAAGCGTCGCATCTGGCGAATTACTGGTTCTACATGACGATATTGTCGGTGGTGGGCATGGCGCTCGCGACCTATTTTTCGGAGCGGAAGCTGGCCGCCAAAGAGCTCCACAATCTGGCTTTCTACGACCCGCTCACCCAGCTGCCGAACCGGCGATTGCTGCTCGATCGCCTGCAACAGGTGCGCCTCAGCAGCGAGCGCAATGGCAGGCATTTCATGCTGGCGTATCTCGATCTGGACCGGTTCAAGAACATCAACGACACACTGGGCCATGACTTTGGCGACATCCTGCTCCGCCAAGTGGCACATCGCCTGACCGATAAAATCCGCAAGTGCGATACCGTGGCGCTGGTGGACAGCACGGTCGCCCGCTTGAGTGGCGATGAATTCGTCGTTCTGATCGAAGACCTGAGCGATAAACCCCTGGAGGCTGCGCTCCAAGCCGAGACGATTTGCAAAAAGCTGTTGAATGAATTCGTCCAGCCCTTTGCGTTGGGTAGCACCGAATACCGCTGTACGGCCAGTATCGGCGTCGGCCTGTTCAAGGGCGCGGCCTTGCCGCTGGATGAGCTGCTGAAACAGACCGACATCGCCATGTACTAGGTGAAGAATTCCGGCCGCAACAACCTGCAATTCTTCAATCCGGAGATGCAGGAAGCCATCCTGCAACGCACCGTGATGGAAAACGAATTGCATCAGGCGCTGGCCTCGGGGCAATTCCAGTTGCATTACCAGTTGCAACTGGATAGCGCCCTGCGTCCGCTGGGGGCGGAAGGATTGATCCGCTGGCTGCATCCCGTCCGGGGCATGGTCTCGCCCGCCAGGTTCATCCCGATGGCGGAAGAGTGCGGCATGATCCTGGCGATCGGACGCTGGGTGATCGATACTGCCTGTGCCCAGATCAAGGCGTGGCAACAAGATCCGATTACGTGCGGACTGACCTTGGCCATCAATGTCAGCGCCAGACAATTCCAGCAGGCTGATTTCGTCGAACACGTCACTGCCGCCATCCAGCGCAACGGCATCGCGCCTTCCCTGCTCAAGCTGGAACTGACGGAAAGCCTGCTACAGGCGGATATCGAGGGCACCATCGAAAAGATGAGTGCGCTGAAGAATGTCGGCGTCCAGTTCTCGCTGGACGATTTCGGCACCGGTTACTCGTCGCTGCAATACATCAAACGCCTGCCGCTGGACCAGATCAAGATCGACCAATCCTTCGTGCGCGACATCGATGTGGACGAGAGCGACAAGGTCATCGTGCGCACCATCATCGCCATGGCACAGAGCCTGGATATGGATGTCATCGCCGAAGGGGTGGAGACGGAAGGGCAGCGCAAACTGCTGTACAGCCTGAACTGTACGCACTACCAGGGATATCTGTTCAGCAAACCTCTTGCCGCCGAGAGTTTCGAACGATTGCTCAGGGAGCGAGGCTATCGCTCGGTCGCCCCGGTGCGCGATGTCGACGAGCAGATCATGCAGGGATCAGGCGGATTCTGGAATGAGGGGCTGGCGACACCTTGACTGCTGTTGATGCGTAACCCGTTAGCAATGCCAGCGTCGCACATGCCGCACATCGGCAGCCAAGCTATGGCGCATGGGGCGGGTCAGGAGAACATGGCGCGCGCGGCGGCCAGCTCGCGCTCGAAACGCTCGAAGAACTCGCGATACAGATCCGGTGCCAGGCCGAGGCGTTGCACCGCTGACAGCTTCTCCCAATCCACCACCTTGGCACTGGCGCGGGTCAGCATGTTGGCCACGGTCACGATGTCGGTATAGCTCGCCACCTTAGCGTCCGAGGGGCGGAACAGATCCTCATGCAACACCGGGATCTCCACCAGTTCGGGCGGGAACTCCCACGACTGGAGCAGGCGTTCGCCCAGCACTGCGCTGCATTTGTTGAGCAACATGCCCATCACCGCTTCCTCCATCTGCAAGCCCTTGCGCTCGATATACAGCAGCAGCGGCAGGCGGCCGATGTCATGGATCAGGCCGGCCAGCAAGGCATGGTCGGGGTTCAGGTGCTTCTGGCTCTTGGCCAGCACATAACTGGTCGCCGCCACCTCGCGGCTATGTTGCCAGAACTCATCCAGCAGGCGTCGTAACTGCGGCTGCTTGGGCATGGCCAGTTGCGCCAGGGCGGCGCTCACCACCAGATTGCGCAGCATCTTGTAGCCCAGGCGCGAGACCGCCGCATTCACGTTGTCCACCTTGGGCTTGCCGGCATAGAGGGCACTGTTCGCGGTGCGGATCAGTTGTGCCACGAAAGCCGGATCGCGCGCCAGTGCCGCCACGATCTGTGCCGCCGAGACATTGATGTCGTCCAGCATGCGCTGCACCTTGCTGGCCCAGGCGGGCATCACCGGCAACTCAAGTTCGTTGCGTGCGATCGCTTGCGCAAGTTCTTCGGCTACCGGACAGGATGGGATAGTGCTCATGAATACAGGGGCTTCCAGATCGCGTGCAAATTCGCGGGCGGCATTATCCAGAGTTGTGCCGGGTGCCGCAATGCGCGACCGGCGCTTGCCATCATGGTGCGACATACCGCATCGGATGACCGGCCAGCGTGGGCGGATGAGCGGTGGCGGGGCGCGGGGAAGCCGCTGCTAGAATGCCGCTCCCTCATACGACGAGCAGAGCGGCAATGGCACTCACGGATCAGCAGGCATACGAATACATCATCAAACTCCTCACCGCGATGAGTCGCGCCGGCGGTTCGGACCTGTTCATCTCCAACGATTTCCCGCCCAGCATGAAGACGCACGGCGAGATGACGCCGATGACCTCGCAGAAACTCACCGGCGAGATCACGCGCCAGCTGGCCTATTCGCTGATGAACGAAGACCAGCGCGCCGAGTTCGAGCAGGAGATGGAATGCAACTTCGCCATCTCGGTGCCTGGCGTGTCACGCTTCCGCGTCAACGTGTTCGTGCAGCAGCGCAACGTCGGCATGGTCATCCGCACCATCGCCGCCGAGATCCCCAACTTCGAGAAGCTCGGTCTGCCCGAGGTGCTGAAAGAGATCATCATGCACAAGCGCGGCCTGGTGCTGGTGGTCGGCGGTACCGGCTCCGGCAAGTCCACCTCGCTGGCCGCGATGATCGATCATCGCAACCGCACCTCCAAAGGCCACATCATCACAGTGGAAGACCCGGTGGAATATGTGCACCAGTCCAAGCAATCGTTGATCACCCACCGCGAGGTCGGCGTGGATACGCACAGCTGGCACCACGCGCTGAAGAACACTCTGCGTCAGGCGCCGGACGTGATCCTGATCGGCGAGATCCGCGACGCCGAGACCATGGAACACGCCATCGCCTTCGCCGAGACCGGCCACCTGTGCCTGGGCACGCTGCACGCCAACAGCGCCAACCAGACCATCGACCGCATCATCAACTTCTTCCCCGAAGAGCGGCGCAACCAGTTGCTGATGGATCTTTCCGCCAACATGCGCGCCATCATCTCGCAGCGCCTGATCCGCACCGAAGACGGCAAGGGGCGCAAGGCCGCCATCGAGATCCTGCTCAACACGCCGCTGGTGGCCGACAAGATCTTCAAGGGCGAATTCAACGAGCTCAAACCCGTCATGGAAAAGTCGCGCGAACTGGGCATGCGCACCTTCGACTGGTCGCTGTTCGAGCTCTACAACGACGACTTCATCTCCTACGAAGAAGCCATCCGCAACGCCGACTCCGCCAACGAACTGCGCCTGAACATCAAACTCAAGAGCAAACGCGGCGAACCGGTTTCCGACTCGACCATGTCGCTCTCACTGCACGAGCACAAATCGGAAGAGGAACTGGAAGCCGAGCGCGCGCAGGAACTGGCCGCGCAGGAAGCGCGCAAGAAAGAATTCGAAGCCGAACAACTCGCCAAACAGCAACAGGAAAAGCTGTTGCGCGAACAACAGGCGCAAGCACAGGCTCAGGAAGCCGTCCCCGCAGCACCGAAGGTGGATGTGCCGCCGCTTTCGTTGCAGTAAGTTACGTCAAGGGGGGTACGGCCTATCGTTTCGACTTCGCCGCAGCGAGTCTGCGATATTTGTCTTCCAGGCGATCAAATACCTCGTCGGCGGGTACGCCCTGCCTGCAGATGGCTTGCGCGACAGCAGCCTGCAACGGCTCGACGGCAAGCCCGGGCTTCATCTGCATGCCGGAACCATATCTGGCCAGCGCCTCGCTGTGGATAGTTTCCCAACTGACAATGGCGTCTGGATCGGCATCATCCTGTGCGAGCCGTCGATCCAGCGCTGCAAACAAATCATCGGCAACGTGGTAGTCGCCGTGTTCAGCGTCTTTACGGGTGGTTCCGGCCATTACAGGAATACGGCTGGCGAAACCTTGAAGCGGACCGCCAATGCTTTCACCTGCCGCGTATTGAGTTCCCGTCTGCCGTTCAGAACGGCAGACACAATGCTTTGACCGCCCAGCTCTTCGGCCAGATCGGCCTGCTTGAGGCCGTGTTCGGCCATCAGATAGCCCAGCACTTGCGCGGGAGTCGCTTCGGGCACCTGCTCGTGTTTGGTTTCGTAGGCTTCAACTTCCTTGGTGATCAGATCGAGCAGCGGCATCAAGCGGTGCGATTCGTTCGCACCGATGCGGTCGAGCAGCTCATCCATCACCTGCACGCGGCGTTCGTAGTCCTTCTTGCTGGTGATCGGTCCCAGCGGAACCAGCTTGTTCAGATCCTGCCATGCGGACTGCACCGAGGCGAGATCGAGAGGGCGTTCGGCGACAGTATTCATTTGCGTTTGCTCCTTTTACGATCCTTGTTCCACTGGTCGTATTCGGCGTGGGTGAAGAAATCCTTGATGTAGACCCGCTGGAACCGGTAGTGAATGATCGTGATCAACCGATAGTTGTTGCCCTTGATATTGAAGATCGTGTACGGATCGGCAAAGTCCGCCGTCGGCAACGCCGCACGCACGGCATGAATATCAGCAAAATCCGTCTTCTCAAATACCTTGCGCCAGCTTGCCAGTTGCTCGGCAGCATCGGCATGGCTGGCGGCATAGCCATCCAGCGTTTTCTTCTTGATGACGTTCATTGGTGAAAAATATAGCAAAATGCTATAACAGCGTCAATCGGATTATCCCTGATGGGGAGGCTGGCAGGCAAGCCGGCCGTGGTGTGATATTCGTAGATCAATGGAGTCTGACCTCATCGATAATACTGGTACCTCCCAGATCATTCTCGAACGCGGATGCAAAGCGATATACAGAGGCGGAGCAGCTGACCGGACTGTCGCGTGCGGCATTCACTGCCTGGCATTATCTAGCGCGGAAGATGGATGTCGAGTTTCTACGTAACTGCTTCGCGGAGTGCGGCATGGAGAACATCTCCAGCAAGGAATTGCTGGCGGGGATAGTGGTCGCGGTCTCAGGGCATCCTGCTAAGCAGAAAATGCGAAGCTGACACCTTTGGCTCCTATTGGCGCGCTAGCTGCTTGAGTTCTTCTTTCTTTTCCAGCTTTCCAGAATAAACAATCCAACTGTGTGAGCAGAATGTATTGCTAGTCGAGCGTGACGCGGCTCAAGTTTGTAGCTCTTTTTTCCTGCGCCATGAGCTGAGCTTGCATGCGTTCTAAGAGCGCCAATTCCTTCAACAATTGAAATCATTCCAGAAAGTACGGTTTGTAAATCTTGGTCTTCAACCATGCTTGGATCAAATCCGAGATCCTTTCGGACTATCGTCCAAATAGGCTTTAAGTCTTGCTTGGCGGGTTGTTCAAGATTTTCTTCTTCAATGTATACCTTGCAAATTGATTCGAGAATGTTGCTTGCTGCTGAAACTGCTTCGCGTGGGTTTGACTCAACGTTGATGAGTGCGCGGTTAAATTCGGCATCAATCGAAGCTATATTCTTGTCGCGTACAAATTCCTCTAGGGTCCTCGATGGAGAGCCCAGAGTGCCAACGACCTTGCCTCCTTTGATGTATTGAAGCTCACATTGTCCAAGGAGTTGAGTGAGTTTTTCTCGATCCTTAATCTTGTCTTTGTACCAATAGTCTTCAGGATCAACTAACCCTTCCATATAGTTTTCGATTAGTCTGCCAAGAACATCTAAGGGTTGGATATTTGAATCTTTGTTTGTATTTCTTAACCAAGCCAAAGCCTTTGCCTGCTTGCTTCCTTCTGGCGGTTCACCTGATGCGCCGGCGTAAGTGAAAAGACTATCGAGCGTTGCGTGCGTTTCACGTCGTGCTGCGATTTCAGCGCAAACTGATAAGAGTGGTGCAGGTATAACTTTGCGAAGCGTCATATGTCAGCCTTTAGGAGCTTCTTGAGCTGATACAGCTTTTCCAACGCCGCCTTCGGACTCAGATCATCCGGCTGCACGTCGCGCATCGCGGACACTAGCGGATGTTCTTCCGGCTCCGGTGCTTCCGGCACAGCAGCGAACAGGTCGCCTTGCGGGTTCTGCGCGGCGCTGTTTTGTTCCAGCTTTACTAATTGTTTCTTCGCGCTGCGGATGACGCTGTTCGGCACACCGGCGAGGGCGGCGACTTGCAGGCCGTAGCTTTGGCTGGCGGCGCCTTCGTTCACGCTGTGCAGGAACACGATGCTGTGCTGGTGCTCGACGGCGGCGAGGTGGACGTTGGCGAGTTGTTTGAATTCTTCAGCCAGTCGCGTGAGTTCGAAGTAGTGCGTGGCGAACAGGGTGTAGCTGCGGTTGATCTCCAGCAGGTGGCGGGCGATGGCATAGGCGAGGGCGAGGCCGTCGAAGGTGCTGGTGCCGCGGCCGATCTCGTCGACCAGCACCAAGCTCTTGTCGGTGGCGTTGTGCAGGATGTTGGCGGCCTCGGTCATCTCGACCATGAAGGTGGAGCGTCCGCTGGCGAGGTCGTCCGATGCGCCGATGCGTGTGAAGATCTGGTCGATCTCGCCAAGCACGGCTTCCTGCGCGGGGACGAAGCAGCCGACATGCGCGAGCAGCGCGATGATGGCGGTCTGGCGCATGTAGGTCGATTTACCGCCCATGTTGGGGCCGGTGATGAGCAGCATGCGGCGCGCATCGTTGAGCGTGGCATCGTTGGGGGTGAACTGCTCCACTTGCGCCTGCACCACCGGATGGCGGCCTTGCTTGATCTCGATGCGCGCGTCGTCGCTGAACTGCGGTGCGCAGAAATTCAAGGTGGCGGCGCGTTCGGCGAAGGTGGCGAGCACGTCCAGTTCGGCGATGGCGGCGGCGATGGTTTGCAGTTGCGGGATGGATGGCGCGAGCGCCTCCAGCAACTGGTCGTACAGCCATTTCTCGCGTGCCAGTGCGCGGTCGTTGGCGGACAGTGCCTTGTCCTCGAAGGCTTTCAGTTCCGGCGTGATGTATCGCTCGACATTCTTCAGCGTCTGGCGGCGGCGGTAGTCGTCCGGCACTTTGTCAGCGTTGGCGACGCTGACCTCGATGTAGAAACCGTGCACGCGGTTGTATTCCACTTTCAGCTTGTCGATGCCGGTGCGTTCGCGTTCGCGCTTCTCCAGCGCCAGCAGGAAGTCGCCGCAGTTGTTCTGGATGCCGCGCAACTCGTCCAGTTCGGCATCGTAGCCGTCGGCGATCACGCCGCCTTCGCGCAGCACGGAGGCGGGTTCTTCCTTGATGGTGTTTTGCAGCAGTGCGAGCAGTGCGGCATCGGCTTGCAGTTCATTGCTCAGTTGTTGCAAACGCGGTGCGCTGATGCCGGCCAAGGTGTTATGCAGTTCGGGCAGTTGCTTGAGCGTGTCGCGCAGGCCGGAAAGGTCGCGCGGGCGTGCGCTCTTCAGCGCGATGCGGGCGGTGATGCGTTCCACGTCCACGCTGGGTTTGAGCAGGTTGTGCACGTTGGCATAACCCTCTCCCCCGGCCCCTCTCCCGCTAGCGGGAGAGGGGAGGACGTCTTTGAGCTCGTCCACCGCATCCAGCCTGGCGCGCAACACATCGCGGTCGCGTAGCGGGTGGTGCAGCCAGTGGGCGAGCAGACGGCTGCCCATGTTGGTGGCGCAGGTGTCGAGCAGCGAGAGCAGGGTGGGCGCGGGTTCGCCGCGCAGGGTCTGGGTGATCTCCAGATTGCGGCGGGTGGCGGCGTCCATGCGCACATAGCGGTCGGCGCTGTACACCTGCGCGCCGCGGATGTGGGCGATGCTCTGGCCTTGGGTGAGTTTGGCGTAGCCGAGCAGGGCACCGGCGGCACTCAGGCCGAGCGTGAATTCCTCGCAGCCGAAACCGGCCAGGTCGCGCGTGCCGAACTGCTGGCACAGCGCGCGGTGCGCGGTGTCGCGGTCGAAGTGCCAGTCGGGCAGGGATTTCGACGGAATTTGTTCCCTCACCCCAGCCCTCTCCCGGGGGGAGAGGGAGCTTTCGGCGTAGAGGATCTCGGACGGTTGCAGGCGTTCCAGTTCGGCGGGCAATTGGCTGGCCGACACTTCCGCCAGCGTGAGCTGGCCGGAGGCGAGGTTGAGCCAGGCCAGGCCGATCTCGTTACGGTTCTGGTGCAGCGCGAGCAGCAGGTTGTCGCGCTTCTCTTCCAGCAGGGCGGAGTCGGTGACGGTGCCGGGGGTGACGATGCGCACCACCTTGCGTTCGACCGGGCCTTTGCTGGTGGCCGGATCGCCGATCTGTTCGCAGATCGCGACCGACTCGCCCATCTTCACCAGCCGCGCCAGGTATTGCTCGGCGGCGTGATAAGGCACGCCCGCCATCTTGATCGGCGCACCGCCGGAGGCACCACGCTGGGTGAGCGTGATGTCGAGCAGCTTGGCGACGCGCACCGCATCGTCGTGGAACAGCTCGTAGAAATCACCCATGCGGTAGAACAGCAGCTTGTCCTGATGCTCGGCCTTGAGCCGCAGGTATTGCTGCATCATGGGCGTGTGTTTGGCGGTGTCGGAAGATGCGGTCTGGTCAGTCAATTGCGCGGCCTGGTCGGTGGTTTTCTATGCCCCCGAATGATGCCACAGCGGCGCTTGCCATGGGGTGTGCTGAGTCTTGCGCACTATAGTTGCTTCATCGGCTTTTGCTCTTGCGGTATGTTGCGCGGCTTCGATGAACAGAAGCGGGAGCGTCAATCAGGAGAGGAAGATGGACCAGAACAATAAAGATGAACCGAACGATGAAGCATGCGAGCCTGACCCGGTTGCCGGGGCGGCAGATGCCGTGCCGGAAGCGGCTGAAGAAGCCGGGCAGAAGAATGAGGCCAAGCCGATGACGGAGATGGAATTCTTTCGCAAACTTTTTTTCAGGAAATAAGGGGCTCTGGGAGGAGCAGGGGCGGACTGCGGTCCGCCCTTTTTATTTGGCGCTCAGCCGTGGGCCACGTAGCGTCCGGTGAATTCCATGGCCGTCTGGCCTTGCTGGAGGATGGCGACGCTCAGCGTGATGCGCGCGCGGCCGCGTTGTTGCAGCGTGTCGAGGAAGGTCTGGCTGTCTTGTGCGGTGACGCGGCATTCCGCGTGCAGCTCGCCGGTGACCGGCAGCAGATAGCGTGTGGCGGCTTCGTGGATGACCAGGTTCTTCTTGATCCCGGCCGCTTCCAGTTTGAGGTGCAGCAGGCTCCAGCCGCACAGCACGGCGAGGGTGTACAGGCTGCCGCCGAATGCGGTGCCCTTGTCGTTGACGTTGGGCGCGAGCGGGGCGCTGAGCCGCAGGCATTCGCCGTCCCAGGCGACGGCGCGCAGCTGCATCATCGCGCTGAGCGGGATGTGCTGGTGCAGGAAACGGGTGAGTTGGTCCGGCTGTTGCATGGTCCGTCTCAGCTGATCTTCACCACGATGTCGTGCAGCGTGTTGGCGCATTGCGCCATGTGGTGCGCGGCATTGGTGAGGTGGCGGTAGATCTCGCGGCGCTTGAACATGTTCACGTAGTCGTCGCCTTCGAACAGCGTGGAGAGGGCGATGCGGTATTGCTTCTCGGCGCGGCGCTCGGCCTTGCGTGCGGTGTCGGCGAATTCGGCGGCAGCGGCCGGCTTCTTGGCGAGCAGCGCGTAGCCTTGCGACAAGGCATCCATGCCGTCCTTGATGTGCAGCGAGATGTCTTTCATGAAGCGGTCGGGTTTCACGCCCAGCACGTCCATCTCATGCACCGTGGTCTTGCAATACACCACCACGTCGTCCATCGCCATGATGGCGCGGTAGATGTCCTCGCGGTCGATGGGGGTGGAGAAAGCGTCGTTCAGTTCGTGCAGGTTGCGCACCTTGATCAGGTCGGCCTCGTGCACATCCAGCTTGAGCGCGTCGGCCACTTCCGGGCCGTCGTGTTCCATATATTCCACCAGCAGGTCGACGGTGCGCGCGGCCATCAGGTTCTGCTCGGTGAGCATCTGGAAGAAATCCGGCACCTTGGGGAACACGCGATCCAGGATGCGGGCCAGCAGGGTGTGCGAGGCTTTGAACGCTGCGTTCATGGCGGTCCTCTACAGGAATATGTTGACGAGAAGATAGCACCCGGTGGCCATCAGCGCGGCACCGGGGATGGTGATGATCCAGGTGGCGACGATCTCCAGCGCCTTGCCCCAGCGTACCGCCTTGGGGCGCTCGGAAGCGCCGATGCCCATGATGGATGAGGCGACCACGTGCGTGGTGGAGACCGGCGCGCCGAACAGCGAGGAGCCGAAGATCACGCCGGCGGCGGTCATCTGCGAATCGAGCGCGTGCAGGGGGCGGATCTTGTAGATGGCGAAGCCCAGCGTGCGCACGATCTGCCAGCCGCCGGAGAGGATACCCAGCGTGATGGCGAGCGAGCAGGCCAGCATCACCCAGAACGGCACCTCGAAGGTGTCGATGAAGCCGCCCAGCAGCAGCACCAGCGTGAGGATGCCCATGCTCTTCTGCGCATCGTTGGCGCCGTGCGAGAAGGCCAGGCCGGCCGAGGTGACATATTGCAGATGGCGCAGGTCGCGGTTGATGGCCGGGCGCGCGCCGCGCAGCAGCAGGAGCATGATGCGGTGCAGCACGTAGCCGATCCAGAAGCCGATGATGGGCGACAGGATGAGCGCGGCCAGCACCTTGGTCACGCCGGTCAGTTCGCCATGCAGCAGTTGCTGGAAGCCCCAGCTCACATGGTCGGCGCCGGCCGCCATCATCACCACGCCGGCCAGTCCGCCGACCAGCGCGTGTGAAGAGGAAGAGGGGATGCCGAACATCCAGGTGAGCAGGTTCCAGCCGATGGCGCCGAGCAGGCCGCACAGCACCACCATCAGCGCGTTCACCTGGTCGAGGTCGTCCAGCGTGATGAAGGTGCCGATGGTGTTGGCGACGGCGGTGCCGCCCAGCAGCGGGCCGAGGAACTCGAAGAAGGAGACCAGCAGCACCGCCTGCACCGGCGTCATCGCGCGCGAGGCGATGACGGTGGCGATGATGTTGGCGGCGTCGTGGAAACCGTTGGTGTACTCGAACAGCAGCACGATGACGATGGTGCTGATCGTCAGGATGAGCAGGGTGGTGTCCATCGTGCCGCCGTTGCGGGGGTCAGCCCTTCAGTGCGGGCGTCAGGTGCGGGGCGATGACCTTCAACAGTTGTTCGTGGATGTTCGGGTTGCCTGCGCACACATGGCCGCTCTCCAGATGTTTGGCGCTGCCGGCGAGGTCGCTCACGATGCCGCCCGCTTCGGTGATCAGCAGGCAGCCGGCGGCGATGTCCCACGGCTTGAGGCCGGTCTCGTAGAAACCGTCATAGCGGCCGGCTGCGGTCCAGGCCAGATCGAGCGAGGCGGCGCCGGGGCGACGCAGGCCGGCGCTGTTCTGCATGATGTCCTTGAAGATCGCCAGATAGGCGTCCATGTGCTCGAAACGGGTGTAGGGGAAACCGGTGCCGATCAGGCTGTCGATCAACTGCTTGCGCTTGCTGACGCGGATGCGCTTGTCGTTGAGGAATGCGCCGCGACCGCGCGTGGCGGTGAACAGGTCGTTCTTGGTCGGGTCGTAGACCACGGCCTGGGTCAGTACGCCGTTGTGTTGCAGGGCGATGGAGACCGCATATTGCGGCACGCCGTGCAGGAAGTTGGTGGTGCCGTCGAGCGGATCGATGATCCACACGTATTCCGACTCGCCTTGGGCGCCGCCTTCCTCTGCTAGAATCGCATGCGTCGGATAGGCTTCCAGCAAGGTTTCGACGATCATGCGCTCGGCGGCGCGATCCACTTCACTGACGTAATCCGCGTGGGATTTCTTGGTCACGGTGAGATGGTCGATGTTGTCTGCGGCGCGGTGGATCAGATTGCCGGCGCGACGCGCGGCCTTCACCGCGATGTTGAGCATGGGGTGCATATGTCGAAGAACCTTTTAATGAGCACGAAACCTTGAATCTGTCTGCTGCACGGTTATTCAAGGTCTCA
>JAJZSA010000024.1 GCA_021822115.1 Pseudomonadota bacterium
ATGGTGATGGCGCTGGTCGGTGCGCTGTTGCTGTTGGAGCCCGACATGGGCGCGTTCGTGGTGGTGTGTGCCATCGCCATGAGCATGCTGTGGCTGGGCGGCTTCAACCTGAAGATCTTCGGCGCGCTGACCATCGCGCTGCCGCTGGCCTTCGCCGCGCTGATCCTCTCGTCCGAATACCGCATGCAGCGCGTGCTGGGCTTCCTCGACCCGTGGTCCGATCCCTACGGCAAGGGTTACCAGTTGAGCCATGCACTGATCGCCTTCGGCCGTGGCGAATGGCTGGGCGTCGGCCTGGGCGGCAGCGTGGAGAAACTGTTCTACCTGCCTGAGGCGCATACCGACTTCCTGCTGGCGGTGATCGCCGAAGAATTGGGCCTGTTCGGTGTCTCCGCCGTACTGCTGCTGTTCGGCTGGCTCATCGTGCGTGCGTTCGCCATCGGTCGCCAGGCAGCGATGTCCGACCGGCTATATGCCGCATTGGTCGCGCAAGGCATCGCCGTCTGGCTGGGGGTGCAAGCCATGATCAACATCGGCGTGAACATGGGCGTGCTGCCGACCAAGGGTTTGACGCTGCCGTTCCTCAGCTTCGGTGGTAGCGGCGTGGTGGTCAACCTGATCGCGGTCGCAGTGTTGCTCAGAATTGATTACGAGAACAGACGGGTCGCAAGGGGGCTGCCGATATGAACCGTACTCTCATGGTCATGGCAGGCGGAACCGGCGGGCATATCTATCCCGGGCTGGCGGTCGCCGATGCGCTGCATGCGCAGGGCTGGCGCATCGTGTGGCTGGGTGCGCCCAACAGCATGGAGGCCGAACTGGTGCCCAAGCATGGCTACGAGGTGGCTTGGGTGAACTTCTCCGGCGTGCGCGGCAAGGGCGTGCTGCGTCTGTTGACGGTGCCGTTCACCTTGTTTCGCGCACTGGCACAGAGCGCGGCGGCGATCCTGCGTCATCGCCCGGATGTGGTGCTGGGCATGGGCGGTTACATCACGGTGCCGGGCGGCTTGATGGCGGCGTTCTTGCGCCGGCCGCTGGTGGTGCATGAGCAGAACTCCATCGCCGGCCTGAGCAACAAGATGCTGGCCAGGCTGGCGACGCGCGTGTTGTGCGGTTTCCCGGAGGTGCTGAAGGGTTCAGAGTGGTGCGGCAATCCGGTGCGTGCCGACATCGCGGCGCTGCCGCTTCCCGAGGTGCGCTATGCGCAGCGCAGCGGTCGCCTGAAGGTGCTGGTGGTGGGCGGCAGTCTGGGCGCACAGGCTTTGAACGAAGCGTTGCCCAAGGCGCTGACGCTGTTGGCGCAGGACGAGCGCCCGCAGGTCATCCACCAGACCGGCAAGAAGCATTTCGACACCGTGTTGCGACTGTATGCGGAGGCGGGCGTGCAGGCCGACGTGCAGCCCTTCCTGGATGACATGGCGCAGCAGTATGCACAGGCGGATGTGGTGATCTGTCGTGCCGGGGCATTGACTGTCGCTGAATTGGCGGCGACGGGTGTGGCCAGCGTGCTGGTGCCGTTCCCGCATGCGGTGGACGACCACCAGACGCACAACGCGCGTTTCCTGAGCGAGCGCGGTGCAGCCGTGCTGTTAGCGCAACAGGAATTGAATGCGGATGGACTGGCGCAACTGCTGCGCGGACTGACGCGTAGCGAATTGCAAAAGATGGCGCAGGCGGCACGCGGATTGGCGAAGCCGGATGCAACGGCACAAGTGGCCAAAGTATGCGAGGGATTGGCGATATGAAACACAAGATCAAGAACATCCACTTTGTGGGCATCGGCGGCTCGGGCATGAACGGTATCGCCGAAGTGATGCTGAACCTCGGTTTCAAGGTGAGCGGCTCGGACATCGCGGACAGTACGGTGATCATGCGCCTGCGCGATCTCGGCGCCGAGATCCATCAAGGACACGCTGCGCAGAACCTGCGCGATGCCGATGCAGTGGTGACCTCTACCGCAGTGAAGGCGGACAACCCGGAAGTGGTGGCGGCGCGCGAGCAGCACATCCCGGTGGTGCCGCGCGCGGTGATGCTGGCCGAGTTGATGCGCCTGCGCCAAGGCATCGCCATCGCCGGTACGCACGGCAAGACCACCACCACCTCGCTGGTGACCAGCGTGCTGGCCAAGGGCGGTTTCGATCCGACCTTCGTCATCGGTGGTCGCTTGAACAGCAGTGGTGCCAATGCGCGCTTGGGTACCGGCGAATACATCGTGGCGGAAGCGGACGAGTCGGATGCCTCCTTCCTGTATCTGACGCCGATCCTGGCGGTGGTCACCAACATCGACGCCGACCACATGGAGACCTACGGTCACGACTTCAATAAATTGAAACAGGCGTTCATCGACTTCATCGAGCGGCTGCCCTTCTATGGCCGCGCCATGTTGTGTGCGGACGACCCGAATGTGCGCGACATCTTGCCGCGCATCAGCAAGCCGGTGACCACCTACGGCATGGGCGAAGACGCGCAGATCCGCGCGGTGAACGTGCGCCACGAAGGCGGCCGCATGCGCTTCACCGCGCAATGCCGTCACGACGAAAAATGCCTGTTCGATGGCAAACCGCTGGATCTCGATATCACGCTGAACCTGGCTGGCGAGCACAACGTGCTGAATGCGCTGGCCGCCATCGCCATCGGCCTGGAAGTGGGCGTCGCGCCACAGGCCATCGCCGCTGCGCTGGCCGAATTCCAGGGTGTGGGGCGGCGTATGCAGCGTTATGGCGAGATCGCGCTGCCGCAGGGCGGCAAGTTCGCTCTGCTCGATGACTACGGCCATCACCCGGTGGAGATGAAGGCGACACTGGCCGCGGTGCGCGGGGCGTTCCCGGGCAAACGTCTGGTGCTGGCATTCCAGCCGCATCGCTACACACGTACACGCGACCTGTTCGAGGATTTCGTGAAAGTGCTGGGCAGCGTGGATGCCTTGCTGCTGGCCGATGTGTATGCCGCCGGCGAAGCGCCCATCGTGGCGGCCGACGGCCGTTCGCTGATGCATGCGCTACGCGTGGCGGGACAGAGCAATGCGGTGTTCGTGGAGAACATCGCCGACATGCCGCAGGCCATCTTGCACATGGCGCATGACGGTGACGTGGTGCTGACCATGGGCGCGGGCTCTATCGGTGGTGTGCCGAACCAGGTGCAGCAACTGACACAACAATGAATATGAGCGAGCCGACACAGTTCAGCAGCGCAGGGTTACGCGGGGAGATGCTCCGCGACGAACCGATGGCGCGCCATGTGAGCTGGCGTGCCGGCGGCAGCGCCAGGCGCGTGTATCAGCCGGCCGATCTGCGCGATCTGCAAGCATTCCTGCGTCAGGTGCCGGCGAATGAGCCGCTGCTGGCGGTCGGACTGGGCAGCAACCTGCTGGTGCGCGACGGCGGCTTCGCCGGCACCATCTTGTTGATGGTGGGGGCGCTGACTGAGCTGCGCATGGAAGGTGACCTGGTGTATGTGCAGGCCGGGGTGGCCGGCGCCAAGCTGGCGCGTTTCGTGGCCGGGCAGGGCTTGTGCGGTGCCGAGTTCTTCGTCGGCATCCCCGGCACGCTGGGCGGCATGCTGGCGATGAACGCCGGGTGCTACGGCGGCGAGACCTGGAGCGTGGTGCAGCGCGTGCAGGTGCTGACACGCAGCGGCGAATTGCTGGAACGCACGCCGCAGGAATACGAGATCGGCTACCGGCATGTGGCGTTGCGTCAGCCGGCAGCAGAATGGTTCGTCGGCGCCTGGTTGCGTTTTGCGGCGGGCGATGTGGAAGCGGCGAAACGCGAGATCAAGGCGTTGATGGAGAAGCGCAGCGCCAGCCAGCCGTTGCAGATGCCCAATGCGGGTTCCGTGTTCCGCAATCCGCCTGGCCAGCATGCGGCGAAATTGATCGAGGGTTGCGGTTTGAAAGGCAAGCGCATCGGTGGTGCACAGGTGTCGGAGAAGCATGCCAACTTCATCGTGAATGTCGGCGGTGCTACGGCGGCCGACATCGAAGGGTTGATCGAGGCCGTGCAAGCGACGGTGTTGCAGCAGACCGGCATCGAGTTGCATCCGGAAGTCAGGATCGTTGGAGAAAAGGCAAAGTGAAGAATTTCGGCAAAGTGGCGGTGTTGTTCGGTGGGCGTTCGGCAGAGCGCGAGGTGTCGCTGAAGAGCGGCAGTGCGGTGCTCGCAGCATTGCGGAAGAACGGTGTCGATGCGCATGCGTTCGATCCGGCGGAACGTGATCTCGCCGATCTGAAGAAGGAAGGTTTCCAGCGTGTATTCGTGATGCTGCACGGACGCGGCGGCGAGGATGGCACGGTGCAGGGCGCTCTGGAATTGATGGGTATCCCGTATACCGGCAGCGGCGTGCTGGCTTCCGCCATCGGCATGGACAAGTGGCGCACCAAGCTGGTGTGGCAGGCCGCTGGATTGCCCATCCCGGAATACGAGGCGCTCACTGCGCCGACCGACTGGGAGGCGGTGGCCGAGCATCTCGATCTGCCGTTGTTCATCAAGCCCGCCTGCGAAGGCAGCAGCGTGGGTGTGACCAAGGTCAAGACGGTGGAAGAGCTGCCGGCCGCGTATGCGGTGGCAGCGCAGCACGACAAGGTGGTGATCGCCGAGAGTTTCATGAGCGGCGGCGAATTCACGGTGGCCATCCTCAATGGTCAGGCTTTGCCGGCGATCAAGATCGAACCGGCGAACGAGTTCTACGACTACGAGGCGAAGTATCTGCGCGACGATACGCGCTACCTGTGTCCGTGTGGTTTGCCGGCGGCAGAAGAGGCGGAGATGCAGTGTCTGGCTTTGCAAGGTTTTCAGATCCTGGGTTGCGAGGGCTGGGGACGCATCGATTTCCTGCGTGGCGAGGATGGCAAGCTGTATCTGCTGGAAGCGAACACCGCTCCCGGCATGACCGATCACAGTCTGGTGCCGATGGCGGCACGCCAGGCCGGCATCGGTTTCGAGCAGTTGGTGTTGCGCATCCTGGAGGGGGCCCATGTGGGATAACGCCCACCTGTTGCGCGGCATCGCCAACGTGCTGTTCGGCTTCAGCCTGTTGCTGATGCTGTACGGCGCGGTGCGCTATGTGGCGCAGTTGCCGGCGTTCTCGCTGCAGGCGGTGGTGCTGGCGCAGGCGCCGCAGCGGGTGCCGGTGGATCAGGTGGAGGCATTGGTGCACGGCGGGATACACGGCAATTTCTTCACCGTGGATCTGGCGCAGGTGCGTGATGCGTTCCAGCAATTGCCCTGGGTGCGTTCGGTGAGTGTGCGGCGCAAGTTCCCGTGGCAGCTGGAAGTGTCACTGGAAGAGCATGTGGCGCTGGCGCGCTGGAACAAGCATGCGCTGGTGGATACGCATGGCGAGGTGTTCGCCGCGCAGAGCGATGAGACGCTACCGGAATTTTTCGGCGCGGATGACAACGCGGTCTTGATGGCGCGCACCTATGCCGAGTTGGGCGAGACGCTGCAACCGTTGCAGCGACAGATCGTGCAGATGACCTTGTCGCCGCGCATGGCCTGGCAGGTGAAGCTGGACGATGGCATGGAATTGGCGCTTGGGCGCGAAGCGATGCGCGAACGGTTGGCGCGTTTCGTGCAGGTGTATCCGTACAGTGTGGCGGTGCGCATGCCGAATGCGCGTCGCGTGGATCTGCGTTATCGCAACGGTTTCGCGGTGTTACAGCCGGCCGGTGCGGTGTGAGGGTAGTCAGGAGAAGGTGATGAGCAAAGAGAGCAAGAATCTGGTCGTGGGTCTGGACATCGGTACCTCGAAGATCGCGTGCATCGTGGCCGAAGTGACGGCGGAGGGCACGCTGGAGGTGATCGGTGCCGGCATGCATGAATCGTCCGGCATGAAGAAAGGCATGGTAGTGAACATCGATGCCACGGTCGGTGCGATCCAGCAGGCCTTGCAAGAGGCCGAGCTGATGGCGGATTGCAAGATCCGCCAGGTCTATACCGGTATCGCGGGCGGACATATCAAGAGTTCCAACGCGCACGGCATGATCAAGATCAAGGACAAGGAAGTGGCGCACACCGATGTGGTGCGCGCGATCGAGACGGCCAGTTCGATCAGCTTGCCGGGCGATCAGCAGATCCTCCACATCCTGGAGCAGGAGTTCAGCATCGACGGTCAGGGCGGCATCAAGAAACCGCTGGGCATGAGCGGCCTGCGCCTGGAAGTGGAGATCCACATCGTGACCGGCGCCGTGTCGGCGGTGCAGAACATCCTCAAGTGCATCCACCGTTGCGGTCTGGAGGTGGAGGACATCATCCTGCAACCGCTGGCATCGAGCAAGGCGGTGTTGGCCGAGGACGAGAAGGAACTGGGCGTCTGTCTGGTGGACATCGGCGGCGGCACCACCGATGTGGCGATCTTCACCGGTGGTGCGATCCGTCATACCGCAGTGATCCCCATCGCCGGCGATCAGATCACCAACGACATCGCGATGGCTTTGCGCACGCCGACCAAGGATGCCGAGGACATCAAGATCAAGTACGGCTGCGCACTGCGCCAGTTGGCGAACGAGGCATTGATCGAGGTGCCGGGCGTGGGCGAACGCAGCGCGCGCATGTTGTCGCGTCAGACGCTGGCCGAGGTGATCGAGCCGCGCGTGGAAGAACTGTATTCGCTGGTGCAGACCGAGATCCGCCGCAGCGGTTTCGAGGATCTGTTGTCGTCTGGCATCGTCATCACCGGCGGCAGCAGCGCCATGCAGGGCATGGTAGAGCTGGGTGAAGAGATATTCCATCTGCCGGTGCGGCTTGGCCTGCCGAGCAACATCGGCGGCTTGTCGGCGGTAGTGAAGACGCCGCGTTATGCGACCGGTGTCGGTTTGTTGGTGTACGGACTGGAGCGTCACCAGCGCGAGGAGGTATCCAGGGTGGGGGCGGCTTCTTTCAAGGATGTGGTGGAGCGGATGAAGGCATGGTTCATGGGGAACTTCTGAGTTAACGGGTGGCAGTATCGGTCGGGTCTGGATCAAACGAATTTGAATCAACTTTAATAAGGAGAACGAAGATGGCTTTCGAACTGTTGGATGCACAACCGCAAGGGGCGGTGATCAAGGTAGTGGGCGTGGGCGGCTGCGGCGGCAATGCGGTCGATCACATGATCGAACAGGGCGTACAGGGGGTGGAGTTCATCACCATCAATACCGATGCGCAGGCGCTGAAGCGCAGCAAGGCGCGCGTGCAGTTGCAGATCGGTTCCACCCTGACCAAGGGGTTGGGCGCCGGTGCCAAGCCGCAGATCGGCCAGGCTGCGGCGGAGGAGGATCGCGAGCGTATCGCCGAGATCATCGGTGGCGCCAACATGGTATTCATCACCGCCGGTATGGGCGGTGGCACCGGTACCGGTGCGGCACCCATCGTGGCGCAGGTGGCCAAGGAGATGGGCATCCTCACCGTGGCGGTGGTGACCAAGCCGTTCGTGTTCGAAGGCAAGCGCATGGCGCTGGCGCAGCAAGGTATCGAAGAGCTGGCGGCTTATGTGGATTCGCTGATCATCGTGCCGAACGCCAAGCTGATGGAAGTGCTGGGCGGCAAGACCACGCTGCCGGAAGCCTTCAAGGCAGCCAACGGCGTGCTGCAAGGCGCGGTGGCGGGTATCGCCGAAGTGATCAACGTGCCCGGCATGGTGAACGTGGACTTCGCCGACGTTTGTACGCTGATGTCCGAGAACGGCATGGCGATGATGGGGGCCGCCTCCGCGAGTGGCGAAGGGCGTGCACAGCGTGCGGCCGAGCAGGCCATCGCCAGCCCCTTGCTGGAAGACGTGGATCTGACCGGCGCACGTGGCGTGCTGGTCAACATCACTTCCAGCAGCAACATCACGCTGGAAGAGTTCCATGAGGTGATGAACTGCTTCCAGTTCGCCGCTTCCGAGGCGACCGTGATCGTCGGTTCCGTGTTCGACGAGAACATGGGCGACGAACTGCGCGTGACCATCGTGGCCACCGGCCTGGGCTCCGTGCGCAAGCAACAGCCGAAGCCGGTGCTGGTGCCGCAAGCGCAACTGCGCACCGGTACCCACGATGCGCCGACGGTCGATTTCAGCGAGCTGGATATGCCGGCCGTGATGCGCTCCGGTCGTCATCGCGAGGCGGTGGAGGCGATGAAGATGTCCGGTGTGGAGACGCTGGATATCCCGTCCTTCCTGCGCAAGCAAGCGGACTGAGCGGAGGGACGGGGGCGTCCGCCTGCGCGGAGTCCTCGCTACCCTGTGATAGACTCGCCGCGTGTAATCGGGATGTGAGGATATGGTCAGACAGCGCACATTGAAGACGGTGGTCGAGGCGACCGGGGTGGGTTTGCACTCCGGGCAGAAGGTCTATCTGACCTTGCGTCCGGCGCCGGTCGACAGCGGCATCGTGTTCCGGCGCGTGGATATGACGCCGCCGGTGGATGTCCGCGCGCAAGCGCACGCCGTGAACGATACGCGGCTGTCTACCTGCCTGGAGCATCAAGGTGCACGCGTGGCGACCATCGAGCACCTGATGTCGGCGTTCGCCGGCCTGGGGATCGACAATGCCATCGTGGAACTGAGCAGTTCCGAATTGCCCATCATGGATGGCAGTGCCGGAACGTTCATTTTCCTGCTGCAGTCGGCAGGCATCGCCGAACAGGATGCGCTGAAGAAATTCATTCGCGTCAAGAAGCCGGTGGAGGTGAAGGACGGCGACAAGTGGGTGCGTTTCGAGCCGTACAACGGCTACAAATTGAGTTTCACCATCAATTTCGCCCACCCGGTCATCGCCAACACCAAGCAGAACGTTACGGTCGATCTGGGCGAGCATTCTTATATAAAGGAAGTCAGTCGCGCGCGTACCTTCGGTTTCATGCAGGAGGTGGAGTGGATGCGCTCCCAAGGCTTGGGCTTGGGCGGCAATCTGGATAACGCCATCGTGATGGACGAATATCGCGTCATCAACCCCGATGGGTTGCGCTTCGAGGATGAGTTCGTCAAACACAAGGTGCTGGACGCCATCGGCGACCTGTATCTGCTGGGACATCCCCTCATCGGCGCGTTCTCCGGTTACAAGTCCGGCCATGCCTTGAACAACGCACTATGCCGTGCTTTGCTGGCGGATGAGACAGCTTGGGAGTTCGCCACGTTCGCCAAGGCGGAAGAGGCACCGGACTTCCTGCGGCTGCAACTCCAGCCCGTCTGATCGGGGGCTGGCATGCTGATCCGGCTGATCCTGCTGCTGTCTGCGTTGTTGCTGGCGGTGTCGGGGATGGCCTATCTATTTACTCGCGACGGTCGCTACCTGCTGTTCGCCCGGCGGGTAGTACGTTTCCTGGTCGCATTCCTGCTGGCTTTCCTGGTGTTGTATCTGCTGGAGCGCTATGGGTTGGCCGCCTGGGGGGGGCTGCGTTAGCGCTGTCGCGCGACGAGGCGCTGGACAGCAGCCTTGAGGTCGCCTTCCGGCAGGTCGGCGGCCAGTTCGCCCAGTGCACGCCGGCCTTGCGGGCCGAGTGTCCGGGGCTGGACATGGCGAGGCAGCGGGCCGGTCCTGACTTGCACCTGGATTTGAATTCCAGTAACCTCGCATCCCTTTGTTCGGAATGAAGAAATCATTTGCGGGGCGAGTTGCCGCAGTTTGCTGGCGACAGCGCCGTTGTCCGCAGCCAGCACCAGGCGTTTACCGTCATAGCCGAGGACCCGGCTGCTGCGGGTCAAGGCGGCCGGTGCGATTGCACGATAAGCGCGTTCGAGCTGTCCGATCTGACGGGATGTCGCGACGTAGCGTCTCAGTTCGGGATCCGATGACAGGTAGTTGCTCAGCCGGTTGGACATGGTGGCAAGTGATTTTCGTGGGGAGTTTATGCGATGAATATTATTCTAGTTTCGAACCGTTCGGCAAAAGCACGCAGCATCACGCTGACGGCAACGCACATGGTCGCGGGTTTGCTGTTGGCGCTGGGGCTGTTCGTTGCCGCCGTGATGTCCGCGCAATATGTCATCGTGCGTTTCCATGCCGGTGCGGTGAGTGACGAGATGCGCGGCTGGCTGGCCAGTGCCCAAGCCGCAGAGCAGCGCAAGCAGGAGCTGTTCATGCGCCAGAGCCTGGATGCGATGGCGGTGCGTTTGGGGCAGTTGCAGGCACAGTTGCAGCGCCTGGATGGTTTGGGCGCGCGTCTCGCCAAGCTGAGTGGCATGAAGCCGCAGGAATTCTCCTTCGGGCAGACGCCCGCGCAAGGTGGCCCGTTGGTTACCACCCCGGCCGTGCAGGACATCACGCTGGAGAACATGACCCGCCAGATGGATGTGCTGCGCGAGTTGCTGGGCGATCGCAGCGACAAGCTGGTGGCGCTGGAGACCTTGTTGCAGCAGGATAAGCTGGACAAGAAGATGCTGCCATCCGTGGCGCCCATCACCGTAGGCTGGTATTCCTCCAATTTCGGCTGGCGTATCGATCCTTTCACCGGCAAGAACGCCATGCATGAAGGAGTCGATTACATGGTGCCGGCCGGCACCCCGATCTACGCCTCAGCCGGGGGCGTGGTGGTGTTTGCGGGTATGCATCCTCAGTATGGTAATATGATTGAGATAGATCACGGTAACCAGATCATCACCCGTTACGCGCATGCATCCCGAATACTGGTCAAGGTCGGCGAGGTCGTGCGGCGCGGGCGCGAGATCGCGAAGGTCGGTAGCACGGGGCGTTCCACCGGTAACCATCTGCATTTCGAGGTGCGTTATCGCGGTATCGCACAGAACCCGGTGCGTTTTCTGGAACAAGCCTCAAGTTGAAGTGCGCTTCGGAATGGCAGGGTGAGGTGGCTACCTCACCCTTTTTTATTTGTTCGCAACAATCGTCACTGAAAATAACAACATGATCTCCAAACTGTTGAAATCCGTCTTCGGTAGTCGCAACGACCGCCTGCTCAAGCAATATCGCCAGACCGCGGTACGCATCAATGCGTTGGAGGCGGAGATGCAGGCACTGAGCGAAGAGGCGTTGCAGGCCAAGACGGCGGAGTTCAAGCAACGCCATGCGCAGGGCGAATCGCTGGATGCGCTATTGCCGGAAGCCTTTGCCGTGGTGCGCGAGGCAGGGCGCCGGGTGTTCGGCATGCGTCACTACGATGTGCAACTGATCGGTGGCATGGTGCTGCATTACGGCAAGATCGCCGAGATGCGCACCGGCGAGGGCAAGACGCTGATGGCGACACTGCCGGCCTATCTGAATGCCTTGTCCGGCAAGGGCGTGCATGTGGTGACGGTGAACGATTATCTGGCAACGCGTGATGCGGAATGGATGGGGCGTTTGTATCGTTACTTGGGGCTGTCCGTCGGGGTCATCCTGTCCGGCATGGATCATGGCGACAAGCTGGCAGCTTATGGCGCGGACATCACCTACGGGACCAACAACGAATTCGGATTCGATTATCTGCGCGACAATATGGCTGGGCGTGCCGATGAACGCTTCCAGCGCGGCCTCAGCTTCGCCATCGTGGACGAGGTCGATTCCATCCTGATCGACGAGGCGCGTACGCCGCTGATCATCTCCGGGCAGGCCGAGGACAATGTCGCGGTGTATCTGGCCATGAACAAGCTGGCGCCACAGTTGACGCGACAGCCTGAGGAGGATGCTCCGGGCGACTTCTACGTAGACGAGAAGAGCCATCAGGTGCTGCTGTCCGAGGCCGGGCACGAACATGCGGAACAATTGCTGGAGCAAGCCGGCATGTTGCCTGCCGGCGGCAGCCTCTACGATCCGGCCAACATCTCACTGATCCATCACCTGTATGCGGCATTGCGTGCGCATAACCTGTTCCACCGCGATCAGCACTATGTGGTGCAGAACGGTGAGGTGGTGATCGTCGACGAGTTCACTGGGCGACTGATGGCGGGCCGCCGTTGGTCGGACGGTCTGCATCAGGCGGTGGAAGCCAAGGAAGGTGTGGCGATCCAGAAGGAGAACCAGACGCTGGCATCCATCACCTTCCAGAACTACTTCCGTCTGTATGGCAAGCTGGCCGGCATGACCGGTACGGCGGATACCGAAGCCTTCGAGTTCCAGCACATCTATAACTTGGAGACGGTCATCATCCCGCCGCACCGGCCGACGGTGCGCCAGGATCAGATGGACAAGGTCTACCTGACCGCCAAGGAGAAATACGCCGCCGTGATCGCTGATGTGCGCGATTGCTACGAACGCGGCCAGCCTGTGCTGGTCGGTACCACCTCCATCGAGACTTCGGAGCTGCTGTCCAGTCTGCTGGACAAGGCCAAGTTGCCGCACCAGGTGCTGAATGCCAAGCAGCATGCGCGCGAAGCCGAGATCGTGGCGCAAGCCGGACGTCCGAAGATGGTTACCATCGCCACCAACATGGCCGGCCGCGGTACCGACATCGTGCTGGGCGGCAGCGTCGAGAAGCAGATCGACCTGCTGCGTGCGGATGCCTCTGTGGATGAGGCGACCAAGGCGCAACGCATCGCCACGCTGGAAGCGGAGTGGCAGAGTCTGCACGATCAGGTGCTCGCGGCCGGCGGCCTGCATATCATCGGTACCGAGCGCCACGAGTCGCGTCGCGTGGACAACCAGTTGCGCGGCCGTTCCGGTCGTCAGGGTGACCCGGGTTCCAGTCGCTTCTATCTGTCGCTGGAAGATTCGCTGCTGCGCATCTTCGCTTCCGATCGCGTGGCGGCCATCATGAACAGGTTCAAGCTGCCGGAAGGCGAGGCCATCGAGCACCCTTGGGTGACGCGCGCCATCGAGAATGCACAGCGCAAGGTCGAGGCGCGCAACTTCGATATGCGCAAGCAGATCCTCGAATACGACGATGTCGCCAACGACCAGCGCAAGGTGATCTACCAGCAGCGCGCCGAACTGCTGGAGAGCGTGGATATCAGCGAGACTGTGACTGCGATGCGCGACGGCGTGTTGCGCGAACTGGTCGCCCAGTACCTGCCGTTTGGCAGCATGGAAGAGCAGTGGGATGTGCCGGGGATCGAAAAGGCGCTGGCTGCGGAGTTCCAGTTGCAGGTACCCGCTGCGGAATGGCTGGAGCAAGACAAGCAGCTCGATCCGGAAGGATTGGCCGAGCGCATCTGTGAGGTTGCGCGGCAGCATTACCAAGGCAAGGTCGACCAGGTGGGGGCGGAGATCATGCATGGCTATGAACGCTTGGTGATGTTGAGCAGCCTGGACCAGCATTGGCGCGAACACCTGGCTGCGCTGGACCATTTGCGCCAGGGTATCCATCTGCGCGGCTATGCACAGAAGAACCCGAAGCAGGAATACAAGCGCGAGGCGTTCGAGCTGTTCGCGACGATGCTGGATGCGATCAAACGCGATGTGACCTTGACTCTGCTCAATGTGCAGATCCGCAGCGAGGACGCGGTGCAGCAGGCTGAAGCCTCCCACGCCCCGGAGAATGTGCAGTATCATCACGCCGACTATGAGGAGGCACTGGCTTCGGACGGGGGGGCGCAGGGCGAAAACAAGACGGTCGTGCGGGCTGGACAGAAGGTCGGGCGCAACGATCCTTGCCCATGTGGGTCAGGCAAGAAGTTCAAGCAGTGCCACGGGAAATTGAACTGAAACATTGCAATAAAGGGAGAGAGTAAAGATGGGTATGGACCAAATGATTCTGCAAACCCTGCATAGTTCGACGTTGACCGAGGAGTTGCGCGACGCCGAGATCGAGACGCTGGGCCAGCTGTTCGATGTGCGCGAATTCAAGGCGGGCGAGAGCATCCTGCGCCCGGGCGAAGAGAAGCTGAAGAATTCGCTGGTCATGCTTGCCAAGGGGGAGGTTGAAGCGACCGCCACCATCGGCAGCGAACAAGCCACTTTGCATCTGCTGCAACCGGGCGACCTGGCCGGCATCATCACCTTTGTCGGCGGCAGCGCAGCACAGATCAGTGCCACCATCGTCGCCAAGACCGATTGCCAGGTATTGATCCTGGATCGTTGCCGTTTCGAGTCGCTGCTCAATACCCAGCCGGCCATCGTGTATTACGTGATGCGCGGCATCGTGCGTCATACTCACGGCATCGTGCGTCGCATGAATGCTCAATCGGTCGAGATGACCAATTATCTGTACAAGACAGGCGGACGCTTCTGACATCATGCCGGTGAATCTCTCTACGCCCGTTGCGGGTTCTTTGGTGCCCGTTGCGGGCGTTTCTCTGGGTATCGCAGAGGCCGGCATCAAGCGCGCCGGCCGCAAGGATCTGCTGGTCATCAAGCTGGATGAAGGTGCGACGGTCGCCGGGGTGTTCACCACGAACCGCTTCTGTGCGGCACCGGTCACCGTCGCCAAGGAGCATCTGGCGGCGGGCAACCACATCCGTGCGCTGGTGGTGAATACCGGCAATGCCAACGCCGGTACCGGCGAATCGGGCATGGCGGCCGCACGTGCCACCTGTGCCGAGCTGGCGCAGCTGCTGGGTTGCTCACCCGAGCAAGTGTTGCCTTATTCCACCGGGGTCATCATGGAGCCGCTGCCGGTCGACAAGATCGTGGCCGGTTTGCCGCGCGCGATCGCCGGGTTGAAGGAAGACAACTGGTTCGATGCGGCGCACGCCATCATGACCACCGACATCGTGGCCAAGGCGGTGAGCAAGCAAGTGCAGCTCGGTGGCAAGACCGTCACCATCACCGGCATCTCCAAGGGCTCCGGCATGATCCATCCCAACATGGCGACCATGCTGGGCTATATCGCGACCGATGCCGCCGTCGCGCAGCCGTTGTTGCAGGCCATGGTGAGCGAGGCGGCGAACAAGTCCTTCAACTGCATCACGGTGGATGGCGACACGTCCACCAACGACGCCTTGATGCTGATCGCCACCGGCAAGAGCGGCGTGCAGATCGGCGAGGCGGAACGCGCCGTCATGCAGGCTGCCATCACCGAAGTCGCTACCGTTTTGGCGCAGGCCATCGTGCGCGACGGTGAAGGCGCGACCAAGTTCATCACCATCCAGGTGCAAGGTGGCCAGGATGAAGCCGAGTGCAAGAAGATCGGTTATGCCATTGCCCATTCGCCGCTGGTCAAAACGGCATTCTTCGCCTCTGATCCGAATCTTGGCCGTATCCTGGCTGCCATCGGCTATGCTGGTGTGACGGATCTCGATGTGGCGAAACTCAAGCTGTATCTCGACGACGTCCTCGTTGCCGAGCATGGCGGACGTGCCGCCAGCTACCAGGAAGAGGATGGTCAGCGCGTGATGCGGCAGAGCGACATCACGATCCGCGTGGTGCTGGGACGTGGCGCGGTAGATGCCACGTTGTGGACCTGCGATTTCTCTTACGACTACGTCAAGATCAACGCGAGTTACCGCAGCTGACCCTTTTTCTGGTGCGAGGGCGGAAGGGTTCCCATGGATAAGCTGGATCATTTCCTCGGTCGCGCAGAAGGTCTGCTTTCCCGTCTGGAAGGCATCTTGCCCGGCGGGGCGCCGCAGTCACCGGATTGGCAGGCTGCGGCGGCGTTTCGCTGGGATCATCGGCAGCGCACTTTGCAGCCGGTCCCCAATTTTCAGCGTATCGGCCTGGCTGACCTGATCGGCATCGAAGATCAGAAGCAGCGCATCCAGCAGAACACGCAGCAATTCGTACGCGGCGGTACGGCCAACAATGTGTTGCTGACCGGCGCGCGCGGGACCGGCAAGTCCTCGCTGGTGAAGGCATTGCTCAACGAGTATGCCGCGCAAGGATTGCGCGTGATCCAGATCGACAAACAGGGCCTCACCGACCTGTCGTACCTAATCGGTCTGGTGCAGGGGCGCAGTGAACGTTTCATCCTGTATTGCGACGATCTTTCCTTCAATGCCGATGAGCCGGGCTATCAGGCGCTCAAGGCGGCACTGGATGGCGATCTGGTGGCGTTCTCCGACAACCTGTTGATCTACGCGACGTCCAATCGGCGTCATTTGATGCCGCAATCCATGCAGGACAATCTCGATACCCGATACGTCGGCGATGAAGTCCATCCGGCGGAGAGCATCGAGGAAAAGGTATCGCTATCCGAGCGTTTCGGCCTGTGGGTCTCCTTCTATCCCTTCTCGCAGGAGGAATATCTGGCGGTCGCCGGGCACTGGTTGGCCCATCATGGTTGGCGGCAAGGCTTGACCGAGCCGGTGCGCACGGCAGCGCTGCAATGGTCGCTGTTGCGTGGCTCGCGCAGCGGGCGCGTGGCGGGACAGTTTGCGCGCGATTGGTGTGGCCGGCATGGCACAGAATAAGGTCGTGCATGTGTCGGCCGCAGTGTTGCAGCGGCCCGATGGCAGCTACCTGTTGGCGCAACGTCCAGCCGACAAGATCTGGGCCGGTTACTGGGAGTTCCCCGGCGGCAAGATCGAGCCGGGGGAGACGGCATACCATGCTTTGGTGCGCGAGCTGCACGAGGAGTTGGGTATCGAAGTCGTCACCGCCTATCCTTGGCTCACACGCACCTTCACTTATCCGCATGCCACGGTGCAGCTGCATTTCTTCCGGGTGACAGGCTGGCGTGGCGAGCCGCATCCGCACGAGGGGCAACAGTTCGCCTGGCAGCACCCACCGGAGGTCACCGTCGCCCCGGTGTTGCCTGCCAATGCGCCCATCATCCGCGGCCTGGAGTTGCCCGACTGGTATGCGATCAGCAATGTCGCCGAGCTGGGGAGTGAGGTGTTCCTGCAGCGGTTGCAGTCGGCGTTGAATGAGGGCTTGAGGCTGATCCAGTTGCGCGAAAAGGCGTTGCCGCGCAGCGAGTTGCGTGCATTGGCGCTGGACATGCTGGGCATCATGCGGCCGTATGGCGCGCGCCTGCTCGTCAATCGAGATATCGAGCTGGCGCAAGAGGTCGGTGCGCATGGTGTGCAGCTGAACTCGACCCAGTTGCAGGAGCTACATGAGCGGCCGTCGCTGGATTGGTGCGGGGCTTCCTGTCATAGCCTGGATGAGTTGCGTCGGGCAGAACAGTTGGGCTGTGATTTCGCGCTGCTGTCACCGGTGCTGGCGACGCAATCGCATCCGGGGCAGCCCGCGCTGGGCTGGGCGCGTTTTGCGGAGTGGGTGGACGGTACTTCGATCCCGGTCTACGCCCTCGGTGGGTTGACGCGGGGTGATATGCAGACCGCCTGGCAACAGGGTGCGCATGGCATCGCCTTGCTGCGTCAGGCCTGGAGCTCCTGATCGCCGTGATCCCGTTCGCGTTGTTCGACGCGATATTCTTCGTTCGCCCACTTGCCCAGATCGATGAGCCGGCAACGTTCACAGCAGAACGGACGGTAGCGGTTGCTGGTGTCCCACACCTGGGCCTTGCCGCAGGTCGGGCAGTTGACGACGGGGGGATGGCTCATTGCATGGAGCAGAAGATGAGATTGAAATCGACGTCGTGCTCGTAGAGTGCGGTCTTGGCACTGCTGAAATTGGCTGCGACGAAGCGGATGTTCAGAGCGTATTTGTTGGCGCTGATCTCGGGGATGCAGGGCAACCCTTCTTCTATGGATAGACACAATAGTTGTGCTACGCGCCCGCCTTGCATCTGCTGGAAAGTGCCATGATGTGCCGTGAAGCGATGTGAACGGCCGCTTTCGCGCAGCAGTTTCAGCATCAGCGCGATCGCATCCTTGAGCGGCAACAGCGGGGCGAGCCAGGCTTGCAGGTCGGCCAGCCGCTGTGCCTGCGGTTGATGTTGCCAGTAGTGGTAAGAGGGTAGGTCGAACTCGCATACGCCGCCAGGGATGACCGCACGCTGTTTGATGCCCATCAGCCATTCGTTGTCGCGTAGATGCTGGCCGATCTTGCCGTTGATCTCCAGCAAACGGGCGCAATCCTGTTCGATCTCGCCCAGCACGGCATCCAGCGCATCTTCCGAAATGGCGGGATTGTTATGCAGCGCATTGAGGACTTTTTTCTGGCGTTCCAGTTCTTGCAGCAAGTCGGATTTCAGATCGGCTCGACTCGCTACTTCGAGGATCTCGAACAGCACGCCCAATGCCGCATGGTGGTCCTCGCACTCGGCGCGCGAGATGAAGCGGTCGATGCGCATGAACAGGTCTTCCAGACGCAGCAGGGTGCGCACGCGCTCGTTCAGTGGGAACTCGTAACTGATCACTTTGGGTTGGGTCGACGACGGGGTTGCGTTCGAGGGCAAGATTATAGGCCGTACCGGCTACCGTCAAATGCTTTTATCTGCTTGCAGGCGCGCATGCAGGGCGACCAGTTGGGCGTGCAGAGCCTCCAGGTCGCCATCGTTGAGCACTACTTCATCTGCGCGGGCCAGTCGCTCCTGACGCGGCAGTTGCTGGGCCATGATGGCACGTACCGTGGCTTCATCCAGATTGCTGCGCGCGCGGGTGCGGGCGACTTGCAAGTCTTCCGGGCAATCCACCACCACGATGCGTTGCAGCCAGTCGCGATAATGTCCGCTCTCGAACAGTAGCGGCACCACCACCAGTGTGTAGGGGGCATCGACCGGTTGAGTGGCGAGCATCCTGGCACGTTGCAGGATCAGTGGGTGCAGGATGGCCTGCAGGCGTTGTTTGGCGCTGGCGTCAGAGAAGAACAGCGCGCGCATCCTGGCGCGGTCGAGGGCGCCATGCGCATCGATGAAATCGGCACCGAAAGCCTGTGCGATGGCGGGGATGGCATCGCCGCCGCGCGCGGTCAGTGCATGCGAGATCTCGTCGGTATCAACGATGTGAGCGCCCATCTTTTGCAAGATACCGGCCACCGTGCTCTTGCCACTACCGATACCGCCGGTCAATCCATGGCAGGGTCTCACGGTGCCGTCATCAGTTGCAGATAGCTTTGGGTGAGCGGTTGTCCCCAGAACAGGGCGATCAGGCCGCCGCCAGCCAGATATGGACCGAACGGGATGGGGATGTTGCGTCCGTGCCGGGCAAAGACGATGAGCACGATGCCGACGACCGCGCCGACCAATGAGGAGAGCAGGATAGTCAAGGGTAGCAGGCTCCAGCCCAGCCAAGCGCCGATGGCGGCCAGCAGTTTGAAATCGCCATAGCCCATACCTTCCTTGCCGGTCACCAGCTTGAACAGCCAGTACACGCTCCATAGCACCAGGTAGCCGGCAACGGCGCCGATGATGGCGTTGGGCAGGGATGTGAACGTGCCATCCAGATTGAGCAACAGGCCCAGCCACAGCAGCGGCTGGGTGATGGCATCAGGCAACAATTGGGTATCGAAATCGATGAAGGTGAGGGCGAGCAGCGCCCAGATGAAGAGCAGGGCGGCGAAGCCGGCCATGCCAAAGCCGAAGTGCCAGGCCGCATAACCGCTGAACAGCGCACTCAGCGCCTCTACGATCGGGTAGCGTATCGAGATCGGGGCACCGCACCCTTTGCATCTGCCGCGCAGCAGCAGATAGCTGAGGATGGGGATGTTCTCCCCGGCGGTGATGGCGTGACCGCAATGCGGGCATGCTGAACGTGGGCGGACCAAGTCATAGGGGGCAGTCGCGGGCTGCGGCTGCCCATTCAGGTCGGCACACTGCATCTGCCATTCACGTTCCATCATCCGGGGCAGGCGATGGATGACTACATTGAGGAAGCTGCCGACCAGCAGGCCGAGCAGGGCGCAGAGTGCGGTAAAAACGAGCGGCGAGCCGAGGAGGATCTGTTCCATCTTCTAGTCGTTTGAATGCTAGCCGCCGACCACTTGACCCATTTTGAAAATGGGCAAGTACATGGCGATCACCATGCCGCCGATCAGTGTACCCAACACGACCATAATGATGGGCTCCATCAGGCTGGATAGCGCACCTACAGCTTCATCGACTTCCGCTTCAAAAAAATCTGCCACTTTGGTTAGCATTGCATCAATTGAGCCCGCCTCCTCGCCGATGGAGACCATTTGCAGCACCATGGCAGGGAAGACTTGGGTGTTAGTCATTGCTGTAGCAAGTCCAGTACCTGCCGTTACTTCACGCTGAATTTGTTTCGTCGCATCGAAATAAACTGCATTGCCGGCAGCGCCTGCCACCGAATCGAAGGCTTCCACCAGCGGTACGCCGGCAGCAAACATGGTGGACAGGGTGCGCGTCCAGCGGGCAATGGTAGCTTTGCGTACCAGCGGGCCGAATACCGGCAGCTTGAGCAGCAGTTGATCCATGACGCGCTGCATATTTTTGTTGCGCTTCCACGCATAGAAGAAGCCGTACACCGCGCCGCCTATGGTTCCGAAGATCGCCCACCACCACTGCACGAAAATATCGGAGATGGCCATCACCACCAGGGTTGGACCGGGCAGGTCGGCGCCGAAACTGCTGAAAAGATCCTTGAAGGCCGGGATCACGAAGATCATGATGACCGCAGTGATGACGAAGGCCACCACGATGATGGAGATTGGATAGAACAGCGCGGACTTGATCTTGCTCTTGATCGCCTGGATCTTCTCCTTATAAGTAGCCAGGCGGTCGAGCAGGCTGTCCAGGATACCGGCGGCCTCGCCAGCACCGATCAGGTTGCAATAGAGGTCGTCGAAATACAGCGGGAATTTGCGGAACGCCTGTTCCAGGCTGGAGCCGGTCTCGACGTCGGTCTTGATGCTCATCAGCAGATGGGCTACGGCTGGATTGTCATGGCCCTTGCCTACGATGTCGAAGGCTTGCAGCAAGGGCACGCCCGATTTCAGCATGGTCGCCAGTTGGCGGGTGAACAGGGTGATGTCCTTGTCGGTGACCTTGCCGGCACCGCTCGATTGCTTCTTGACCTTGGTGACATTGATGCCTTGGCGGCGCAGGTGCGCCGAGACACTCGCCTCGCCGGGGGCACGCATCTCGCCTTTGATTGCCTTGCCGGACTTATCCTTGCCTTCCCAGTGGTACAGGAATTCCTTGATCTTTTCTTGTTTGTCACTCGCCATGGGGTACCTCGACTGGAATGCGCTGCCGGCCGGATTCTATATATGTTTCTGAACGACGTTCAAAACGTAGCGGATTATAAAGGCTTTTTGCATCATGCATGGCAACGCGGTCTTTGTAAAGCGCTCACTTCGCCTGTGGGTGATGCCGTCTTGGGAAGAGTCGGGCGACCTTGATGGCGCGATCCTGGGTCTGGATGATCTCGATGGGGTAGCCGCCGATCTTGAGGCTGGTGCCGGCTTCCGGGATGTCTTGCAGATGTTCCAGGATCAGGCCGTTGAGGGTCTTGGCTGCGCCCAGCGGCAACTGCAGGCCGAGTTTGCGATTGAGTTCGCGCAGGTTGCTGCTACCTTCAAGCAGGTAGCAGCCATCGCTTTGCTGCATGAATTTTCCTGTCTGACTCGGTGACTGGGTGGTGAATTCCCCCACAATCTCTTCCAGAATGTTTTCCAGCGTGACCAGACCTAGCAGTTCGCCATATTCGTCGACGACTAGCCCCAACCTGGTTTTGCGTTCCTGGAACTGCTGGAGCTGTTTCAGGAGCGGGGTATCGGAGGGGATGAAATACGCTGCATGCAGCAATTCACGCAACTGGAGGATGTCCAGAGCCTCTTCCTGAAGTAGAGGTAAGGCGCGTTTGATATGCAGGATGCCGATGATATTGCTCGGTGCGCCCTCATGGATGGGCAGCAAAGTATGGTGGCTAGTGATGATCTGCTGGCGCAGTTGTTCAGGAGAGGTCGCAATGTTCAGCGATTCGATCTGATTGCGTGGCACCATGACGTCGTTCACCGTGATGCGCTCTAGATCGACCAGGTTGAGTAGCATCTTCTGGTGCTTGCGAGGCAGAAAATGCTCGGCTTCCAGCACCAGTCCGCGTAGTTCTTCCAGCGTTAATTTCTGCTTGCTCTGATCGGTCTGGATCGGGATGCGA
This sequence comes from Pseudomonadota bacterium, assembly GCA_021822115.1. Next base: position 21,733 of record JAJZSA010000024.1, read on the forward strand.
AGTACTTTCAGCAGACCACGCACGATGGCTGTCGCGATCGATACCACAGGATGGAACAGTGTGATCAGCGGAGAGAGTAGGTAGCTCGAAGGCAGTGCGATGCGCTCGGGATGGCTGGCGGCCAGCACCTTGGGCATGATCTCGCTGAATACCAGAAGTATGAAGGTGATGAACAGCGTGCCCAGCAGCAGGGTTAGTTCGTTTGCGCCGAACAAGCGCATGATCACGATGTTTGTGAGGGCGGCGGCGGCGACGTTCAGCAGCGTGTTGCCGAACAGGATCGAACCCAGCAGCTTATCCACTTTCCCAAGCAAGCGGCTGGTCAGTTTCGCGCTGCGGTTGCCTTTGCGGATGAGGCTGTTCAGGCGATAGCGGTTGATCGCCATCATCGAGGTTTCTGCGGCCGAGAACCAGGCACCGAATACCAGCAGCGCCAGCAGGATGCCGAGCAGCTCGTTTAATGAAAGATCATCCAAAGCATGTGCTCTTGTTGAATCGGGGGCAGAGTATCGTAGAGCGCGTCAGCCAGTGTCAACCTCACCAATCGCGGAAAGTCAGCCCGAAAGAGAGGCTGGTCTGGCGCTGGTTGTAATCGATCAGGTTGTGGCCGTAACCGGTGGCGAGTTGCAGGCTTAGTCGCGACAGGTGCCAGAACTTGACCGGTGTGGACCAGTCCAGTTGCAGATAACCACGCATCGCGGACGGTTGCAGGTTGCTGCGCAGCAGCAGGGTGATCTCGTCTGCCTGATCGGGAGACCAGTGGGCTTCCACTTCCGCGCGGCCGATATAGCGCTGGATGTCCGGGTTATCGTCGTTGGTCGCCGATTCCGGGAGGCGCCACCAGCCGCGTGCAAGCAGGTAGCGGTTGCCCCACTCCCAGCCACCTTGCAGATACAGCCGGTTCCAGCTGCGCGACAAGGGGTTCGACTGTCCGTTGGATTGGTGTGAGAAACCCACGTTCAGCATCTTCCAGCCTTGAGTTTGGCCGGTGCCGAAGGTGCCGATGAGCTCAGGTTCGTAGTTCGTTTCGCGGAAGGGCGAGGATTGCGCGCCGTTGAACAACTGCCAGTACGACTGCTGGGTATACGCGGCCCACAGACGGAAATCCTGGAACCACAGCAGGTCGATCTCGCGGAAGTTGCCGATCTCTGATTTGGCGCTGAACTGGAACATCAGTTCGTTCGGTTGGTAGGCGAATGGGGATGTGACGCTGTGTCCAGGAGCGGGGGAAGCAGGTTGCGTATTGATGCGCGTGGTATGGCGCACCAGCAGCCGGTTGGCACGGTATGGCTCTAGTCTACGCACCCCTTCCGGATCGGGATTGCCGCGCCCGTCCAAGTCCCAGGCGCGGGTGAGGGCGGAGCGCTGGGCATAATGCTGGCCGGTCAGTCGGTCATAACAGGCCAGCCGTTCCTCGTCGTTGGTCTGTTCCGTGCAGCTGCGCCAATTGGGGCTGACCGCCTGCGCATCGAGCGCGCAAGCCAAGAGCAGCAGACTGCATAAATGCTTCATCGCGCGGCCTTGAGATGCGCACGGCGCATCAACCAGATGCCAATCACCACCATCGGGAGGCTCAGCCACTGCCCCATGCTCACGCCGAAGGTCATGTAGCCGAAGATGCCATCGTCCGGATTGCGCGCGAACTCGCCGAGGAAACGGAACGCACCATATCCGATCAGAAACAGGCCGGAGACGGCTCCGACCGGGCGCGGTTTGGCGGAATACCACCACAGCAGAGCGAACAACGCGATGCCTTCCAGCGCGAATTCATAGAGTTGCGAGGGGTGGCGGGGCAGCCCATCCACATGCGGGAACACCATGCCCCACGGCAGGTCGGTCGGGCGTCCCCACAATTCACCATTGATGAAGTTACCCAAACGGCCACAGGCCAGCCCCGGCGGCACTAGCGGGGCGATGAAGTCCATCAGCGCCAGCCAGCGGATGCCGCGAGTACGTGCGAACAACACCATCGCCATAAGTACGCCGAGGAAGCCGCCATGAAAGGACATGCCACCCTCCCACACCGCGAGGATCTTGCCCGGGTGCGAGAAGTAATAGCCGGGAGCGTAGAACAGCACCTCGCCCAGCCGGCCGCCCACAATGACGCCGAGCACGCCGTAGAACAGCAGGTCGTCCAGGAACTTGGCATCCCAGCCGGGCAAGTCCATGGCACGCAGACGACGGCGCCCCAGCCAGATGAAGATGGCGAAGCCGGCGAGATACATCAGGCCGTACCAGTGTATGCCGAAAGGCCCGAGATGCAGGGCAACGGGGTCGAACTGTGGATGAACGAGCATGGTGTGATGGGGTAGAATCGTTGCCCGGATTATACGTTGCCCGAGAGACCTGAATATGCCGCAATACCGTTCCCGCACTTCCACCCATGGCCGCAACATGGCCGGTGCCCGCTCGCTGTGGCGTGCCACCGGCATGACCGAAGGCGACTTCGGCAAGCCCATCATCGCCATCGCCAACTCCTTCACCCAGTTCGTGCCCGGCCATGTGCATCTGCACAACATGGGGCAACTGGTGGCGCGCGAGATCGAGAAGGCGGGCGGCATCGCCAAGGAGTTCAACACCATCGCTATCGACGACGGCATCGCCATGGGCCACGACGGCATGCTTTATTCGCTGCCTTCGCGCGACCTGATCGCCGACAGCGTGGAATACATGGTCAACGCACACTGCGCCGATGCGCTGGTGTGCATCTCCAATTGCGACAAGATCACCCCCGGCATGCTGATGGCCGCGATGCGCCTGAACATTCCGGTGATCTTCGTTTCCGGCGGGCCGATGGAGGCGGGCAAGGTCAACTGGCAGGGCAAGGTCAAAGGCCTCGATCTGGTCGATGCCATGGTCGCCGCCGCCGACAGCCGTGTGAGCAACGAAGAAGTGGATGCCATCGAGCGTTCCGCCTGCCCGACCTGCGGTTCCTGCTCCGGCATGTTCACCGCCAACTCGATGAACTGCCTGACCGAAGCCTTGGGTCTCTCGCTGCCGGGCAACGGTTCGCTGGTCGCCACGCACGCCGAGCGCAAGGAGTTGTTCCTGCGCGCGGGCCGTTTGATCGTCGAATTGTGCAAGCGCTACTATGAACAGGACGACGTCAGCGTGCTGCCGCGCAGCATCGCTACCTTCAACACGTTCGAGAACGCGATGGCGCTGGACATCGCCATGGGCGGCTCGACCAACACCGTGTTGCACCTGCTGGCCGTGGCGCGCGAAGCGGGCGTGGACTTCACCATGAAGGACATGGATCGCCTGTCGCTCAAGGTGCCGACGCTGTGCAAGGTCGCGCCGTCCAGCGAGTACCACATGGAAGACGTGCACCGCGCAGGCGGCATCATGGCCATCCTGGGTGAACTGGATCGTGCGGGTCTGCTGCACGCTGATGCTGCGACGGTGCATAGCAAGACACTGCGCGACGCGCTGAAACAATGGGACATCGCGCAGACTAATGATGAGGCGGTGAAGAAGTTCTACCGCGCTGCACCGGGCGGTGTCGCCACCACGATCGCGTTCTCGCAATCCATGCTCTATCCAGAGCTGGATGCCGACCGCGCGAAAGGCTGTATCCGCGACCAGGCACATGCGTTCTCGCAGGATGGCGGGCTGGCCGTGCTGCACGGCAACATCGCGCTGGATGGCTGCGTGGTGAAGACGGCGGGCGTGGACGAGCACATCCTGAAATTCACCGGCCGCGCACGTGTGTTCGAAAGCCAGGACGCGGCTGTGCATGGCATTCTGGAGGACAAGATCGTCGCGGGCGATGTGGTGGTGATCCGCTACGAAGGTCCGCGCGGCGGCCCCGGCATGCAAGAGATGCTGTACCCGACCTCGTACCTGAAATCCAAGGGGCTGGGCAAGGCCTGCGCCTTGCTGACGGATGGCCGTTTCTCTGGCGGCACCTCGGGCTTGAGCATCGGCCACGTTTCGCCGGAAGCGGCCAGCGGCGGTGCCATCGGCTTGGTCGAAGAGGGCGATACCATCGAGATCGACATCCCCAATCGCACCATCAATCTGAAGATCTCCGATGCCGATCTGGCACAGCGCCGTGCGGCGATGGAAGCCAAGGGCAGCAAGGCATGGAAGCCGGCTGCCGAGCGTCCGCGCAAGGTATCGGCGGCGTTGCGTGCCTATGCCGCCATGGTGACCAGCGCTGACAAGGGCGCAGTGCGTGATGTGTCGCAAGTGGAGCGTTAAGTAACTACAGTGCAGAGAGGGGCGGCGTGAAAGCGATCCTGATTGCGAATCCGAAAGGCGGTAGCGGCAAGACCACGCTTTCCACCAACATCGCCGCCTATCTGGCCGGGCGCGGCCAACGCGTCGCCATGCTGGACTTGGATCGGCAGCGCTCGGCGACTCAATGGCTGGCTGCACGTCCCATGGAGTTGCCGGCGATCGAGGTGATGCAGTCGGGCAGTGCGCACGGCGGGGCGCTCGACTGGCTGGTGATCGATTCTCCGGCAGGTTTGCATGGCAAGAATCTGGAGCATGCCCTCAAACTGGTGCATCGTGTGATCGTGCCGATCGCTCCTTCCGCTTTCGATATCCAGGCCAGTCGCGATTTTCTGGAATTGCTGCATCAGGAAAAAGCCATCCGTAAGGGGCGTATCCAGATCGGGGTGGTGGGCATGCGCATGGATCCGCGCACGCGTGCGGCACTGACACTGGAGCAATTCCTGCAAGGACTGGATCTGCCGGTGCTGGCCTATCTGCGCGAGGCGCAGGTCTATGTGAACGCCGCATTTGAAGGTAAATCGTTGTTCGATCTGCCGCCCTCGCAATCACAACGCGAGAGTGAGCAATGGAGCTATATGCTGAATTGGCTGGAGCAGGGGGAGTGACTGTGCGTGCCTACCAAGGAGTGACGATATGAAGAAGATGCTGATGATGTGCCTGCTCGCATTGGCTGGATGCCAGAAGGAAGCGCCGGATGTCGCTGCGCCACCAGCACCGCAGGCGGCCGCAGTTACGCCTGCCGCTTCGGTGCCAGCTGCCGCACCGACACCTGCGCCAATGTCGCCCGAGGTGCAGACTGAAATCAAGAAATCGGCGCCGAAGCCGACAGTGCCTGCCAAGGTGGCCGTTGCGCCAACACCGCAGGCGCCGCCGGTCGCGCCGTCGGTCGCAACTCCTGTTGCGCCGACTGAACCACCCAAGATGGCAGAGCCTGCACCTGCGCCGGCAGCGGCTCCTGTAGTGGAGGCTGCGGTACCGCAAGCCGATGCTTTGGCATTGGCGAAAAAGAAGAATTGTTTCGCTTGTCATGCCCTCGACAAGAAAGTGGTCGGGCCGGCATGGAGGGATGTGGCACAGCGCTATCGTGGCGATGCCGGTGCGCAATCAAGACTGGAAGCTAAAGTGCGTCAAGGTGGTAAAGGAGTCTGGGGCAGTATCGCAATGCCGCCGCAGGCGTTGAGTGCTGATGAGGCATCGTTGCTGGTGCACTTCGTGTTGCAGTTGCAGTGAAGTCAACCGACAGGTTGAACACCGCGTTATGGGCTCACCGCCTTGTGGTTTGCAATTCGTGTGCGGTTGTTTAGAATGCGGCCGGGGTAATCACTCCGCTCGTAGTGAAAAGTAGTCAAACCTAATAAATGGAGAGAACATGAAATCTATCGTCGTTAGCATGATCGCAGCAGCAGGTCTGATGGTTGCTGGTTCCGCCATGGCAACCGACATGCCGGCTGTCGCCAAGAAGAACAACTGCACCGCTTGCCACGCTGTGGACAAGAAGGTGGTTGGTCCGGCTTGGAAGGATGTATCTGCCAAGTATAAGGGTGATGCTGCGGCTTGGGACAAGATCGCTGTCAAGATCAAGAAGGGTGGTAGCGGCGCATGTGGTTCCATGCCGATGCCGGCTAACCCCAAGGTCAGCGATGCAGACATGGCCGAGATCCTCGCGTTCATCAAGGGCCTGTAATCCGCCCTTCGAGATGCATCTCGTTAAAAAAGCCGGCGTAAGCCGGCTTTTTTATTGCCCGTTCATGCCGTCAATTCCGTGTCGGGCTAACTTGCTGTGGCGGATGGAATAGGTGAAGTAGACGATGAAGCCTATGGTCAGCCAGACCGTGAAGCGCAGCCAGGTCTGGGCTGGCAGGAAGGCCATCAGCGCCGCGCAGGAGATCATGCCAAGCAGCGGGAGCAGATGGCCGAACGGGTTCTTGAACGGACGCGGCAGGTTCGGCTGACGGATGCGCAGCACAATCACGCCGAGACAGACCAGCACGAAAGCGGCCAGCGTACCGATGTTGACCAGCTCGGCCAGCGTGCCTAGCGGGAACAGGCCCGCCGCAGAGGCCATGATGAGGCCGGTGATGATGATCACGCGTACCGGGGTCTTGCGTTGCGCATCCACCCTGGCGAGGAAGGGTGAGACCAGCCCGTCGCGCGCCATGGACAAGATGATGCGGGTCAGCGCGTAGTACAGCACCAGCATCACTGTGGTCAATCCGGCGATGACGCCGGTAGCGACCAACGCCGAGGCCCAGTTGTAACCGAGCAGTTGCAGGGAGTGCGCGACTGGAGAGGGTACGTTGAGCTGGCTGTAAGGCACGATGCCGGTGAGCAGCCCGGAGACGATGATATAGATCACCGTGCAGAACACCAGCGAGGCGAGGATGCCGATGGGCAGGTCGCGCTGCGGATTCTTTGATTCCTCGGCTGCGGTGGAGACGGCGTCGAAACCGACATAGGCGAAGAACACCAGCGAGGCGCCGGCCAACACGCCGGTGGTGCTGCCGTCGGGCAGCGCATTGAACCAGCCGTAGGGCATGAACGGCTGCCAGTTCATCGGGTCGACATTGAATGCGGCGATGCTGATGAACACGACGATGGTCAGCACTTTGACGAATACCATGGCAGTGTTGAGCTGGGCGCTCTGCCTGACGCCGATGATGAGCAGGCCCATCAGGATCAGGATGATGGAGGCAGCGGGCAGATTGACCAGGCCGCCCAGTGCCGGGGACTTGGTGAGCATCTCCGGCAGGCCCATGCCCATCGCAGACAGTGCATTGTTGAAGTAGCCGGCCCAGCCGGTGGCGACTGCCGCCACCGCCACACTGTATTCCAGCAACAGTATCCAGCCGATGATCCAGGCGATGATCTCGCCGAAGGCGACATAGCTGTAACCATAGGCGCTGCCGCAGCCGCCCACGGAGGCGGCCAGTTCGGCGTAGGCCAGTGCGGCGAAGGCGCAGGCGATGCCGGAGATCACGAATGACAGTACCACGGCGGGCCCGGCCTGGTTGGCCGCGGCGATGCCGGTGAGCACGAAGATGCCGGTGCCGATGATGGCCCCGACGCCGAGCAAGGTCAGGTCGAATGCGGTCAGGCATTTCTTCAGCTCGCCGCTGTCGTTGTTTTCGCCGGTCACCGGCTTGGTGCGGAACAAAGTCTTCAGCATGGTCTCTCCCTGATGTTTCGGAAGATTATGCACGATAACCGTTGATGGCTATAACACTTTGAATAGCAGGCGGGTCGCCAGTGCGATCAGCAACCCGGCGAACAGTTTGCGTAGCAGTTCGACGTGCAAGCGATGCGCCATGCGTGCACCGAACGGAGCTGCGAGCATGCTGGCGAGTGCCACCCAGAACAGCGCTGGCAGATAGACATATCCCAGATGCGGTGCTGGCAACATGGCAGATGACATACCGACGGTGATATAGCCCAATGTGCCTCCCAGTGCGACAGGGAAACCGATGGCGGCGGAGGTGCCGATGGCGTGGCGTATGGGGACGTTGCACCAGATCAGGAAGGGCACGACCAGCGTGCCGCCGCCGATGGATACCAGACTGCTGAGCCAGCCGGTGACGGTACCGAACAACGACAGGCCGGGCAGGCTAGGCAACTGGCGTGTCGGTTGCGGTTTACGGTCGAGCAGGATCTGTGCGGCTGCGAAATAGACGAACAGCGCGAAGAAGATAGCCAATCCCCGCGCGGGGATGAGCGCAGCGGTGGCGGCGCCGAACGCTGTGCCCAGCAGGATGCCGGGAGTGATGCGGCGTACCACCTGCCATTCCACTGCGCCGTGCTGGTGATGTTTGCGCAAGCTGGCGAGCGAGGTGAAGACAATGGTCGCCATGGCGGTGCCGAGTGCCAAGTGCATCGTGTGGGCCGCCGGGAAAACTTGCGCATCGAACAGCAGCAGCAACACCGGCACCAGGAGCAAGCCACCACCCACGCCGAACAGGCCGGCCAGGAAACCGGCGATGGCGCCGGTCGCCAGATAGGCGGCGATCCACTCCATCAGCGCACCAGGCGTGTGGTGATGAAGCGCCATTCCGCCGGATCGAGCGGCGTGATGGACAGGCGATTGCCGCGTTGCAGCGTGCGCAGGTGTTCCAGCTCGGGATGGCGGCGCAATTCGTCTAGGGCGATCAGCGGGATCTTCTTCACCAGTTTCACATCCACATTCATCCAGCGCGGTTGTTCCTGCGTGGCCTTGGGATCGAAATATTTGCTGTCCTGATCGAACTGCGTGGCATCGGGATAAGCCGGGCTGCATACCTCGCAGATACCGGCGATGCCGGGCTCCTTGCAGTTGGAGTGGTAGAACAGCACGCCGTCGCCGATCTGCATCTGGTCGCGCATGAAGTTGCGTGCCTGATAGTTGCGCACGCCATACCAAGCCACGGTCTGATTCTTCATGGCCGCCAGGTCGTCGATGCTGACGTCGGCAGGTTCGGATTTCATCAACCAGTAACGCATGGATGTGTCCCCTGAAATGAAAAGTGCGACCCTTACGGATCGCACTGGAATAAAGCCCCCCGCCTGTGCCGTTGGCCCAATATCTTGAACCGGGGTTCAAGAGGGTCGCGTTCCGGTCGCATCAGGTGCATCCG
>JAJZSA010000001.1 GCA_021822115.1 Pseudomonadota bacterium
GCAACTCGGGCCAGTACTGCAACAGATACGGATTCACCTCATCCTGATGGAAACCGATCTCCGCCCGCTCCCACCGCTCCAGCCAGAATTCCTTCTTCATCATTCCCCCTTAGCATGCCGTTCGCCCCGAGTAGCACGCACCGCGTGCGTATCGAATGCCCGTATCCAGTGTATCAATCCATGCCCGCCGCAAAACCCTTTTCACATCATTGACAGCGCCCCAGCGCCTCCCCTACAGTGCAGCCCACTTGCAGATTCGCTCAAAGTACATCGCACCGCACGCACGGCGCGAGACCCACCGCGAAATCCCCGGAACAGGAGGCCGACGCAAGACGAGATTCCCGCACGGACGGGAACAATGTCGGTTCATAACTTGTTCGCAAAAAGGGGAAAACGATGGCTTCAATTCCTAAGAAAGTTTCGGAACGCCTGGTAAACGGCATCAAGAAATACCAGCCAATACTTGCTTCTGCAAAATCCCGCGATGTGGGAGAAGCTGACACCGTCACAATCATCAAAGACATGCTGCAAGACATCTTCGGGTATGACAAATACTCAGAACTGACTTCAGAATACGCAATCCGAGGCACCTACTGCGACCTTGCCACCAAGATCAACGGCGTCCTGCAAACACTCATCGAAGTAAAAGCCATCGGTCTGGATTTGAAAGACCAGCACGTCAAACAAGCGGTCGATTATGCCGCCAACCAAGGTGTGGATTGGGTACTCCTCACCAACGGCATCTGTTGGCGCGTCTACCACCTGACATTTGCCAAACCCATATCAAACGAACTCATTGTTGATATTGATTTCACAAAACTTAACTCGCGCAGCCTGCACGACATCGAACTGCTGTACTTGTGGTGCAAAGAGGGATGGCAGCGCTCTGTATTGGGTGAATATCACACACAACAACAGGCGCTCTCAAAATTCTTTATCGGCGCTATGCTACAGACGGACCCGGTATTGGAGGTTATCCGCCGCGAACTTCGTCGTGTCTCACCAGACGTAAAGATCGACACCTCTCAAATCAGGGATGTGCTCTTGAATGAAGTCATCAAACGCGACGTCATTGAGGGAGAAAAGGCAGAAGAAGCCCGAAAGAAAATCGCAAAAGCAGCTGCAAAAGCTTTGCGAGCAGTAACGACAAAAAATAGCCCGCAAGAACCTGCCATACCGACTGAGCAAACAAAAACTCTGTGATACCCTGCCAAGGGAGGAAATTTTATTTTCTCGATAACTCATCACACCTCCGCCCCAACCCATTTCCCCTGTGCGCCGCCGAGTAGCGCAGGCTGGTCAGGGGTAGTCGGCGAGGACTGTTTGAGCGCGTAGCGCGAGTTCCGCAGCCGCCTGGCCAGTCGAGCAACGCAGGGGACCCGCACAGCGGGCGGCAAACCGGGGGCGCCTTCTTTGGGTTACCTTTCTTGGCAAGACAAGAAAGGTAACTTGCTGCCGGGCAACCCCCGGCGGTTCTGGTTTTCGAATTGAAAAAGGCGACCACTTAGTCGCCTTTTCTTTTTCAATCACTGGATTCCCGCCTGCGCGGGAATGACAGTTACCCCACCTACTTCCGCGCATTCTGGAACATGCGCAACCACGCACCATTCTCTTGCCACGCTCCCGGGGGGCGGCATCATCGGGGCGCGCATCGCCAAAAAATATTCCGGCTATTCCCCCTTCGCAAACCATTACACTCTCGCACCTGCCCTTCCCGCCGTTCTATCCAATTCACGTAAGGTTTTCTGCGATGCGCCCAGACCACGATTTTGATGCGACTCTTTTGCTGGCGATTTCGCTTGCCGCCAAGCGCCGTCCGGCTGATTTGGCCGAGATCGTCACTGCATTTAATCTGGTTGGCGACGATATTCCTGTCGCAGCAAGATTTTCCGAGGCGTTCTATCGGCTCTCGCAATATGGCTTCTTGATCGAGCAGGATGGCGGCTACGCGCTGACGCCGTATGCGCTGAATATCGTGTCCGGCCAGAAGAGGAACGCCACCCATGAAGCGCGCATACTTGCCATCAAGCAGAGCCTTGCGGAGTGCCGCATCAAGAAAGATATTGCGCCCATCGAATTGAAGCTGGAACAGATCGCGCTTGCCGTGCGTGCACACCGAGCTTCTCTAAGCGCTCCCGTGAAGAACATCTCCCTCAAACCCAAACTGCCTGAGGGCACCGACAAGCGCCTGGCACGGCGCAAATCCAATCAGGCGTTTGCGGCACGGCAGCGCAAGGCATGAAGTGAACCAGCCTCGAACTGCAAATTAAAAAGGCGACCGAGGTCGCCTTTTTAATTTCAACTGCTACAACTTACCCCACCCACTTCCGCACCTCCCGCAACAAGGCTTCACCCGCCGATCACTCCCATCGCCCAGCGATGCGCCAATTCAACCAGCGCACGCATCTCGTCTATGGACATGCTGACGTAGGGTGTCTCTTCGTAGCGCAGGATGACGGCGAAGGGATTGAGCATGCTGAATTGGTCGGGTGGGAACGGCATCGCGACCTGATGCTGCAAGAGCAGATCGACCAGTTCGTCTACGTCGTGCGTGCGGCGGAACACGATGCCGTGGTACTCCGCTACGGCCTTGAGGCATTTCTCTACGGCCTGCTGGGCGAAAAACCGGTGGCAGAGATGTCGACTTCGGGGTGTGCAGACAGTGCGCGAAAGGAAACGATGTCGCGCTCGGCGAGGGTCAGCAGCCTGCGCGCACGTTCAATGGGCTGCGTCATACAGCACGCGGCCTTCGCGCAAGGCCCAGTAGACAGCTGTGGAACAGGAATCCCGCTGTTGCTCGATCTCCGCTGGTGAACAGACCAGCACGTCGACTGCGACTTTCAGCGGACGCAACACTTGGCGCAGACGCACCATCTCGCGGAATTTGTCGTGCAACTCGGATTCGATGACGAGGAAGTCGAGGTCGGAATCCTCACGCGCATCGCCGCGCGCATACGAGCCGAACAGGATCACCCGGGCCGGCTTGGCAGCCTCGCCCAGGAGTGTTGCGGCCTGCTGTATGGTTTGTTCGGAAATCATCTGCCCCTCTCGTGGCGAGATTCTACCTGTTCCCGCTGATGCTTAGCGATCTGCCCTCTCCCTGCGAGGGAGAGGGGATTGCGCTTACCCCACCCACTTCCGGGCATTCTGGAACATGCGCAGCCAGGCGCCGTTCTCTTGCCATTCCTTCGGATACCAGGAGTTCTGCACGGCACGGAACACGCGCTCGGGGTGCGGCATCATGATGCTGAAGCGACCATCCGGCGTGGTGAGGCCGGTGATGCCTTGCGGCGAGCCGTTGGGGTTGAGCGGATAGGTGGTGGTCGGCTTGCCGTAGTGGTCGATGTAACGCAGGGTGACCACGTCCTGTGCGGCATGCAGGCGCTTGGTGTTGCCGAAGTCGGCATAGCCTTCGCCGTGCGCGACGACGATGGGCATGCGCGAGCCTGCCATGCCGTCGAACAGGATGGAGGGCGATTGCTGCACTTCCACCATCACGAAGCGCGCTTCGAACTGCTCGGACTGGTTGCGCGAGAAGTGCGCCCAGTTCTCGGCACCGGGGATGATCTCGTGCAGGTTGCTCATCATCTGGCAGCCGTTGCACACACCGAGTGCGAAGGTGTCGTTGCGCTTGAAGAAGGCTTCGAACTCGTCACGCGCACGCGGGTTGAACAGGATGGACTTGGCCCAGCCTTCGCCTGCGCCCAGTACGTCGCCGTAAGAGAAGCCGCCGCAGGCGACCACGCCCTTGAAATCGTCCAGCTTCACGCGACCCGCGATGATGTCGCTCATGTGCACGTCCACGGTGTGGAAGCCGGCACGGTCGAAAGCAGCCGCCATCTCGACGTGGCCGTTCACGCCCTGCTCGCGCAGGATGGCCATCTTGGGACGCGAGGTGAGCAGCGCAGGCGCGATGTTCTCGTTCACGTCGTAGCTCAGCTTCACATGCAGGCCGGGGTCTTTCGCGTCGAGGATGCGGTCGTATTCCTGTTGTGCGCAGGCCGGGTTGTCGCGCAGCTTCTGCATCTGGTAGGTGGTCTCGGACCACATGCGGCGCAGTGCGATGGCGTTCTCGCTGTAGAGCTGTTGCTTGCCGCGCGTGACGTTGAGCGTGCCGCTGGTGTTGAGCCAGGCCACTTCGTGCACGTTGGCGAGGCCGGCTTCTTCGCACAGCACGAAGATGTCGGCCAGGTCGTCGCGGCGCACTTGCACCAGCGCGCCCAGTTCTTCGTTGAACAGCACGGCGAGGTCATCGCCCTTGAGGTCGTCCAGACGGATGTCGAGGCCGACGTGCGAGGCGAAGCTCATCTCGGCCAGTGCCACGAACAGGCCGCCGTCGGAACGGTCGTGATAGGCGAGCAGCTTGCCTTCGCGGTTGAAGCGCTGGATCAGCTCGAAGAAGGCCTTGAGCTTGGCGCCATCGTCCACGTCCGGCGCCACATCGCCCACTTGCTTGTACACCTGCGCCAGCGCAGAGCCGCCGAGGCGGTTCTTGCCCTGCCCCAGATCGAACAGCAGCACCACGGTGTCGGTGTCGGCCACTAGTTGCGGGGTGAGCGTCTTGCGCACGTCCGGTGTGGGGGCGAAGGCGGAGATGATGAGCGAGACCGGGGCGACCACGGCTTTCTTCTCGCCGTTGTCTTCCCAGGCGGTGCGCATGGACATGGAGTCCTTGCCCACCGGGATGCTGATGCCGAGCTGCGGACACAGCTCCATGCCCACGGCCTTGACGGTGTCGAACAGCGCGGCGTCTTCGCCATGATGACCGGCGGCGGCCATCCAGTTGGCGGAGAGCTTGATGTCGCCGATCTGGTCGATCTGCGCGGCGGCGATGTTGGTGATGGCTTCGCCGATGGCCATGCGGCCGGAGGCCGGGCCGTCGATGATGGCGATGGGCGTGCGTTCGCCCATGGCGAAGGTCTCGCCCTGATGGGTGTGGTAACCCATGGTGGTCACCGCCACGTCGGCCACCGGCACCTGCCACGGGCCGACCATCTGGTCGCGTGCGGTGAAGCCGCCCACGGTGCGGTCGCCGATGGAGATGAGGAAGGTCTTGTCGGCCACGGCGGGCAGGCGCAGCACGCGCTCCACCGCTTCCTTGATGGCGATGTTGCGCGTGTCGAACTTGGGCAGCTTGACCTGCTCGCGCTTCACGTTGCGCGTCATCTTGGGCGGCTTGCCGAGCAGCACGGAGAGCGGCATATCGACCGCGTTGTTGTCGAACAACTCGTCATGCACGGTCAGGCGGTCTTCGCTGACGGCGGTACCCAGCACGGCGAACGGGCAACGCTCGCGCTCGCACATGGCAGTGAATTCATCCAGACGTTCGGCCGGGATGGCGAGCACGTAGCGCTCTTGCGCTTCGTTGCTCCAGATCTGCATCGGGGTCATGCCGCGCTCTTCATTGGGCACCTTGCGCAGCTCGAAGCGCGCGCCCTTGCCACCGCCATGCACCAGCTCCGGCAGGGCGTTGGAGATGCCGCCCGCGCCTACGTCGTGGATGGACAGGATGGGGTTGTCGTCGCCCATCTGCCAGCAACGGTCGATGACTTCCTGCGCACGGCGCTGCATCTCGGGGTTGCCGCGCTGTACGGAATCGAAGTCCAGGTTCTCGGCGTTGGCGCCGGTATCCATGGAAGAGGCGGCACCGCCGCCCAGACCGATGAGCATGCCGGGGCCGCCCAACTGGATCAGCAGCGCGCCTTCCGGCAGATCCTGCTTGTAGGTGTGTTCGGCTTTGATGCTGCCCACGCCGCCCGCGATCATGATGGGCTTGTGATAGCCGCGTACTTCACCGTTCACCTTCTCTTCGAAGGTGCGGAAGTAGCCGGTCAGGTTGGGACGGCCGAACTCGTTGTTGAAGGCGGCGCTGCCGATGGGGCCGTCCACCATGATCTGCAACGGCGTGACGATGCGGCCCGGCTTGCCGATGCCATCCGCTTCCCACGGCTGTTCGAAGCCGGGGATGCGCAGGTTGGACACGGTGAAACCGGCCAGACCGGCCTTGGGCTTGGAGCCGACGCCGGTGGCGCCCTCGTCGCGGATCTCGCCGCCGGAGCCGGTGGCGGCACCGGCGAACGGTGCGATGGCGGTCGGGTGGTTGTGCGTCTCCACCTTCATCAGGATGTGGGTGGTCTCCTTGCTGTAGGCATAGCTACCGTCGGCGCGCGGATAGAAGCGCTCGATCTCCGCCCCTTCGATGATGGAGGAGTTGTCCGAATAGGCGACCACGGTGCCTTCCGGGTGCAGCTTGTGGGTGTTGCGGATCATGCCGAACAGCGAGATGGCTTGTGCCTCGTCGTCGATGACCCAGTCGGCGTTGAAGATCTTGTGGCGGCAGTGCTCGGAATTGGCCTGCGCGAACATCATCAGCTCGACGTCGGTCGGGTTGCGCTTGAGCTTGGCGAAGTTCTCCACCAGATAGTCGATCTCGTCCGGCAACAGCGCCAGACCCATCTCGCGGTTGGCCGCCTCCAGCGCGGGCTTGCCGCCGCCGAGGATATCCACGCTGGACAGCGGCTGCGGTGTGCCGTGACGGAACAGCTTCTCTTCCAGGCCGTCCACATCGAGCAGTACGGATTCGGTCATGCGGTCATGCAGCAGCGGCAGCACGACTTGTTGCTCGGCGGCGGTGAGCGCCTTGCCGCTCTTGCTCTTCAGGTAATACATCACACCGCGCTCGATGCGCGTGACTTGTGGCAGCGCGCAATGTTTGGCGATGTCGGTGGCCTTGGACGACCACGGCGAGATGGTGCCCAGGCGCGGCACCACCAGCAGGGATTGTGTCTTGTCGTCGGTCTTCGGCGCACCGGCATGGGCATCCAGATTCAGCAGGCGATGCAGCAAGGCTTGCTTGTCCTCGTCGAGCGCGGCCGATAGCTCGGTGAAATAGCAGTGGCGCGTGTCTTCGAGGGTGACGCCGCTGCCGGTTTCGGCCAGCGCGGCACGCAGTTTGTCGAGACGGAAGGAAGAGAGAGCGGCTTTACCGATGGAAGTCAGGAACATGGCGAGCTAGGGCACGTTGGAAACAGGGCGCGATTATAATGCAGCCGACCCTGACACCCCGAGGAAAACCGCATGAAGCTCCCCCGCCCCACCACGATCACCCGTAAACAGGTATCCGCCTTCCTGCAACCACGCGCCCAGGACAGCCATAAAGGCCAGTTCGGCACGGTCGGCATCGTCGGCGGCAGCGAGGGGATGCTGGGCGCCGCCTTCCTGGCCGGACGCGCCGCCTTCAAGATGGGCGCCGGCAGCGTGCATGTCGGCCTGCTGGCCGACAAGATGCCGCTGGTGGACCTGCGCATGCCGGAACTGATGGTGCATCCGGCGCGCCAGGTGGTCGATCTGCCCGATATCGACGTGCTGGCCATCGGCAACGGCCTCGGTCGCAGCCTGCCGGCGCACAAGCTGCTGTTCGACGCCATCCAGCGCGATGTGGCGCTGGTGCTGGATGCCGACGCGCTGAACATGCTGGCCGAACGCCCCGACCTGCGCAGCATGCTGTTCGCACGCAAGGCCGCCACCGTGCTGACGCCGCATCCCGGCGAAGCCGCACGCCTGCTGCAACGCAAGACCGAAGAGGTGCAAGCCGACCGCGTCGGCGCGGTGCTGGAACTTGCCCAGCGTTACCACGCGACGGTGGTGCTCAAAGGCGCACACAGCCTGATCGCCAGCAACGGCAAGGTGTATGAGAACCAGAGCGGCAATCCCGGCATGAGCAGCGCCGGCATGGGCGACGCGCTGGCCGGCATGGTGGCCGCCTTCCTCGGCCAGGGGCTGAGCGCCGAACAAGCGCTGCTGCTGGGCGTGCACCTGCACGGCACGGCGGGCGACATGCTGGCCGAACAACAAGCCACGCTGGGCATGAGCGCCACCGAAGTCACCGAGTGGGCGCGCTGGCTGCTGAACCAGTGGGTGGCGCGCTGAGTACGCGATGTCCGGCATCCTCTACCGTTATCTGACCGTCCTCGTCGCCTGCGCCGCGCTGCTGCTCGGCTTGCAGGCGCCCAACCTGGCTGACCAGTATCAGAAACGTGTGGATGCGCATCTGCGCGAGGTGACGGCGAACCTGCTGCCGTTCCAGGCCATTGCCGATAAATATTTCGGTGGCGATCTGGGCAAGTTGATCGCACTGCACCGCAACAGTGGCGAGAAGCCGTTCCAGGAAGAAGGCTCGGCCATCGAGCAGATGGTGCAGCGCAAACAGCGCTTCGAAGCGGAGCTGGCCGCCATGACCGGCAGCCTGCCCGGTCGCGTCTGGCATGTGCTGATGCAGGCCGATGGCGAATTGCGCGACGAGACATTGGCGCAATACAGTTACAATGTGCCCATGGACGCGGCTGCACTCGCCTTCGGCGCAATGTTCACCCTGTGCGTGCTGGCCCTGCTGGAAGCCTTGCTGGCAATGGCGCGCGCCCTGCTCCGTAAACCTGCCACACAAAGATAGAGTCCCCATGAGTTATCCCATCGACATCAGCGAAGAGGCGGGTGTCCGTTACCTGCATTTCGGTTCCCTCTGGATACAAGGCGCGATGCGCATCGCCCGCCCCTGGCATCTGGAGCTGGACTACACCAAGGAGATGATGGCCAGCCTGCTGCTGCGCGAAGGCGCGCGCTTCCCGCGCCGCGTGCTGCTGATCGGCCTCGGCGCGGCCTCGCTCACCAAGTTCCTGTATCGCCACTATCCGCTCTCGCAACTGACCGTGGTGGAGATCGAGCCGGCCGTGGTGGCCGCCGCACGCCAGTTCTTCAAGCTGCCGGAAGACCCGTTGCGCCTCAACATCGTGATCGACGATGGTGCGAATTTCGTGCAGGAATATCAAAAGCAGTTCGACCTGATCCTGGTGGATGGCTTCGATGAGGACGCCCGCGCGGGCGGGCTGGACACCGCACCGTTCTATGAGAATTGCTATGCACGTCTGAACGAGAACGGCATCATGGCGGTCAACCTGCTCGGTCGCAGCCGTGGCTACAAGGCCAGTTTCGAGCGCATCTGCGCCGCCTTCGAAGATCGCGCGCTGGCCTTCCCTTCCTGCGACAGCGGCAACGTGATCGCCTTCGCCGCACGCGGCAAGCCGATCAAGATCACGCTGGACGACATGAAGGACGACGCCGAAAGTCTCAAGAACAAGACCGGCCTCGACCTGCGCCCCACCATCACCCGCATCGAGCAGGCGCGCACCTGCAAGGGCGGCGTGCTGACAATTTGAGCGGACGGTCACAGACTGTGTGTAGAATGGCCGCAAGGCACGGCAGTGTCTGACCGTCTGTGCCGCCATCCATTGTCCTAAGGGGGAACATCATGGCAACTGCGAAATCCACCGGCACCACCAAGCAGGCAGCTTCGACCACCAAGAAGACCACGACTGCAAAACCCGCAGCAAAGAAGACGACCACTGCTGCAACGAAGAAGGTGGTGGCGGCAAAACCTGCTGCCAAGCCAGCCCCCGCAAAGAAGCCCGCTGCGCGTAAAGCCGCCGCCCCCAAACTGAACCCGACGCCGGAAGAGCGTTACCGCATGGTGCAGGAAGCCGCCTACTACATCGCCGAGAAGCACGGTTTCGGCGGTGCCGACATGGATTACTGGATCATGGCGGAAGCGGAGATCCAGACCATGATCTCCGGCAAGAAGAAGTAGCTCCGTTATTGCGGCAGCGTGTTGCCGCTCTCGACCACGTAACGCACGTAGGGCAAGCCGATGCCCTCGGCGGCCAGCACACCCAATAACTGGTTGGCGCGGGTCGCTTCGAGCACGAACTCGACCTGCATCGGCAGCTCGCCACCCAGTTCGAAGAAGGTCTCTTCATGCAAACGGCCGTGGCGGCCGAAGCCGGCTACGGCACGGAACGCCGAGCCGCCGGGGGCGCCCAATGCGCGCGCCGTCTCCAGCAACCATTCGGCCAACTGCTTGCCTTGATGCATCTGCTTCTCGGTCAGGTAGAACTTCAGATAGACGTTCTGCTGCATGTCAGCCTCCTGCATTGAGCCACTTGAAAGTCTGTATCCCGAGCACCGTCATCAGCAGCGAACCGCCCAGATGGGCAGCGATGATGCCGAGTCCCCAGGCGTATTGCCCACGCATCAGCAGTGTGACCGTCTCGGCCGAGAAGGTGGAGAACGTGGTGAGGCCACCGAGGAAGCCGGTGATGACGAACAGCCGCCATTCCGGCGACAGGCCGGGATGCTGCATGAAGAAGGCGACGGCGATGCCGATCAGGTAACCGCCGACCAGATTGGCCACCAAGGTGCCCGGCGGCAGCTCGGGCAACCACGGGTTGAGCCACAGCCCCAGCCCCCAGCGCAGCCAGGCACCGCAGGCAGCGCCCAGTCCGACCGCGAGGAAGGCGTAGACCGCCATGCCCATCTCAGGCAGTGCCCCCCACGGTGAGGCCGTCGATTCGCACGGTGGGCTGCCCGACGCCGACCGGCACGCTCTGCCCTTCCTTGCCGCAGGTACCCACGCCGCTGTCCAGGCGCATGTCGTTGCCCAGCATGCTCACGCGCGTCAGCGCATCGGGGCCGTTGCCGATCAAGGTCGCGCCCTTCACCGGATAGGCGATCTTGCCGTCTTCGATCATGTAGGCCTCGGTGGTGGAGAACACGAACTTGCCGCTGGTGATGTCCACCTGGCCGCCGCCGAAATTGGCCGCATACAGGCCATGCTTGACCGAGGCGATGATCTCTTCCGGCGATTTGTCGCCGGCCAGCATCATGGTGTTGGTCATGCGCGGGATGGGCAGATGCGCGAACGATTCGCGCCGCGCGTTGCCGGTGACCGCCACGCCCATCAGGCGCGCATTCATGCTGTCTTGCAGGTAGCCGCGCAAGATGCCGTCCTCGATCAGCACGGTGCGCTGCGTGGGGTTGCCTTCGTCGTCCATGTTGAGCGAACCGCGCCGATCCTTGATGGTGCCGTCGTCCACCACGGTCACCCCCTTGGCGGCGACACGCTGGCCGACGCGACCGGAGAAGGCCGAGCTGCCCTTGCGGTTGAAATCGCCTTCCAGGCCATGACCCACTGCTTCATGCAGCAGGATGCCGGGCCAGCCGGAACCGAGCACCACGGTCATGTTACCGGCCGGCGCCGGGCGTGCATCGAGATTGACCACGGCCTGATGCACCGCTTCCTGCGCATAGCGATGCAGCATCTCTTCCGTGAAATAGTCGTAGCCGAAACGTCCGCCGCCACCGGCGGAACCTTGTTCGCGGCGGCCGTTGGCTTCCACGATGACTTGCAGCGACAGGCGCACCAGCGGCCGGATGTCGGCATTCAGCAGGCCGTCGTTGCGCGCCACCAGCACCACTTCGTATTCGCCGGCCAGGTTGGCCATCACCTGGGTGACGCGCGGGTCGAGTGCGCGCGTGATGCGTTCCAGTTTCTCCAGCAGTGCGACCTTGGCATCGGCATCCAGCGTGGCGATGGGGTCTTGCGGCAAATAGAGTTGATGCGCGCGGCCGTGCTTGAGCAGCGGCGCACGCTGGTTGCCCCCCTGACGCGCGATGGCGCGCGTGGCGCGCGCGGCTTCCTGCAAGGCACCGAGCGTGATGTCGTCGGAGTAGGCGAACGCGGTCTTGTCGCCGGAGACGGCACGCACGCCGACGCCCTGGTCGATGCTGAAACTGCCGGATTTGACGATGCCCTCCTCCAGCGCCCAACTCTCGGCACGGCCGTACTGGAAGTAGAGGTCGGCGTAATCGACGCGGTGCGCCATGATCTCGCCGAACACCTGCTTTAGTTGCGCGGCGTGCAGGCCGTGCGCCTCCAGCAGGGTGTGTTCGGCCAGTTTCAGTGCGGATGCGCTCATGCCTTCTTGTCGCAGCAGGTGCAGGAGATGGTGCGGTGCGTCAGCGCGGGCAGACTGTTGCGCAAGCTCTTCTGGTAGGAAGGATTGACGTCGGCCATGACCACACCGGAACCGCGTTGCAACTCATCCATGACGCGCCCCCAGGGATCGACGATCATGCTGTGACCGTGCGTCTCGCGCCCGCTCACGTGGTAGCCGCCCTGTGCCGCCGCGATGACATAGGCCAGATTCTCGATGGCGCGCGCACGGATCAGCGGCTCCCAGTGCACCTTGCCGGTGGTGGCGGTGAACGCCGACGGCAGCACCAGGATGTCCACGTCCTTCATGGCGCGGAAGAGTTCGGGGAAACGCAGGTCGTAGCAGATGGCCAGACCGATGCGACCGAACGGGCTGTCGATCACCACCACCTTGTCGCCGGCCTCGATGGTCTGCGCTTCGTTGTAGCTCTCGTTGCCCAGCGTCAGGTTGAACAGGTGGATCTTGTCGTAACGTGCGACTTGGGCACCGGTCTCGTCGTACACCAGCAGGCTGTTGCGCACCTTGTCCGGTGCGCCGGCCACCAGCGGCAACGAACCCATCAGCCAGATCTTGTGCTGGCGGGCGGTCTCGCTAAGGAATTGCTGGATCGGGCCTTGCCCCGCCTGCTCACGCACCTTGACCTTGTCCTGCTCGCTCATGCCCATGATGGCGAAGAACTCGGGCAACACCACCAGCTTGGCGCCCTGTTCGGCCGCATTGGCCACCAGTCGGCGTGCTTCGCTCAGGTTGCCTGCCACGTTGGGGCCGGACGCCATCTGGATGGCGGCGACTTTGAAAGCGTTCTGCTGTGCGGCGATGCGCATCTGGGTCGAATCGAGCGAGCTCATGGTGTGTGTGCCTTCAATGGTTCTGTGGTTGAGAGTCGGGGGTCTTTATATCGGTCTTGTCGGGTGCCCCGGCCCGTTCCACCTTGGGGTCGGCCCAACTGCCGCTGACATTGTAGTCAAAGGCCACCAGCTTATCGAGCGGATCGCGCAGCAGTTTGTTGGTAAGCAACACCCCCACACCCACCGCGGGGCCGGCCGCGAAGGACAGCAACGAGACGTTGTCGCCCAGGCTGGGCAACACGCGCACCCGGAGCTGCTGCGTCTCCTGTTGCAGGTCTATCGTGCCTTGCAGCGTGACCTTGGCCGCGGAACCGGTGAGTTTGAAATCGTCGGTGCGCAGGATGCCGTTCTGGATGTTGGCATGCCCTTCGATGCTGTTGAATTCGAAGCCCGGCGTGAACACGTCGGTGAAATCGAGCGAGATGCGCTTGGGCAAGGCTTGCAGACTGAGCACGCCGAGCAGCTTGGCCGCGCCTGGGTCGACTTGCAGGAAGCGGCCCTTGCCGGTCTTGAGATGCAGGCTGCCGTTCAGACTGGCGTAATCGAATTCGCCCGGCGCGCCGCGCCAGGCAAGCTCGCTCTCCAGCATCCCGCCGCCGCCGCGCAGACTCTCGGGATAACCGGAACGCGCCAGGATGCGGCCGGCATCGGCGATCTCGATGCGCGCCTTGACGCGCGTCTCGTCCTGCTGCGGTCGCCAGCTGCCGTCGGCATCCAGCGTGCCGTCCGGGTTGGTCAGACGCAGACGGCGCAACACCGCCGCGCCCTGTTCGTCATCCAGCATCAGTTCCAGCTTGCCCAGTTCGCGCCCCTGCCATGACAACTGCTCGACCGCGACATCGATCTCCGGCAACACCACGGGCGTGCGCTGACGCGGCGCACGTTCGGCGGAGGCCGGCGGCAACGGCTCGGCATCCTGTTCGCCCAGTTGCAGGTGCTTCATGCGCACATACAGCCGACCTTCGTCCTGCGGCTGCCAGATCAGGTCGCCCGCTGCTTCGCGCGCTTCCAGGCGGGTGCTGACCAGACCGTTGCGCCCACTGCCGAGGATGCGCACATCATGCAAGGTGCTGCCATAGCCGGCCACGCGATCCAGCCGCACGTCGATGCGCGCGATGTCCGGCAACAGCCCCCCCTGCGTCGAACCGCCGGTCTCCCATCCTTGCAGCGCCAGATAGGGCAGATGGCCGGTGATCCAGATGCCTGCGCGCCCGGCTACCGCGCCGGCGCGGCCGAGGACGATGTCACCGCGCCGTATCGTCACCTGCCCGGCTTCATCCGACTGGCGCAGCAATTGCGCGCTCAGCAGGTCGCCATATTGCAGTTGCAGACTTTCCTGGCGTGCGTCCAGGTCTTGCTGCTGGAAGTGCAAGATCCGCTTCTGCTCCGCCCGTTTGTCGAACGGCGGCGGCAAGGTGGACGATAGTCCTTGCAGGTCCGAGTCGATGCGTATGCGCGCCAGCTTGTCCTTGACGTCGATCTGCGCCTGCCAGCCGGCCTTGCCATGCAGCCGCGCCAGCGCCGGGATGCCATAGGCGGGATACAGGGTGTCGGCATCCAGCGTACCGCTGGCATCCACCCGCAAGGTCGCCCCTTCGTTGCGCAACGATAGCCGCGCCGGACCGCCGAGGATACGTGCGCTGACGTCTTTCGCCGCGATCCCGTCGCCGCTGAATTGCAGCGTGCCGTTGACCAGGCGCAGCAGCGGGATGTTGCCGCCCAGGTCGAGGTCATTGCCGTCGACGCGGTAGCTGCCATGCACCTGGGTATCGCCCTCGCCGTCCAGCGGGATGCGCAAGCTGAGGCGCAACAGGCCGCCGCCCTTGGCATGGAAGCCATCGGTATAGCCCTTGAGGTAACCGCGTACCGGGCTGTTGCGGATGTAATCGAGCGAGCGTTCGGTCTGGTCGGCCGCCTCGCCGTCCACCTCCATCACCAGGTGATGGGACAGCGTATCCGGCAACGCGACGCGCACATTCTGCAGGGCGGCGCCGGCAGTCATGGCATGCGACGCCTTCACTTCCAGCAGGCGTCCCTGGATCAGCAGGTCGGCCTGCGCCTGCTCGATGCGCGGCCAGTCGGGGGCGAACTCGATGGCGACGTCGTGCGCCTTGGCGGTGAGACGGAACAAGCCCTGCTTGCTGTCGGGAAAGGGGAAGCCCTCGAGGTCGCCGCGCACGCGCATCTGGAAGGTATCGGCGATACCGCCCTGCAAACCGGTCTGCAACCAGCGATAGGTCTCGGCGTTGAATGCCTGTACCGGGATATAACGCGCGGCATGCTTGACCGCCACCTGGGTCAGGCTCACGGTGAGATCGGCACTGCCGGCGCCGCTGCCGGTCTGGTAGCTGCCGTACACGGTGCCTTGCGCATCGGCATTGGCCACCAGCACCTTGTTCAGCTTGAGGTCCCAGCCGCTCAGGCTGTTGCGCTGCCAATCCAGTTGACCATAGACACGGTCGAAATCCAGAGCCTCGGACAGGAAGCCGGGCGCTTCGATGTGCAGGTCATGGCTATCCAGACTGAGCCGCCCATCGCTGTCACTGCCGCTGACTTCGCCGCTCAGTCCGGAGAAACCCGGCAGATCGCCGACCTGGCGCAGCGCCAGACGCTCGAAGCGCGCGCGCACCTGATAACGCAGCAACTGGCTGAATTCCCCCTGCCAGCTCGCGTGCATGTCCTGCACATGCCCCTGCGGCGCCAGCTCGGTCAGTCGCTGTTTCAAGTCCGCCTGTACCGGCAGATAGGCCAGTATGCGATTGATGTCGCCCAGGTCCAGCACGTCGGCGCGTATCTCGCCGGAAGCGGAGCGATAGCCGCTGGCCGGTGTCAGGTTGAACAGGAAGGTGGTCGGCCGCAGATTGAAACCATCGGCCAGACGCATGGACAATTTGTCGGCGGAGACCTCGATGCCCTGATCGACCTGGCGCCAGCCAAGACGCCCTTGCATGCGCTGCAAGACGAGCGTGGGCAGGTCTTCGCGCAGTCGCGCATCGACCCCGCGCAGGTCGACGTCCGCCAGCAGCGAAGCCGGCTGCCCGGCTTCCAGCCCCAGCCACAAACGCACCCCGCCCTGCCCTCGACGCAGACCTTGCGGCAGATCGAACCAGGTGCGCCAGGATGCGACATCGGTATGGTCCATGCGCGCATACACTTCGCCTTGCCAATCCTGCGGCTCGGCGAAACTGGCACCATGCAGCTCGGCGCGCAGATCGATGGGGGTCGCCAGTTGCGACGGCGGAGTCGCCTGCACGGCGATGCGATGGCGGTCGCCACGATTCTCGATGACCATGTCGAGCTGGTCGAAGGTGATCGGCGGCGCACCGCGCAGGTCGTCCTGCCACACGATGCGTCCGTTCAGGATCACGATGCGCGACTGGTGCAACAGCCAGTCCAGGTTGCTCGCATCGGAACTCACGCTGGCGGTGTTGCCGGATGCGATGCCCGCCACATAACGCCGCCCGCTGCTGTCGCGCCGCACCAGCAGTTGCGGTGCGACCAGCTCCAGACTGCGGAAGCGCAACTCACCGGTGAACAACGTGGTCCAGGCGACGGTGTTGCGCAACAAGGGAAAACGCAGCGCGACCTGTCCCTGCTCGTCCAGCACCCGCACGTCGGACAGCAACAGGCGCGGCCGGAAACCGCTCCAGTCGGCCTCGATCTGGCCGATGGTGACCTTGCGCCCGACCTGCTGGCCAGCCTCGTATTCGATCACCGCGTGATAACGCTCGATGTTCGGCAGCACCCAATAGCGCAGACTGAGCAAGGCAACCGTGCAGAACAACACCAAGGCCAACAAGGTCAGGCGCACCAGACGCCGGCCACCGAGCACGGTGTAATGGAACAGCGATCTCAACATCGCGTGCCGTCGCTCACAAATGCACGCGGGAAAATGGGTCGGAATGACATGGAAGACTATAGAATACGGGGCCCGATAGACGTCGTGCATTCTAACCGAAAGCCACCATGGAAAAGCCCCAAAACACCGACGATTTCGACCACATGCTGCGCCATGCGGCGCATTGCAGCCGCTACTTCGCGCGCCTGCTGGAGGCCGAACCGGACTGGCGCGCCACCCTGCAGGCCGACCACCGCAGCCCTGCGGATGCCGCACGACTGACCGCCTGGCTGGATGAACTGCCGGCGGCGGACGAAGCACAGTTGTCATGCGCCCTGCGCCAGTTGCGCAAGCGCGTGATGCTGCACCTGATCCTGCGCGACCTGAACGGCCTGTGCGGACTGGACGAAGTGATGCACGCCATGACTGCGCTGGCGGAACTGGCCGTGCAGCGCGCGCAGAGCCTGACCATGGCCAGCCTGGTCGCCCAGTTCGGACAACCCATCGGCAGCGACAGCGGCGCCCCGCAACGACTGCTGGTGATCGGCATGGGCAAACTGGGCGGCGGCGAACTCAACGTCTCGTCCGACATCGACCTGATCTTCGTCTACCCCGAGGAAGGCGAGACGGACGGCGCGCGCAGCTTGTCCAACCACGAGTTCTTCAGCCGCCTCGGCCGCCGCATCATCGCCCTCATCAACGACCTGACCGCTGACGGTTATGTGTTCCGCGTGGACATGCGCCTGCGCCCCTACGGCGACAGCGGCCCGCTGGTGATGGGCTTCGCTGCGCTGGAGGAATACCTGGTCGCGCAAGGCCGCGAGTGGGAGCGCTACGCCTGGATCAAGGCGCGCGTGATTTCGCCCGCGGACGACGCACGGATCGCCGAGCTGGAGAAACTGGCACAGCCGTTCGTGTTCCGCAAATACCTGGATTTCGGCGCCTTCGATTCGATGCGCAAGCTGCACGCGCAGATCCGCGCCGAGGTGGTGCGGCGCGACCGCCAGGACAACATCAAGCTCGGCGCCGGCGGCATCCGCGAGATCGAGTTCATCGCCCAGGTGTTCCAGCTGATCCGCGGCGGCCGCGATGCGCGCCTGCGCATCAAGCCGACGCAGCGCGTGCTGCAACGATTGGCCCAGCAAGGCGAACTGCAAGCCGAGGTGGTGCAGCGCCTGGATGCCAGCTATGTGTTCCTGCGCAACCTGGAGCACCGGCTGCAATATCTGGACGACCAGCAGACACAGATGCTGCCGGAGCAGGATGAGGCGCGCCAGATCGTGGCGACGGCCATGGGCTACGCCGATTATCCGGCGCTGCTGGCCGCGCTCGATCCCTTGCGCGAGTTCGTCAGCGCCCAGTTCGAGGCGGTGTTCGGCAACAAACAGCAGAACGCGGTCGACCCGCTCTGGCACGATGGCGCAGAGCACGATGTCTTGGCCGCACGCCTGCGCGAACTGGGCTATACCGAAGCGGATGCGCTGTCCGGCACCTTGCTGCAGATGCGCGCCAGCAACCGCTACCGGCAATTGCCGGAGATCAGTCGCCAGCGCATGGATACGCTGGTACCCAGCTTCATCCGCCAGTGCGCCGAGCAGACACAAGCGGATGCCGCCCTGCATCGCGCGCTCAACCTGCTGGAGGCCATCGCACGTCGCGCGGCCTATCTGGCGTTCCTCGCCGAATATCCGCAGGCATTGCCGCGCCTGGTGCGCATCCTCGCCGCCAGCGCCTGGGCCGGCGACTACCTGACGCAGCATCCCATCCTGCTCGACGAGCTGCTGGATACACGCGAGCTGTATGAAGCGCCGGACTGGCAGATGCTGGATGCGCAGCTGCACGAACAACTGGAAAGCTGCCACGGCGACACCGAACGCGAAATGGACGCCTTGCGCCAGTTCCAGCAAGTGCAAACCTTCCATCTGCTGGCCATGGACCTGCACGGCGTGCTGCCATTGGAGAAGCTGAGCGACCACCTGTCCGATCTGGCCGACCTGATCCTGCGCCACGTGCTGCGCCTGTGCTGGCGCGATCTGCGCATCAAGCATCGCGACGAGCCGCGCTTCGCGGTGATCGCCTACGGCAAGCTGGGCGGCAAGGAACTGGGCTACGCCTCCGACCTCGACCTGGTGTTCATCTACGACGACGAGCATCCCGATGCCGGGCAGATCTATGCCCGGCTGGCTCAGCGCATCAACACCCTGGTCTCCAGCCATACCGCCGCCGGCCGCCTGTACGAAGTGGACCTGCGCCTGCGTCCGAACGGCGAGAGCGGCTTGCTGGTCAGCTCGGTGGAGGCATTCGAGTCCTACCAGCGCGAGCATGCCTGGGTGTGGGAACATCAGGCGCTGACGCGCGCCCGCTTCTGTGCCGGCGATGCGGCGGTCGGCGCACGCTTCGAGGCGATACGCCATGCCATCCTGTGCCTGCCGCGCGACATCGCCAAACTGCGCCAGGAAGTGCTGACGATGCGCCAGAAGATGCATGACGGCCACCCCAACCCCGGCCCGCAGTTCGACATCAAGCACGACAGCGGCGGCATGGTGGATATCGAATTCATGGTGCAGTTCCTGGTGCTGGCGCATGCCGCACGGCATCCCGAACTGACGGCGAACAGCGGCAACCTGGCCTTGTTGCAGACCGCCGCGACATTGGGCTTGATCGACCAGGCGAGCTGTGATGCGCTGCGCGAGCACTACCGCGAGCTGCGCCGCCTGCAACACGAATTGCGCCTGAACAACCAGACGCCGGCACGCATCGAGGCCGGACGGCTGGAGGTCGCGCCGGTGCTGGCGCTGTGGCAGACGTTGCTGGGAAGCTAGCGGAGCGCCCCGGAATCAGGCGACGGCAGGATCGCCGCCGGATACCGGCAACTGGTAGACGTTGCTCTTGCCGGTGTCGGACATCGAATCCACACGTCCGACCAGA
Source organism: Pseudomonadota bacterium (assembly GCA_021822115.1). The sequence goes on from JAJZSA010000001.1 coordinate 19,440, forward strand.
CGATACGAGGTCATCTCGCCCTTGCCCTTGACGTTGAGCACGTTGGGCGGCTCGAACAGGTAATCATGGCGCAGGCGGTTGTAGGTCGCACGGTCGGTCAGGATGTGGCCGGAGGTCGCATCATCGGTGAGACGGCTGGCGATGTTCACCGTATCGCCCCACAGGTCATAGATGAAGCGTTTGGTACCGATCACGCCGGCCACCACCGGACCGGTAGCGATACCGATATGCACGCTGAGATTGCGCTTCACCGCCAGCGGATGATGGTTGATGAATTCGTTCATCTCGATCGCCATGTTCACCACATCTGCGGCATAGTCCGGCCGCTCGCGCGACAGGCCGCCCACCACCATGTAGGCATCGCCTATGGTCTTGATCTTCTCCAGACCGTATTTCTCGGACAGCTCGTCGAAACCGGAGAACACGGTGTTGAGCAGGCTGACCATCTGTTCCGGCGACATCTGCTCGGTCAGCTGCGTGAAATTCACCAGATCGGCGAACATCACCGTCACATCGGCATAGCCATCGGCGATCAGTCCCTCGTTGCTCTTCAGGCGCTCGGCGATGTTGGATGGCAATACGTTGAACAGCACACGCTCGGACTTCTTCTGCTCTTCCGCCAGCAAGGCGTGCTGTTTGTCCAGTTGCGCCTTGATCTTCTCGGTCTCGATCACGAAATAACGCACCAGGAAATAGAGGATGGACGACATCGCCACGAAGTTCAGCGCAAAGAACACGCCGATGGTGTCGAGCGGGATGCCGGCCTGGCTGCCTCCCAGGTAATAGTCGAAGAAACCGGACAGCGCGGTCAGCACGACGTAGGCGATGAACCAGGGGATGGATTCCTTCCAGCCGGACACCACCAGTGCCCCGATGGGTGCGAGCAGCGCCCACAGGGCGACGCCGCTGGAGGTGATGGAGCTGCCGATGCTCCATTGCATGATAAAGGGGGCGAACAGGAACAGGTTCAGTTGCACGAAGCGCAGCACCGCGAAGTTGCGCGTCTTCATGTAATGGATCAGGGAGGCCACCGAGATCACCTGATAGGTGAGCGGAACATTGCTGGAGAAGTTCAATCCCATCATCCAGTAGAGCCCCAGCCAGAACATGACGGCAAAGGTCATGAAAGATGCCGCGAAGATGAGCAGACTCTTGCGCAGCTTGTCTTCTTGCGTGTCCAGCATTCCCGGCTTGATGTCCTGCGCGCTGATATGACCAGCCATATGCCCCCCCAAGGCTTCCGATCGGCTTCCGCCAACGATATTACCCGAAGGCGCGACAAAGGGATATCGCCCTTATCGCCGAACACAGTTCAATAACGCCCCGGAACAGGCTAGAATCGCCACCCCGATCATCAACCCTAGTTCTCAAGGAAATCACCATGTCCATGTCTGACCGCGACGGCTTCATCTGGCACGACGGCAAGCTCGTGCCCTGGCGCGAAGCCACCACCCATGTGCTCACCCATACCCTGCACTACGGCATGGGCGTGTTCGAGGGCGTGCGCGCGTACAAGACGACCAAGGGCACCGCGATCTTCCGTCTGGAAGAACATACCGAGCGCCTGTTCAATTCGGCGCGTATCTTCCAGATGAAGATGCCTTGGGACAAGGCCACGCTGATGGAAGCGCAAAAGGAAGTGGTGCGTGCCAACAAGCTGGAATCCTGCTACATCCGCCCCATCGTGTTCTACGGCTCCGAAGCGATGGGCATCGCCGCCAAGACCCTGTCCACCCATGTCGCCGTGGCCGCCTGGCCGTGGGGCGCCTATCTGGGCGAAGAAGGCATGACCAAGGGCATCCGTGTGAAGACCTCCAGCTTCACCCGCCATCACGTCAACGTGAACATGTGCCGTGCGAAGTCGGTCTCCACCTACACCAACTCCATCCTGTCGCATCAGGAAGCCGCGCATGACGGTTATGACGAAGCCTTGCTGCTGGATGTGGATGGCTACGTGGCCGAAGGTTCCGGCGAGAACATCTTCATCGTCAAGAAGGGCAAGCTGTACACGCCCGACCTGACCTCCTGCCTGGAAGGCATCACGCGCGACTCCATCATCACCCTGGCCAAGGACCTGGGGCTGGAGATCATCGAGAAACGCATCACGCGCGACGAAGTGTACTGCGCCGAGGAGGCCTTCTTCACCGGCACCGCCGCCGAAGTGACGCCGATCCGCGAACTGGACAACCGCGCCATCGGCAGCGGTGTGCGCGGCCCGATCACAGCCAAGCTGCAAGCCGCCTTCTTCGACATCGTGGGCGGCAAGAACGACAAGTACGCCCACTGGCTGGCGCACGTATAAACAGTCCGAAGGGGGAAAGCATGTCCAACGACAACCAGCGTTATGTCGAAGTCACGGCGGATGCCTTGCCGCTGTTCTGTCCGACGCCTGCGATGACCTTGTGGAGCGGCCACCCGCGCGTGGCCATCCCGGTGGAGAAGACCGGCGAAGCGGTCTGCCCGTATTGCGGCACGCATTACCGCTTCAAGGGCGAACGCCCCGCCGGTCACCACTGACGCGGACCGCTCCTGCTCCCGCATACCATGCAACGCATACTCGTCGTCGCGCCGAGTTGGGTCGGTGACTGCGTCCTGATGCAGCCCATGCTGCGACGCTTGCACCAGCGCCATCCCGGCGTGCGCATCGACGTGCTGGCGCCGCCGTGGACCGAGAAGCTGCTGCGCCAGATGCCGGAAGTCGGCGACATCGTCGTCAATCCTTTCCCGCATGGCGCCTTGCAACTCGGGGCGCGCCGCGCGCTGGGCCAGCAGTTGCGCGAAGGCGACTACGACCAGGCCATCATCCTGCCCAATTCGCTCAAGTCGGCACTGGCGCCATGGTTCGCCGACATCCCGTTGCGTACCGGCTTCGTGGGCGAGATGCGCTACGGCCTGCTCACCGACGCACGCAAGCTGGACAAGAAGGCGCTGCCGCTGATGGTGGAACGCTTCGCCGCGTTGGCAGAAGACGCCGACACGCCGCTGCCGCGCCCGGTGCCTGCGCCGACCTTGCAGGCCAGCGAGGCGCAGCGCCAAGCCACCCTGCGCAGATTCGGCCTGACTCAGGCGCAGCCGGTGGCCGTGTTCTGCCCCGGTGCGGAATACGGTCCGGCCAAACGCTGGCCGGCGCACTACTACGCCGAACTGGCGCAGGATCTGCGCACGCGCGGCTACGATGTATGGCTGATCGGCTCCCCCAAGGACAAGGAGGTCGCCGACAAGATCGTCGCGCTGGGCAACGGCCCCTGCCGCAACCTGTGCGGCGAGACCGACCTGGCCGACGCCATCGCCCTGCTCGCCTGCGCCGACCTGGTGGTGAGCAACGATTCCGGCTTGATGCACATCGCTGCGGCGCTGGATCGTCCGCTGCTTGCCATCTTCGGCTCCAGCAGCCCGCAGTTCACGCCGCCGCTGTCGGCGCAAGCGCAGGTGCTCAAGCTCGACCTGCCATGCAGCCCGTGCTTCAAGCGCGAATGTCCGCTCGGCCATTTCAACTGCATGCTCAAACTGACCCCCAAGGAAGTCGCCCGCCATCTCCCTATCCGCGGCGCATGAACAAGGTCCCTGCCTCGCTCTTCAAGGCTTACGACATCCGCGGCATCGTCGGCCAGACGCTGAACGCGGAGATCGTCGAACAGATCGGTCATGCCATCGGCTCGGAAGCAATAAACCGGCAACAGCACAGCATCGTTCTCGGCCGCGATGGCCGTCTGTCCAGCCCCGAGCTGGCGGCTGCCCTGGCGCGCGGCATACAGCAGAGCGGCATGGCCGTCATCGACCTCGGCCGCGTGACCACGCCGATGGCTTATTTCGCCGCCTTCCATCTCAACACCCGTTGCGCGGCGATGCTCACCGGCAGCCACAATCCTCCCGACTACAACGGCCTGAAGATGGTGCTGGCCGGCGAGACTCTGTCCGGTGCGGCCATCCAGCGCCTGCGCACCCGCATCGAGCACGGCGAACTGACACACGGCACCGGCAACTACCGGCGACACGACATCAGCGCCGACTACTTGACGCGCATCGTCGGCGACATCCGGCTGGCGCGCCCGCTGCGCGTCACCGTCGATTGCGGTAACGGCGTCGCCGGCGATTTCGCCGCCAGGCTGTTCCGCGCCCTCGGCTGCGAAGTCACGGAATTGTATTGCGAGGTCGACGGCCGCTTCCCTCACCATCACCCCGATCCGGCGGAACCGCACAACCTGCAAGACCTGATCGCCATGGTGCGCGACAACGGCAGCGAAATCGGCTTGGCCTTCGATGGCGATGCCGATCGGCTGGGCGTGGTCACCCAGGATGGACACATCATCTATCCCGACCGCCAACTGATGCTGTTCGCTGCCGACCTGCTCACACGCCATCCGGGAGCCGAAGTGATCTTCGATGTGAAGTGCACGCGCAAACTGTTCCCGTGGATACGCGCACACGGCGGGCATCCGTCCTTATGGAAGACCGGCCACTCGCTGATGAAAGCCAGGATGCAAGAGACCGGCGCCCTGCTCGGCGGCGAGATGACCGGCCACATCTTCTTCAAGGAACGCTGGTACGGCTTTGACGACGGGCTGTATGCCGGCGCACGCCTGCTGGAGATCCTGAGCCACGCAAGCGACCCGAGCGCCGTGCTGAACGCATTGCCGGACGCGCTCAGCACGTCCGAGCTGCATATCGCCACCGCCGAAGGCGAGAACCATGCATTGATCAGCCGCCTGCAACGCGAGGCGCACTTCAGTGCGGCACAGGACATCGTCACCATCGATGGTCTGCGCGTGGAATATGCGGATGGTTTCGGCCTGATGCGCGCCTCCAACACCACGCCGGCCATCGTGTTGCGTTTCGAAGCGGACGATGCCGCCGCGCTCGCGCGCATACAGGAAGACTTCAGGAAGGTACTGCTGGACGCAGCGCCAGAGCTGGCACTGCCGTTCTGAGTCAGGAGGGGATGGTCTGGTGCAGGGTCTTGCCGAGGCCGCCTTCTTCCAGCCAACCCATGTCGATCAGGTCACGCATCAGCTGACCGAACTCGCCCAGGTTCTCCGGCTTGCGCACGAAACTGTTGGCGCCCACCTGATAGGCCAGCACCACATCGGACGGCTCATGCACCTCGGAATAGACCACGATGGGCACATGCGCCAGACGCTGGTCCATGCGCAGGGTACGCAGCACGGCGAGGCCGATGAGTTTGGGCAGCTTGAGGTCGATCAGGATCAGGCGCGGCACCGGATGCCCATGCGCGGTCTCGGCCGACAACCAGTCCAGCGCCGCGACACTATCCGGCACCACCGCCAGATGCAGCCCGCCAGGACAAGTCGCCACGGCCTGCTGCACCAGCAGGATCGCGGATTCCTCATCTTCCACCAGCAAGATCGTGTCGCCTGCCTGCTTCAACATCGGTTCTCCCTCGTACGCGGAACGCACTCGACCTTATAGCTTGGCCTTCACCCAACCCGGCACGGAAGCCAGCGCCTGAGCCAGATGCTCCGGCTGCGTACCGCCGGCCATCGCCATATCCGGGCGGCCACCGCCCTTGCCGCCCACCTGACCGGCGACGAAATTCACCAGTTCGCCGGCTTTCACCTTGCCGGTCTGATCGGCCGTCACCCCGGCGGCCAAGCTGACCTTGCCGTCAGCTGCGGTCGCCAACAGGATAACGGCAGACTTCAGCTTGTCCTTGAGCTTGTCCATGGTCTCGCGCAGCGCAGCGGCATCGGCGCCGTCCAGTTTGGCGGCCAGCACCTTCACGCCGTTGATGTCCTGCGCCTGGTTGACCAGCTCGTCACCCTGTGCGGAGGCCAGCTTCGATTTCAATGCAGCGAGTTCCTTCTCCAGCGCCTTCACGTTATCCATGATCTGCACCACACGTGCGGCGGCTTCCTGCGGCTGCGCCTTCACGGCGTCAGCCACCTGCTGCAACTGTTCTTCCTGTTGCTGCACCAAAGCCAGTGCACCTTCGCCGGTCACCGCTTCGACACGACGCACACCGGCCGCGACGCCCGCTTCGGCGACGATCTTGAACAAGCCGATGTCGCCGGTGCGCTTCACGTGCGTGCCGCCGCACAGTTCCTTGGAGCTGCCGATGGAAAGCACGCGCACCTCGTCGCCGTATTTCTCGCCGAACAGCATCATCGCGCCGGTCTTCTGCGCATCCTCGATCGCCATCACGCTGGCGTCAGTCGCAGAGTTAGCCAGGATCTCGGCATTGACGATGGCTTCTACCTTGCGGATCTCGGCATCGGTCAGCGGTTGGTTCTGCACGAAGTCGAAGCGCGTCTTGTCCGGATCGACCTGCGAACCCTTCTGCTGCACATGCGCACCCAGCACCTCGCGCAAGGCCTTGTGCATCAGGTGCGTCACCGAGTGGTTGCGCTCGGTGCGCGCGCGCGCCTGCATGTCCACGCGCGCATTGACGCCATTACCCACGGTCAGCTTGCCGGTCTTCACCACACCGTGATGGCCGAATACCGTGGCCTGTATCTTCTGCGTATCCTCCACCGCAAAGATGCCGTGCACGCTGCGCAGTTCGCCGCGATCGCCCACCTCGCCGCCCGATTCGGCATAGAACGGGGTGTCGTCCAGCACCACCACGCCCATCTCGCCTTCGTTCAGTTCGTTCACTTCCACGCCGTCCTTGTACAGCGCCAGCACGTTGCCCTTGTGCTCCAGCGTCTGGTAACCGTGGAAGGTGGTGGCCGGGCCCGCGTATTCCAGATTGGCGGCCATCTTGAACTTGCCAGCGGCACGCGCCTGCTCCTTCTGGCGCGCCATCGCGGCATTGAAAGCCTTATCGTCGACAGACACATTGCGCTCGCGGCAGATGTCGCCAGTCAGGTCGAGCGGGAAGCCGTAGGTGTCGTGCAGCTTGAACGCGGTCTCGCCGTTGAACACGGTGATGCCGCCTTTTTCCATCGCAGCCAGTTCATCCTCGAGGATGGCCATGCCGTTCTCGATGGTAGCGAAGAAGCGCTCTTCTTCCAGCTTGAGCACGCCCTTCACGCGCACATGTTCGGCGACCAGTTCGGGATAGGCGCTGCCCATCTGTTGCACCAGGTCTTCCACCATGTTGTGGAAGAACGGGCCGCGCGCGCCCAGCTTGTAGCCGTGGCGGATGGCACGGCGGATGATGCGACGCAGCACATAGCCGCGGCCTTCGTTGCCAGGGATCACACCGTCGGCGATCAGGAAGGAACAGGCGCGGATGTGGTCGGCCAGCACCTTCAGCGAAGGCGAATCCATATCGCTGCAATTCGTCTCGCGCGCGGCCGCCTTGATCAGCGCCTGGAACAGGTCAATCTCGTAGTTGGCGTGCACGCCCTGCAATACGGCGGAGATGCGCTCCAAGCCCATGCCAGTATCGACCGAAGGCTTGGGCAGCGGATGCATCACGCCCGCCTCGTCGCGATTGAACTGCATGAACACGTTGTTCCAGATCTCGATGTAACGGTCGCCGTCTTCCTCGGGCGTACCGGGCAGGCCACCGGGAATATGCGCGCCGTGATCGTAGAAGATCTCGGTGCAGGGGCCGCAGGGACCGGTGTCGCCCATCATCCAGAAATTGTCGGAGGCGTAGCGCGCCCCCTTGTTGTCGCCGATGCGGATCACGCGATCCGGCGTCAGGCCCATCTCCTTGGTCCAGATGTCGTAGGCCTCGTCGTCCTCGGCATACACCGTGACGTAGAGCTTTTCCTTGGGCAGTTTGAACACCTCGGTCAACAACTCCCAGGCGTACTTGATCGCATCGCGCTTGAAGTAATCGCCGAAGCTGAAGTTGCCCAGCATCTCGAAGAAGGTGTGGTGGCGCGCGGTGTAGCCGACGTTCTCCAGATCGTTGTGCTTGCCGCCGGCACGTACGCATTTCTGAGACGTGGTGGCGCGGGTGTAGGGACGCTTGTCGAAACCGAGGAACACGTCCTTGAACTGGTTCATGCCCGCGTTGGTGAACAACAGCGTCGGATCTTCATGCGGCACCAGCGAACTGGAGGGAACGACAGCATGGCCCTTGGAGGCGAAAAATTCGAGGAACTTCTGGCGGATCTCACTGCTTTTCATCTGGTCACCGATAGGCGCGAACGTTCAATAAACACGCCGCCACAAGGGCGGCTTCTCGGCGCGAATCATACCATTTGGCAGCGTCTGCGGCGTGGCTATCCGTCGTAGCCGCCGCCCTCGTCCGGCGGGCTTTTCAGTACCTTGAGTATGGTCTCCATGGCAAAACCACGGGATTGCAGGAAACGCGCCTGGCGTGCCCGCTCCTTCTGGTCCTGCGCGGAATAGCCGAACTTGCGGGACCAGACCTCGCGCGCCGCATCCAGTTCGGATGCCTTCAGTTGCGGCAAGGCTTCGGCGATCAGGTCTTCGGCGATCCCCTTCTGGCGCAGCTCATGCGCGATACGCTGGCTGCCGTAACGGCTGCGTCGCTGAGTGACCATCTGCTCCGCAGCTCGGGTATCGGACAACCAGTTGCGCCGTGCCAGGTCGTCCAGCACGGCTTCGACATCCTCGCCCTCCTGCACATGCGGCAACAGTTTGCTGCGCAGCTCGGCCCGGCTGTGTTCGCGCCGCGCCAGATAGCGCATGGCGCGCACACGCAGGCTGACCTCAGTCTTCGGCTTCGGCACCGGTGCTGAGTGCGGTCACGCCCAGTGCGGCACGCACCTTGTTCTCGATCTCGACCGCGATCTCCGGGTTGTTGCGCAGGAACTCGCGGGCATTGTCCTTGCCCTGACCGATCTTCTCGCCGTTATAGGCATACCAGGCCCCGGACTTCTCGACGATCTTGTGCTGCACACCCAGTTCGACGATCTCGCCCTCGCGTGAGATGCCTTCGCCATACAGGATGTCGAAATTGGCTTCCTTGAACGGGGGCGCGACCTTGTTCTTGACCACCTTGACGCGGGTCTCGTTGCCGATGACCTCGTCCCCCTTCTTGATCGCGCCGGTGCGGCGGATGTCCAGGCGCACCGAGGCATAGAACTTCAGCGCGTTGCCGCCGGTGGTGGTCTCGGGGTTGCCGAACATCACGCCGATCTTCATGCGGATCTGGTTGATGAAGATGACCAGCGTGTTGGAACGCTTGATGTTGGCGGTGAGCTTGCGCAGCGCCTGCGACATCAGGCGCGCGTGCAGACCCATCTGCGGATCGCCCATCTCGCCCTCGATCTCGGCCTTGGGCGTCAAGGCAGCGACCGAGTCGATCACTACCACATCCACCGAGCCGGAACGCACCAGCATGTCGGCGATCTCCAGCGCCTGTTCGCCGTTGTCGGGTTGCGAGATGAGCAGGTCTTCCACCTGCACGCCGAGCTTGCCGGCATACACCGGGTCGAGCGCATGTTCGGCGTCGATGAAGGCTGCGGTGCCGCCCAGTTTCTGCATCTCGGCGATGACTTGCAGCGTCAGCGTGGTCTTGCCGGAAGATTCCGGACCATAGATCTCCACGATACGGCCGCGCGGCAGACCGCCGACGCCGAGGGCGATGTCCAGGCCGAGCGAACCGGTGGACACCACTTGCAGGTCCTTCGCCACATCGCTTTCGCCCAATCGCATGATGGAGCCCTTGCCGAACTGTTTTTCGATCTGGCTCAGGGCCGCCGCGAGTGCCTTGCTCTTGTTGTCATCCATCGTTCGATCTCCTTGGAAAAATTCGGAGCGGATTGTTGCACAACGTTTTGCCGTTGTACAGAACGTTCGTTCTTTTTATGCCAGAAGGGTGCTCTGCCCCAGCAGATCGAGGAGGCCGCGCAAGGCGGTGCGCACCGACTGGGCGCGCACCTCGTCGCGATTGCCCTGGAACAAGTGACGCGCCACGACGACATTGCCATTGTCCTGCGCCCAGGCGAACCACACGGTGCCGACCGGCTTCTCCGGCGTACCGCCGCCGGGACCGGCGATGCCGCTCACCGCCAGCGACACCTGCGCCGCGCCGTTGCGCAAGGCGCCCAGCGCCATCTCGCGCACCACCGCTTCCGACACGGCGCCATAGGCGATCAGCGATGCCTCGGTGACGCCCAGCATCTGCTGCTTGGCGAGATTGGAATAGGTCACGAAACCGCGATCGAACCAGGCCGAACTGCCCGCAATGGCGGTGACCGCCTGCGCCACGCCGCCGCCGGTGCAGGATTCCGCCGTCGCCAGCATGTAGCCGTGCGCCTTCAGCGCCCCGCCTACGCGCGCTGCCAACACATCCATCACAGGCCTCGCGCCAGATCGTGCTGGATGTCCACCACCGCTTCCAGTCCCACCGCAATGCGGAGCAGACCGTCGCCGATGCCAGCGGCGGCACGTGCTTCCGGCGTGATGCGCGCATGGGTGGTGGTGGCCGGATGGGTGATGGTGGTCTTGGTATCACCCAGGTTGGCAGTGATGGAGAGCATCTGCGTATTGTCGATCACGCGCCAGGCCGCTTCCTTGCCGCCCTTCACCTCGAACGCGACGATGCCGCCGCCGGTCCGCTGCTGCCGCATCGCCAGTGCATGCTGCGGATGCGACGGCAGGCCGGGATAGAACACACGCGCCACGTTGGGCTGCTGCTCCAGCCATTGCGCCAGCTGCAAGGCATTCGCACTGTGCGCCTCCATGCGCAGCTTGAGCGTCTCCAGACCTTTCAGGAACACCCAGGCATTGAATGCGCTCATGGTCGGCCCCGCCGTGCGCAGGAAGCCATACACCGGCTCCATCAGTTTCTTGCTGCCCAGTACCGCACCGCCCAGCACACGGCCCTGGCCGTCGATGTACTTGGTGGCGGAATGGATCACGATATCCGCGCCCAGATCGAGCGGGCGTTGCAGCACCGGGGTGCAGAAGCAGTTGTCCACCGCCAGCAGCGCACCGCATTGCTTCGCCACCGCCGCGATGGCCGCGATGTCGGACACTTCGGTCAGCGGGTTGGACGGCGTCTCCAGGAAGAACAATTTCGTGTTCGGCTGCGCCTTGGCCGCCCAGTCCGCCGCCTCGGTGGGCGAGGCATAGCTCACCTCCACTCCGAATTTCTTGAAGTAATTGTTGAACAGGTTGATGGTGGAACCGAACAGGCTGCGCGATGCGACGATATGGTCGCCCGCCTTGAGCAAGCCCATGCAGCAGGCGAGGATGGCGGACATGCCGCTGGAAGTCGCCACGCATTGCTCGGCACCTTCCAGTGCGGCCAGCCGCTCCTCGAACATGGTCACGGTGGGATTGGTGAAGCGCGCGTAGATGTTGCCCGGCTCCTCGCCGATGAAACGCCGCGCCGCCTGGGCCGCATTGTCGAAAGTGAAACTGGAGGTAAGGAACATCGCCTCGCTGTGCTCATGGAACGGCGTCTGTTCATGCCCGGCCCGCACGGCCAGGGTCTCAAGCTGGTATTCGTTGTCGCTCATCATCGATCTCCGACGCGGTCGCTCCGCGCAAAATAAAAACCCGGAAAGCTTGACGCTAAACCGGGTTCCCCGCTTTAGCTGGATTTATAACGCGCCCGCAAGCTGTTCCTCAAATCGGCGCGGAGGGAAATTAGCATCCGCCGTACGACGGCGTCAACTCACATCGAGCTGGCCGCCATCGCCAGATCCAGTTCCATCTGGTCGTCGTCCACCGGCTTGTTGGCTTTACCGCCCTCGCGTGCCGCTTCGATGGCATCCAGGTATTCCGGGGTGATGTCGCCGGTGATGTAGTGCCCGTCGAAACACGACGCGTCGAACTCCTGCAAGCCGGTGTTGGTCTTGCGCACGGCGGTCTTGAGGTCGTCCAGGTCCTGATAGAACAGGCGGTCGGCGCTGATCTCGCGGCAGATCTCCTCGTCGCTGCGGCCGGTGGCGATCAACTCTTTGCGCGTGGGCATGTCGATGCCATACACGTTGGGGAACTTGACCGGTGGTGCGGCGGAGGCGAAATACACCTTGCGTGCGCCGGCATCGCGCGCCATCTGCACGATCTCGCGGCTGGTGGTGCCGCGCACGATGGAGTCGTCCACCAGCAGCACGTTCTTGTCCTTGAACTCGACGCTGATGGCATTGAGTTTCTGGCGCACCGATTTCTTGCGCATGGCCTGCCCCGGCATGATGAAGGTGCGGCCGATGTAGCGGTTCTTGACGAAGCCTTCGCGGAACGGGATGCCGAGATGGTTGGCCAGTTGCAGCGCGCTGGGACGGCTGGAATCGGGAATCGGGATGACGACGTCGATGTCATGCTCCGGCCACTCGCGCTTGATCTTGTCGGCCAGGTATTCGCCCATGGCCAGACGCGTGGCATATACGGAGACGCCGTCCATCACGGAGTCGGGGCGCGCGAAATACACATACTCGAACAGGCAGGGATTCAGCTTAGGTGACTCGGCGCATTGCTGGCTGAAGAAGTTGGCTTCGAGGTCGATGAACACCGCTTCGCCCGGCGCGATGTCGCGCAGGAAATGGAAGCCCAGCGTATCCAGCGCCACGCTCTCGGAAGCGATCAGGTATTCGATGCCGTCGCCGTGCTGGTTGCTGCCCACCACCAGCGGACGGATGCCGTATGGATCGCGGAAGGCCAGCAGACCGTAGCCTGCGATCATCGCCACCACGGCATAGGCGCCCCTGACGCGGCGATGCACGCCGGAGACAGCGGCGAAGATCTTCTGCGGATCGAGTTTGAAATCGGCGGCATTGGCTTGCAGCTCGTGCGCCAGCACGTTGAGCAGCACCTCGGAATCGGAGCCGGTGTTGATGTGGCGCAGGTCCTGCTGGAACATGGCGCGACGCAGTTCATCGGTGTTGGTCAGGTTGCCGTTGTGCGCCAGCGTTATGCCGAACGGCGAATTGACGTAGAACGGTTGCGCCTCATTGTGGTCCACCGCATTGCCTGCGGTCGGATAGCGCACATGGGCGATGCCGGAGTTGCCCTTGAGCGCGCGCATGTTGCGCGTGCGGAACACGTCGCGCACCAGGCCGTTGCCCTTGTGCAGATGGAAAGTGCGCCCTTCCAGTGTCGCGATGCCGGCGGCATCCTGACCGCGATGTTGCAGCACCTGCAAACCGTCGTATAAAACCTGGTTCACCGGCGTGTTCGCCACCATACCCAGAATCCCGCACATATCGTTTCCCGTTCCCGTGAGATGAATCTTCAACTACGCTGCGTCGGCAGGTAGTCACGCACATACAAAGCCGCCTGCTGCAAAGGACGGCTGGTCCACGCCTCTTTCCACCAGGCTTGCTGCGGCAGGTTGGTCAACCCGCCGATCCACACCAATGCCAGCACCACCAGTACGCCGCGCAATACGCCGAACATGGCGCCGAACTTGCCATCCAGTCCGCCCAGTCCGGCGACCTTGGCGAGCTTGGACAACAGCCAGGCGACCACGCCGGCCACGATCAGCGTCACCACGAATATCAGCGCAAAGGCCACCGCGGAACGCACGCTCTCCATGGTGATGGCTTCCGGCACATACGGTAGCGCCAGATCGGAAAAGGAAGTGGCCGCGATATAAGCAGCGATCCAGCCCAGCAGCGAGAACAGCTCGTACATGAATCCGCGCCACCAGCCCAGCAAGGCCGACAAAGCGATGATGACCAGCACTGCGATATCGAACACCGGCATCGAAACTAGCCCAGATCGATGACGTTCGGATGCAGGCCTATCGCCTCCAGTTTCTGCTTCACCTTTTCCGCCGCTTCACGGCTGGGGTAGCTGCCCACGCGCACGCGCAGCATGCCGTTCACTTTCTCGGTATACGCCGGGAAGCCCTTCTGCTTCAGGCTGTCGTACATCTGGCGGCCCGCTTCCTCGCGCGAATAGGCTCCGACCTGCAACACCCAGCCGGAGGTGGGAGCCTTCTGCGTGGTGGACGGTTTCTTCGCTACCTGGGCAGGTGCGGGTTTAGCCTCGACCGGAGTCGGCTTGCTCTCCGTGGGTTTGCTGGTGACCGGTTTCGTCGCGGCGGGCGCACTCTCCACCGGCTTGGGCGTAGCAGGTTTGCTTTCCACTACAGCCGGTACAAGTGGTTTGTCCACCGATGCGGCAACCGTGCTGGCCGCTTCCGTCGCAGAAGCAACCGCAGATTCGCTTGCCGTCTCGGGATGGAAGGGCGGCACTTCGTTCTTGTCGGGGATACGCAATTCGATGTTGCCGACGAGGGCATCCGGCTCGCTGTCGAACACCATGGGCAGGAACACCACCACCGCGACCATCAGAGCCACCGCCCCGATCAGGCGATGACGTGCCTGGTTCTTGAGTTTGAAAGCTTCGTCGGTATTGAGCTGTTTCGCCATGGGGGTCCCGGAAATCTCAGGCGCTGCGCAGTCGGCGCAGGCGCATCACCTCGGCCACCGTATAGAAGGAACCGAGGGCCGCGATTCTATCATTTTCAGTTGCCCGCTTGCTCGCCTCTTGCAGCGCATCGGCGATGGAGGCACAGCACACCACCTGCCCGCGCACCCCGGCCTGATGCAGGATGGCGGCCGCATCCTCCGCGCTGGCACCGCGCGGCGCCGTGATGCCGCTCGCCAGCCACACGTCGATCTGCGCATCCAGCGCCTGGGCCACCCCCGCCATATCCTTGTCCTTGAGCATGGCGAACACCGCATAGGTAGTGGCTGGCGGCAAGCTGGCCAGATTCTGCGCCAGCGAACGTGCGGCATGCGGGTTGTGCGCGACATCCAGGATGAGTTGCGGACGGCCCGGCACGAACTGGAAACGTCCGGCCAGCTCGACTTCCACCAGCCCGCGCCGTACCGCTTCCATGCTCACCGGCAAGCGCGCCTGCAAGGCATCCAGCGCAGCCAGCACCGCGCTGGCGTTATACAACTGGAACGCACCGCGCAGTGCCGGGAACGGCAAGGCATTGCGCGAAGTGCGGCCACGATAGTCCCACTGCGTTTGATGGTTGAGGAAACCGAATTCGCCGCCGATGCACCACAGTTCGGCGCCGATCTGCTGCGCGTGTTCGCGTAGCGCCTGCGGCACATCGCTGTCCGCGCAGATTGCCACCTTGCCGGCGCGGAAGATGCCGGCTTTCTCGTAAGCGATCTGCTCACGCGTGTCGCCCAGATAATCGATGTGATCGATATCCACGCTGGTCACCAGCGCCACATCGGCATCGAACACGTTCACCGCATCCAGCCTGCCGCCCAGTCCGACTTCGAGGATGGCGACCTCGACCCCATGCGCGATGAACAGCTGCATCGCGGCCAGCGTGCCGAATTCGAAATAAGTCAGCGGGGTATCGCCACGCGCCTGCTCGATCGCATCGAACGAGGCACACAGCTCGGCATCACTCGCCGGTTGCTTGGCGATACGCACACGCTCGTTGTAATCCAGCAAATGGGGCGAGGTGTAGCAGCCGACCTGGTAGCCGGCCGCATGCAGGATGCTTTCCAGCATGGCGCACACCGAGCCTTTGCCATTGGTGCCGCCGACGATGATGACGGGGAAGTCGGGCTGCACCCCCAATGCCTCCTTCACTCGCGCCACACGCTCGAGGCCGAGTTCGATGGTCTTGGGATGCAGCGATTCGAGATGGGTCAGCCAGTCGGCCAGGGAAGCGGGCATTTCGTCACGCAAAAAACAAAGCGGCCGGCTCAGCGCCGGCCGCCGGGTGGATCAAAGTTACGCTGCCTCCAGCTTGGCCACCGGCTCCTGCTTCATCAGCAAGGTGATCAAGGTCGCCAACTGATCGCGCATCTGACGGCGGTCGACGATCATGTCGATGGCGCCATGCTCGAGCAAGAACTCGGCACGCTGGAAACCGTCCGGCAGTGTCTCGCGCACGGTCTGCTGGATCACGCGCGCACCGGCGAAACCGATCAGCGCACCGGGTTCGGCGATCACCACGTCACCCAGGAAGGCGAAACTGGCGGAGACGCCGCCCATGGTCGGGTCGGTCAGCACGGAGATGAACGGCAGCTTGGCTTCGGAGAGTTGGGTCAACGCCGCGCTGGTCTTGGCCATCTGCATCAGCGACAGCAGGCCTTCCTGCATGCGCGCACCACCGCTGGCGGAGAAGCAGATGAACGGGCACTGCTGTTCCAGGGCGACCTGCACGCCGCGCACGAAACGCTCGCCCACCACCGAGCCCATGGAACCACCCATGAAGCTGAAATCGAAGGATGCCGCCACTACCGGCAAAGCATGGATGCTGCCCTGCATGACCACCAGCGCATCGTCCTCGCCGGTGCTCTTCTTGGCGGCTTCCAGACGCTCGGTATATTTCTTCTGGTCCTTGAACTTGAGCGTGTCCACCGGCAGCACTTCGGAACCGATCTCGAAGCGGCCTTCGCCATCCAGCAGCCAGTCCAGACGCGTACGCGCGGTCAAGCGGTGATGGTGGTTGCACTTGGGGCAGACGCTGAGGTTCTTCTCCAGGTCGGCGTGATACAGCACGGCCTGGCAGTCCGGGCACTTGAACCACAAGCCTTCCGGTACGTTCTTCTTGCCATCTTCGCCTTCACGGCGCTTGATCTTCGGCGGCAACAGTTTCTGGAACCAACCCATGATTCACTCCTTTTAGTTGTCTATCGCGGTTCGCAATGTTTGCACCAGTCGCCCTACCTGGGCGACCACGTTGTGTTCGTCCGACTGCTCGATCTCCTGCACGATGCGGCTGCCCACCACCACACCATCGCACAAGGTACTCACCGCTTTCGCCGTCGCCGCGTCACGGATGCCGAAGCCGACGCCGATCGGCAGCTTGATGTGCTTGCGCAGTTGCGGCATTTTCTGTTCGATGGCCGACAGGTCGAGATTACCCGCACCGGTCACGCCCTTGAGCGAGACGTAATACACATAGCCGCGCGCCAGTTTGGCGACCTGCGCGATACGCGCTTCGTTGGTGGTGGGTGCCAGCAGGAAGATCGGCGCGATGTTGTGGCGTTGCAGATGCTCGAACGCCGCGTGACTCTCTTCCGGCGGAAAATCCACGGTCAGCGCGCCATCCACGCCCACCTCGGCGCAACGCTTGGCAAACACTTCCCAGCCCATCGCCTCGATCGGGTTGCCGTAACCCATCAACACCACGGGCGTGGTCGTATCCTGCTGGCGGAACTCGGCCACTATATCCAGCACGCCGCGCAGGCTCATGCCGTTCGCCAGCGCGCGCTCGGAAGCGCGCTGGATGGTCGGACCATCCGCCATCGGGTCGGAGAACGGTACGCCCAGCTCGATCACATCCGCCCCGGCCTGCACCAGTGCATGCATCAACGGCACGGTGAGTTGCTGCGAAGGGTCGCCGGCAGTGATGAAGGGGATCAGCGCCTTGCGCTGCTGCTGCTTCAGTTTTGCGAAAACGGTATCGATGCGGCTCATAGCGTGATGCCCTTGATCTTTGCCACGGTGTTCATGTCCTTGTCGCCACGGCCGGACAGATTGACCAGCAGTACCTTGTCCTTCGCCATCGTCGGCGCGATCTTCATCGCATGCGCCAGCGCATGGCTGGATTCCAGCGCCGGGATGATGCCTTCGTAACGGCACAGTGCATCGAACGCGGCGATGGCTTCGTCGTCATTGATCGCCACATACTCCGCGCGCCCGATGTCCTTCAGCAGACAGTGTTCGGGGCCGACGCCAGGATAGTCCAGACCGGCGGAGATCGAGTGAGTCTCGATGATCTGGCCGTTCTCGTCCTGCATCAGGTAGACCTTGTTACCGTGCAGCACGCCGACCTTGGCATTGCCGGTCAAGGGTGCAGCATGTTGCCCGGTCGCGATGCCATGACCACCGGCTTCCACGCCGATCAGTTGCACGTTGGGCACTTCGATATAGGGATGGAACATGCCGATGGCGTTGGAGCCGCCCCCCACCGCCGCCAGCACCACATCCGGCTGACGACCGATCATCTCCTGCATCTGCACCTTGGCTTCGTTGCCGATCACACACTGGAAATCGCGCACCAGCATCGGGTACGGGTGCGGGCCGGCGGCGGTACCGAAGATGTAGAAGGTCGATTCGACGTTGGTGACCCAGTCGCGGATGGCTTCGTTGCAAGCATCCTTCAAGGTGCGCGAGCCGCTCTCCACCGGCACCACGGTCGCGCCCAGCAGCTTCATGCGGAACACGTTCGGCGCCTGGCGCTGCACGTCCTCGGCGCCCATGTACACCACGCACTCCATGCCGAAACGTGCAGCCACCGTGGCGGTCGCCACACCGTGCATGCCGGCGCCAGTCTCCGCGATCACGCGCTTCTTGCCCATGCGTTTCGCCAGCAGCGCCTGACCGATGGCGTTGTTGATCTTGTGCGCGCCGGTGTGGTTCAGGTCTTCGCGCTTGAGGTAGATCTGCGCGCCGCCCAGATGCTCGGACAGACGCTTGGCGTGATACACCGGACTGGGACGGCCGACGTAGTGCTTGAGCTCATAGGCGAACTCTGCCTTGAACTCGGGATCGTCGCGGAAACGCAAATACTGGTCGCGCAACTCCTCGACGGCCGGGATCAGCGTCTCGGCCATGTAGATGCCGCCGAACTGGCCGAAATGGCCGTCTTTATCTGGATAGCTGTAAGTCAACGTCTTTAACCTCATTGATGAACGCGGCGACTTTCGCCGCGTCCTTGATACCCTTCGCCGCCTCCACGCCGCTGGAAACATCCACCGCGTAGGGCCGCACCTGACGCACCGCCGCTGCCACATTGCCGGGATGCAAGCCGCCAGACAGGATCACCGGCAGCGGCAACTGGCGCGGAATCAGCTCCCAGTCGAACGACTCGCCGGTGCCCCCCTGCACGCCTTCCACATAGGCATCCAGTAACAGCGCTTGGGCATCCGCGTAACGGGCCGCGCATTCTACCAAATCCACCCCAGCCCGGACGCGTATCGCCTTCAGGTAAGGACGCCCGAACTGGCGACAGAACTCCGGCGGCTCGTCGCCATGGAACTGCAATACATCCAGCGGCACATGCGTCAGTACCTGGCGCACAAAGTCTTCCTCGGGATCGACGAACAGGCCGACACTGGTCACGAACGGCGGCAAGGCACGCAACAGTTGCGCCGCTTGCTGCGGGGAGACGTTGCGCGGGCTTTTGGCATAGAACACGAAACCGAGCGCATCCGCGCCGGCGGCCACGGCGGCGTGCAGATCCTGTTCGCGGGTGATGCCGCAGATCTTGGTTCGGGTCATGCTGCGTTCAATCTATTGACGAGGACGGCATTGTACCTTGCGGCAGCCCCCATTTCGGATCGTAGGTGATATGGCGCAGATACAAGCCGTCCGGCATGAAGGTCGGTGCAGCCTGCTTGCGTTCACGCGATTGCAAGATGTGCTGCATCCATTCCGGCCCATGCTTGCCCTTGCCCACATAGACCAGGCAACCGACGATGTTGCGCACCATGTGGTGCAGGAAGGCATTGGCCGTCAGCTCGAAGATGAAGGTATCCCCCTGCTGGCGGATATCCAGTCGCGTCATGGTCTTGATCGGCGATTTGGCCTGGCATTCCGCAGCGCGGAACGCACTGAAATCGTGCTCGCCCAGCAGATAGCTCGCCGCCTCGCGCATCGAGGCCACATCCAGCAGCGCATGGAACCAACCGGCCTTGCCCGCATGCACCCCCAAGCGCGCCGGCCGGTTGATCAGCACATACTGGTAGCTGCGCGCCTGCGCCGAAAAACGCGCATGGAACTCGTCCGGCACGGCATGCGCCCACAGCACGGCGATGCCGGTGGGCAAAAAGGCATTCGTGCCACGCACCCAAGCCGACAACGGCCGCGCCACCGGCGTATCGAAATGCACCACCTGCTCCAACGCGTGCACCCCGGTATCGGTGCGGCCGGCCGCGACGACCTCGATGGGCGCGCTGGCGACGGACGACAGCGCCGCCTGCAAGGCATCCTGCACATTCGCCATATCCGGCTGGCTCTGCCAGCCGTGATAGCGACTACCGTCATATTCCACACCGAGCGCGATCCTCATCGCCATACTCCTGCCATCAGTCCCGCGCAGGCTACCAGATAGACCGCATCGATCCAGCGCAGACGCTGCACATGCAATTCGATCAGCCCACCCGCCCCGGCCGGCGGACACAGCGCCGAACGTATCGTCTGCCGCCAATCCGCCGCCGTATCGCGCATGGCCGGTTCGGCATATTCCAGGGTCAAGGCCAGCCGCACCGCGATCCGCTTGCGTGACATACCCAGCCCGCGCAACGGCCAGGCCAACACATGGATACCCGCGATGAACTGCGCTGTCGTCAGCAACGACAACAGGATGGCGAGGGACGCCAGCATGCACAGCAGGCGCGCCAGTTGCAGCAAACCATCAGTCAATCCTTCCAACGTGGGCGCCCAGCGCCCGAGCGACTCGACGACCGCCATGCCCGGCGTGGAATAGGCATAGATCAGCAACAGGGAGAATGCGATCCAACGCGTGCGGCGGACCAGGCTGCGCAGCCGTTGCCCATCAAGCCGCCATGCCAGCCCCAGCAGCACTCCCGACAGGATTGCCAGTGCATCGCCGGACAGCACCTGCACGATGACGGCCGAGGTGATCCAGACCAGTATCAGTACGGCGGGATGTGGCATACGGATTTCCTGTGGTTCAAACAAAAACGGCAGCCTCGATGGGCTGCCGTCGTGCGCCTGCTGCAAACTCAGAGCTGTTCCAGCATCGCTTGCGCTGCGGCCTTCTGCTGCTCATCGCCATCCTGCAACACTTCATCCAGGATCTCGCGCGCACCAGCCGCATCGCCCATCTCCTGATAGGCCTTGGCCAGATCGAGCTTGGTGGCGACTTCCTGCCAACGCTCATCCTTCACAGCCGGGGCGCTCCCCGCCACCTGCCCTGCATCATCCAGATTCAGACTGATATCTCCCAGACCGATGTCCAGCGGCGAGGACGGCTGCTCTTCTTCATCCACGCGGGCGTCGGTCTTGAAGTCGGGGATATCCAGACTGAAGGTCAATCCTTCATCGGCACTCTGCACCGGTGAAGGCTGTGCACTAGCAGCCGGCGCATGGGCGGTGGTCACATCGAACACCAGATCGTCCAGTGTCGGTTCCGCAGCCGTGGCAGCAGGCACGCCCGGATGGGTCGCCGTAACGTCGAATATCAGATCATCGCCACCGCTGCTCGCAGACCCGCTGGCCGCTGCTGCGCTGGGCACGCCGGAATGGGTGGAAGTGACATCGAACATCAGATCGCCCATGCCGAAGTCGGACTTGCCCCCAGCGGTTGCTGCGGCAGCCGGAGTTTCCGCGGCACCAGTGATATCGAAATCCATCGGGGCATCGCTGGCGGCCTGCAACTCTTCGGAACTGAGGACCGCGGTACTTTCCGGCGTCTTCGGCAGGTCCAGAATCACGGTATCCATGGTTGATGCGAGAGGCCGATCGAGCACGAGGGTATCCATCGAGGCTGCCGCCGGCGTCTCCGCTGCCGAGCTGCCGAATCCCAGGTCGAAGTCGACCACCGGCTCGCTGGCTGCTTCGGCAACGGACCCGGTCGCGATTTCACCGCTCCCGCCATAGAACGGATTCCCCGGCTCCAGCTCACGCCCCATGGCAGCAGCCTGCTGCCAGGCGCCTTCGTCACCGGTATCCTTGACCTGACGCGCATAGGTCATGAAGGCATTCGCATCCTTGCGCGTCGCATAGATGGACAACAGCTTGAGCAGGATGGGGGTATCGCCCGGACGGCTATGCAAAGCCTCTTTCAACACTTCTTCTGCCTGCACATCGCGACCGAAGGTGAGGAACAGTTCCGCTTCGGCGATCGGATCGACCTCGTCCGAAGCTGGTGCTTCCTGTTCCTGACCGCCCATCTGTGTGAAATCACCGGTATCCGGGGACGGCATCACCGGTTCCGCGATACGGCCGGTAGCGCTGCCGACATCCAGATCGCTGGCTGCAACGGCCGGCACAGCGGCCGCAGTTTTACGACGACGCGACAACCACAAGCCAAGACCGAGCACAGCCACGGCACCTGCGGCAGTTCCACCCAGCAGGATGGGGTCCTCCAGCAGGAAATCGATGAATGCCGGCTCAGCCTGTTCCGGCACGGGCACCGGAGCCGGCACTGCAGGTTTCGCGGTCGGCTGAGCCGGTACCGGCGCGCTTGCACCGACAGCCGCCGTCACTGCTTCGGCCGGAGCCTTCTGCGCCGCAGCGGCAGCTTCTTGCTGTTTCTTCAGCTCCGCCAGACGTTGCAGATCCTGCACGTTCTTTTCCAGCATAGCGGTACGCTGTTCCGCTTCCTTCAGCGCCTTGGCCTTGGCGATGGTCTCCTCTTCCTTGCTGCTGGTGCCGGCTGCGGCGACTTCATCGCCGGGAGCCTCGCCCTTGGAGAGTTTCAGTACTTCGGTTGCCGCCCCCTTGGGTGCGGTTTTCTCCGCCACGGCCGCAGTGACCTTGCCGGTCGCTTCCTGCTGCACCGCATCATCACGTGCCTCGCCGCGCACGGCAGCGAGTTGCTGACGATAGGCATTCCAATCTTGCACCTGGGCGCGGTATTCACGTACCGCCTCATCTTGCTGTACGTCTGCGATCTCAGCGGCATCGGGGATGCGGATGATCTTGCCGGCCTTCAGGCGGTTCATGTTCTTACCCATGAATGCCTCGCCGTTGGCACGATAGAGCGCCACCAACATGCGCTCCAGGCTGACATCGTCCGGCTTGGCTTGCAGCGCGATCTTGCTCAGGCTATCGCCGCGCATGACCTTCACGGTCTTGTCTTGTGCCACCGGGATGGCTTCTTCCTTGCTCAGGGCATCCTGCTCCACCGGAGTTGCCTCGGCAGCGGGGGCCGGTTCTGCGCTTGGTTCTGCGCTTGGTTCTGCGCTTGGTTCTGCGCTTGGTTCTGAAGCAGCAGCGACGGCAGTTGCTGCGGCGGCCGGCGTAGCATCAGCTGTAGCGGTAGCCACGGGAGTTGCTTCTGTCATCCCAGCTGCCGGCTCTGTAGCCGGTTCGGCCGGAACGGATTCCACCGCCGCCGGCACAGCAGCAGGCGGTTCGATGGCGGATGCCGCATCAAGGGCGGGTGCCGCATCCATCGGTGGCACTCTAGGTGTAGCCAAGGCCGCAGGCGCGGCCACTACCGGCGCGACCGGGCTGACGGCATCTGCTTGCGGCTCGACATTGAATCCGACCGGATCGAGCAGGAAGGTGTACTCACGCAACAGCTTGCCGGAAGACCAGCTGGCTTCGACCAGCAAGGTCACGAACGGCTCGTTGATGGGCTGACTGGAGGAGATGCGCACGACAGGCTGGGAGCTGTCGCGACCAACGATCTCGAATTTCAGCTTGGGCAACGCATAGGGGTAATCGATGCCGGCGTTCTTGAAGTCTTCCACGGAGGCCAGCTTGGCGACCAGACTGCCGCGATCGGCTTTATCTACCGCAACAAGTTCGATCTCGGCCTTCAACGGCTGTCCCAGATTGGAGGTGACCGACATGCCGCCCAGCCCGACCGCACCAGCGACTCCAGACACCAATAGACAGACGATAAAACCCGACGTTTTAAGGATCGTTTTCAGCACTCGGCCACCCTTTAGTAATTCCCTGACGATAATCAGACTAACATCAGAGGGTTAGTGATGCAAGCTCATGCACGCTCTAGATAGCGCGACTAAGCAGCGGTAATCAACAGGTTTTTTCCCTTACTTGCCGATCAGGATGCGCAACATCCGGCGTAACGGTTCTGCAGCCCCCCACAGCAACTGGTCGCCACAGACAAAGGCGCTCAGGTAGTCGGCGCCCAACTCCATCTTGCGCACGCGACCGACGGCGATATCCAGTTTGCCGGTCACCGCTGCCGGGGTCAGTTCGCGCACCGACAGGCTGCGCTCGTTCGACACGAACTTGACCCACGGATTGCCGCCCTTGATCAAGGATTCGATCTCGGCCAGCGGCAGATCCTTGTTCAGCTTGAGGGTCAATGCCAAGCTGTGGCAGCGCATGGCACCGATGCGCACGCACAGACCGTCCACCGGGATGGTCTGCCGGGTACCGAGGATCTTGTTGACCTCGGCCTTGCCCTTCCACTCTTCCTTGGATTGGCCATTGTCCAACTGCTTGTCGATCCACGGGATCAGGCCGCCAGCCAGCGGAGCGCCGAAATGTTCGGTCGGCATCGCAGCGGAACGCATGCTGTCCGCCACACGCTGGTCGATTTCCAGGATGGCGGATTTCTCGTCCTGCAACAATTCAGCCACCGAAGCATGCAGCACGCCCATCTGCTTCAGCAGCTCGCGCATGTTCTGTGCGCCCGCACCGCTGGCCGCCTGATAGGTCATGGAAGACACCCATTCCACCAGCCCGGCATGGAACAGACCACCTAGGCCCATCAACAGGATGGAGTTGGTGCAATTGCCGCCGATGTAGTTCTTGACGCCGCGCGCCAGTGCCGCATCGATCACGTTACGGTTGACCGGATCGAGGATGATGACCGCATCGTCTTCCATGCGCAGGGTGGAAGCGGCATCGATCCAGTAACCCTGCCAGCCAGACGCACGCAGCTTGGGGAATATCTCGGTGGTGTAATCACCGCCCTGGCAGGAGATGATGGCATCCATCGCCTGCAGCGCCGCCAGGTCGAAGGCATCCTTCAAGGGGACACCCTTGCCTTCGGCAGGTGCAGCACCGCCCACATTGGAAGTGGTGAAGAACACCGCGTCGATCAGGTCGAAATCCTTCTCCTCACGCATGCGCTGCATGAGCACCGAACCGACCATCCCGCGCCAACCGATCAAACCGACTTTCATGATGTTCCTTTGTTATTCCCGTTACAGCGCCGCAACCACTGCGTCGCCCATGGCTGCACAACCGACCTTGTTCATGCCTTCGGTCCAGATGTCGGCGGTACGATAACCCTGCGCCAGCGCCTTCTTCACGGCATCCTCGATGCGCACCGCATTCGCTTCATCATTGAAGGTGTAACGCAACATCATCGCGGCCGACAGGATGGTCGCCAGCGGATTCGCCACATCCTTGCCGGCGATGTCCGGGGCAGAACCGTGGCTGGGTTCGTACATCCCCTTGTTGTTGGCATCCAGCGACGCGGACGGCAGCATGCCGATGGAGCCGGTCAGCATCGAGGCCTCGTCGGACAGGATGTCGCCGAAGATGTTGCCGGTCACCATCACATCGAACTGCTTGGGCGCGCGCACCAACTGCATCGCGGCGTTGTCCACATACATGTGAGAGAGTTCGACCTCGGGGTATTCCTTGGACAGCTCGATCATCACTTGACGCCACAGTTCGGTGGTCTCCAGCACGTTGGCCTTGTCCACGGAGCACACCTTCTTGTTGCGCTTCATGGCGATATCGAACGCCACGCGGCCGATACGTTTGATCTCGGATTCGCTGTAGCGCATGGTGTTGATACCTTCGCGCTCGCCATTTTCCAAAGTAGAAATACCGCGCGGCTGACCGAAGTAGATGTCACCGGTCAATTCACGCACGATCATGATATCGAGACCGCTTACCACTTCCGGTTTCAGCGTGGAAGCCGAAGCCAGTTCTGGATACAGCAGCGCCGGACGCAGATTGGCGAACAGGTTCAGTTCCTTGCGGATGCGCAGCAGGCCGCGCTCGGGGCGCAGATGACGCTCCAGCTTGTCGTATTTCCAGTCGCCCACGGCACCGAGCAGCACCGCATCGGCCGCCTTGGCCAGCGCCAGCGTCGCATCCGGCAGCGGATCGCCTGCCGCCTCGTAACCTGCGCCGCCGATCGGCGCTTCTTCCATCTCCAGACCGATATCCAGTGCCTTCAGCACCTTTACCGCCTGCGCTACGATCTCGGGGCCGATGCCGTCACCCGGCAATACTGCGATCTTCATACTCTCATCCAGTCGAAAATTAAATTAGTTATGCGAACAACCACGGCTGCGCCGCACGATGTTTGGCTTCGAAGGCCTTGATGTCATCCACATGCTGCAAGGTCAGGCCGATATCGTCCAGACCATTCAACAGGCAATGTTTGCGGAAGGCATCGACCTCGAATGCGATCTCCTTGCCTTCCGGCATCACGATCACCTGACGCGCTAGGTCGACCGTCAATTTATAACCTACTGTGGGCACTACCGCCTTGAACAGGCTATCGACGATGGCTGCATCCAGCTTGATCGGCAACAGGCCGTTCTTGAAACAGTTGTTGAAGAAGATGTCAGCGAAGCTCGGCGCGATGATGACGCGGAAGCCATAATCCTCCAGCGCCCACGGTGCATGCTCACGCGACGAGCCGCAACCGAAATTCTCGCGCGCCAGCAAAATCTGCGCGCCTTGGTAACGCGGCTGGTTGAGCACGAAATCCGGGTTCAGCGGACGCTTGCTGTTATCCATGCCCGGTTCGCCATGATCCAGATAACGCCACTCGTCGAAGGCGTTGGGGCCGAAACCGGAACGCTTGATCGACTTCAGGAATTGCTTGGGGATGATGGCATCGGTATCCACGTTGGCTCTGTCCAACGGCACCACCACACCATCGAATGTCTCAAACTTACGCATCACTTGCTCGCTTTCTTCAGGTATTCGCCACCGGCCTTGAGCTTCTCGCCCAGCCAGCTGCCGCCTTCCTTCAAACCATGGACAGCGGCCTTGCCGCCCTCCTTCACACCGTCGCCCAGCTTTTCGGCACCTTGCTTGATGCCCTCACCGGCCTGCGCCACGGTACTTTTTTCCTCGGCTTGCACCGGTTGAAAGACCAGCAACAGCGCTGCCATCAACACCCAGTGCCTCATCGCTCACCCCTTGCTGACATCGACGAAATGCCCGGCGATCGCCGCCGCCGCCGCCATCGCGGGGCTGACCAGGTGCGTGCGTCCGCCCTGCCCCTGACGACCTTCGAAGTTGCGGTTCGAGGTCGACGCGCAACGCTCGCCCGGTTCCAGACGGTCATCATTCATCGCCAGACACATCGAGCAACCTGGATCGCGCCACTCGAAGCCGGCTTCGACGAATACTTTGTCCAGCCCTTCTTTCTCGGCCTGCGCCTTCACCAGGCCGGAACCCGGCACGACCATCGCCAGCTTCACGTTGGCCGCCACCTTCTTGCCCTTGGCCACGGCGGCCGCTTCGCGCATGTCTTCGATACGCGCATTGGTACAGGAGCCGATGAACACCTTGTCCACCTTGATCTCGCTGATCGGCGTATTCGCCTGCAAGCCCATGTACTGCAAGGCGCGCTCCCAGTCGCCGCGTTTCACCGCATCCGGTGCGGAGGCCGGATCGGGCACCCGGCCATTGATATCCGTCACCATCTCGGGCGAAGTACCCCAGGTCACTTGCGGTTTGATCTGCGCAGCATCCAGCTCCACCGCCGCGTCGAACTTCGCGCCTTCGTCGCTATGCAATGTCTTCCAGTAAGCCACGGCCTTGTCCCATTCCGCCGCCTTGGGTGCGAACGGACGGCCCTGCACATATTCGATGGTGGTGTCGTCGCAAGCCACCATGCCGGCGCGCGCACCGGCTTCGATGGCCATGTTGCACAAAGTCATACGGCCTTCCATGCTCAAACCACGGATGGCGCTGCCCGCGAACTCGATGGCGTAACCGGTACCGCCTGCGGTGCCGATCTTGCCGATCACCGCCAGCGCGATATCCTTGGCGGTCACACCACGGCCGAGCTGGCCGTCCACCTTGACCAGCATGGCTTTGGACTTCTTCGCCACCAGGCACTGCGTCGCCATCACATGCTCGACCTCGGAGGTACCGATGCCATGCGCCAATGCGGCGAAGGCGCCGTGCGTGCTGGTATGCGAATCGCCGCACACCACGGTCATGCCGGGCAAGGTCGCACCCTGTTCCGGGCCGATCACATGCACGATGCCCTGACGGATGTCGTTCATCTTGAACTCGACCACGCCGAACTCGGCGCAGTTGGCGTCCAGTGTCTCCACCTGAGTACGCGAAATGGGGTCGGCGATACCTGCTGCGCGATTGGTGGTGGGGACGTTATGGTCCGGCACCGCCAGCATGGAGGCCGTACGCCAAGGCTTGCGCTGCGCCAGCTTCAGGCCTTCGAAGGCCTGCGGGCTGGTCACCTCGTGCACCAGTTGACGGTCGATATAGATCAACGCGGTGCCGTCGGCTTCCTGTCGCACCACGTGAGAATCCCAGAGTTTGTCGTATAAGGTCTTTGCGGTCATTTGCCTGCTTCCATAAGAGCGCCGGATTATGCCACAGCGCCGGGTTCCTCTGCCACGCGCCATGAAGCACGAAGCCGGACATCGCTTGCCGTTTGGTCAACGATTCCGCAGCGGGCCCCCAAAGTCTGGCCTGCCAGATGCCCCCCCCCAACTGTCCAAGCGATCAAGCTGCACGAATACCCAGCCCGCATAGGCCAAACGGCATATTGTTCATGAGCGTGAATTCCAGTAAGTTCCCACATGCCGCAGGGTCTTTCGCGGCGACAAACGCAGCTTGTGATGCGATACCAATAACGACAACCTTGTCGAGGGAGCTTGATGGCGGCAACCAGAAAAGTTGCGTGGAAGGCGCATATTGTCGGGGTAGACCCACAAAACTTTGCCCCCAGCTTGCTGCTCATCCCAAACCTGCCGCCTGCACCTTTTGCGCAAGCCATGTTGCGCATCCTGCTGCTCTTCGCCCTGTTACTGTGGGCTACCTTTTGGAAGCTGGATACCATCGCCAGCGCCAAGGCAACGCCAAGCGCCCTTCCCCATACCGTGGGCACCGTCATCAGCCCCGGCACCATCCTCATGACCCTCGTCCCCAAGGACGAAAAACTCCGGGCCGAGGTCTGGATCTCCAATCAGGACGTCGGCTTCATCCACCAAGGCCAACCCACGAAGATAAAATTCGCCGCCTACCAATTCCAGAAATACGGCATGGTCCAAGGCGAGGTCGCCCACCTCAGTGCCGACGCCACCGACACCAGCCAGCAAAGTGCCGGCCAAGCCGCCCCGCCCAGCGCCAAATCCCCCAACGGACAACTCTATGCCTACCGTGCTTTGGGCGACCTCAAGGCTCAGGAACTCATCGCCGACGGCATCAAACACGCCCTGAGACCCGGCATGCAAGTTACTGCCGAGATCCACCTCGGTACCCGAACCATCCTCGAATACCTGCTCTCACCCGTGATGGGGGCGTTTCAGGAAGCGGGGAGGGAGCGGTGAAATGGATGTGCATATTTCCGAATTCAAAGCAGGAGAGTTGAAATGCGAAAACATATTTCGAAGCTGTCCCCTCTGACCATGCATATGTGTTGATGACCAACCATGTGCATTTGCTAGTGACGCCAGACAAGGCCGACAGCATCGCCAAGATGATGCAGTCCATTGGCAGGCGCTATGTGCAATACATCAACTGCAGCTATCGGCGCACGGGCAGTTTGTGGGAAGGGAGATTCAAATCCAGTTTTGTGCAGGCCGAAGAATACCTGCTGACCTGCATGCGCTACATCGAACTGAACCCGGTGCGTGCCAACATGGTGAACGAACCATCGCAGTATCGCTGGTCAAGTTACCGGCATAACGGATTGGGACAAATGGACGAACGCATCATCCCACATTCGCTGTATCTAGCACTGGGCAAGGATGAGATAGAGCGTCTGGCTGAATATCGCGGACTGTTCCGTAGTGAACTGGATGATGCGGCGATCTCGGAAATCCGGCTTGCGCTGGCGCAGGGGCAGCCGCTGGGAAGTGAACGATTCAGCGAAATGACGTGTGCCGCAGTGGGTGTGAGGCGTGCGCAGAGGAAGCCGGGCAGGCCGAAGATGGAGCGCGAACAAAGTATGCGAGTTGAGGATCAATCTGACTTTGGATTTTGAACGGGAGAATTGAAATGCGAAAACATATTGCGATGCTGCCCCCTTTGATTTTTTCTGACCCCTTTGATTTCTTTGATTTTTAGAATGTGGAGGCAACAAGCATGAAAGATATGACTATCAAGCGGCTGGTACAGATATTGGCGATGATGTTTTCGCTGAATGCAATAGCGGCAGAACCACTGTCTTCGGCAATCGATCTCAATCTGCCTATTCATCAGGAAAAAAAACTGCATCCGGAGATATCTGATCCGGTATTGGGCGATCAGGCTCAAATCGTTGAATGGGCATGGAGTCCACAGTATGCCGAGCGGTTTGGGTTGCAGCCGCAAGCGGATGGTTTGCCAAATGGTGGGTTGTGGTTGGTGGGGGTGAAGATAGAGCGAGAGCAATATCGCGAATGGCAGCGTTACACCTGCAATATTGTGGGGTTGATGGATAAGAAACTACCGATACTTACTCCTCCGGGGGAGCGTTATGTTGATCACAGGCATGCTTGGTTGTGGTTAAGCGGATTACCCGGGAGGTTGCCAGTGCCAGAGGAAATCGCGCATCAAGTTGAGCAGCGCAACTTTGCACCGGCATTGGCAACATGGAGAAAAACTGGACTGACCAATAAGTTTGAAAATGTTGATCGTTTCTCTCGCTACATAATTCTTATTAGTGAGTTTACAAAGGACCTATTATTTTTTGAAGCAGAAGTAGGGTGCTCCGTATTTGGTGATCCGACTGTATTTCGTAACGAAATTCGATTCCCTACGCGGATTGATGGCAAGAACGATGACGATCCGAAATCTGGTGCGGTGTTTGAGCGCAGTGCCGCCCATTTTGATCTTCCTGACAGTCTGATGCAACGCATCTATCTCTATACGGTTGATGCGAATGATTGGACTTCGTGTTTCATGACTCGGATTGATGGCAAGAGGGCGGGACTCTCTTTACATGCTCTTAAAACAAACCGTTTCGGCAACACCTGTGAACAAGTAGTCAAGTAGAAAAGATAAACCGTTCGCCAAATTTACAGAAAGGATTTCATCATGGCTTCTGAAGCAACTTATGCTCAACTTGCCAGTGCCGCATATCAAGATAATGGACATCCTGTTGGCTGGACTCGGTTGGATATTCCCCTTGCTTCTGATGCCATTAATTCTGGTTACTATGGGGCAGCCTTTCAAGACAACCTCACAGGCGAAATTGTCATAGCTCATCGTGGTACTGAACCAAACAAGATGACAGACTTAAAGGCAGACTTTCAAATGGGGGTGAGTCAGCTTCCAGATCAATATCAATTTGCCCGGAACTTTTATGACCAAGTAGCCAATGCGAATAAAGGTGCACTAATTTCAACTACAGGACATTCCCTGGGAGGATCATTAGCGCAACTTCTTGCGGCAGAGAAAAATCTGAACGCTGTTACATTCAACCCATACGGAACTCGGGATTTGATTCCAGCTCTAAATAATTGTTACCCGGGGTTGAATCTTGACCTCAATGCAACCTACAGTAACATTACCAACCACCAAACCGCATTGGACGGCGTATCCAGATTGCCGGGGAGCAGTCAGCTTGGTGATATGCAAACACATGTGGCACCGAGCGAAGGGCTAGCCGGGTTTGTGACGGCAATGACGAGAAATCCCGCTTTGGCTGCAGCAACGGCGTTTTATTGGTCGCACTCGATAGATCGTTTTACAAACGAGATTTACGATAATTCGCTCGCAGGACTAAAAAGGGGACAGATTTATTTCCCTCCACTCCCCTCGCCCGACTTCGGCTCGCACTTTCGCGGCCTACCTGGTCCTCGGCGCTCTATTCGACGGCCGATGATCTGCGCCACCGCTTCTGCGAATCTCACATTTCCGGTCAATTGCCCGCGCTTTACTGATTCCCCGATCAATTCCCATTCCCCTGACGGGATTGCCTCTTCTAGGAAGACCTGATACCTAGTGCGCCGTGTTGTTTCGTCGTCACCCAATGCCTTATACATTGGGTCAAGGTCGATCCAATCTTGCCCGACCCCACCCATGCGGGCGGCGTAGCTCGACCAGCGATATTCTCCGGGATGACCGACCATGCGTGCACGAACAGGATTGAGT
This sequence comes from Pseudomonadota bacterium, assembly GCA_021822115.1. The sequence goes on from JAJZSA010000001.1 coordinate 51,183, forward strand.
TCGATGTATCGACAACAGGCGAGCAGGTATTGCTCGGTTTGCACCGGACTGGATTTATATCGGCTCTCCCACAGCGTCCCGCTGCGTCCTTCGAGCCGATTGAAGTGACGCGTGGTGCGCGCAGACAGGGCTTTCATGAATCGCCCCAACTCTGCCACCGATTCTCCCGGTTGCAAAAGCAGGTGTACGTGATTTGTCATCAGGCAATAGGCGTAAACGCCGATACCAAAGGTGACCTTCAATTCCTGTAGGTTTTCGAGATAATTCGCACAATCTTCGTCCTGAGCAAAGATCACTTGCCGATTGTGACCACGCTGGACGATATGGTGTGGGTATCCCGGCAACACAACTCGACCGACCCGTGGCATAAATCACCTCGCCTGGTAGATGCCGGCCCCAACTGTAGCAGATTGAAAAGTGGAGATGACGCCCGTCCATCGCTTAGGGAATATGCGCCCTGCACTCCTCCGATGCCATATGGCGCGCCATCCAAAGCAGCAGGATCAATCCGCAGAAAGCCATCACCGCACTCCCCGCATAAAGCACATATGGCCCCCAATGCTGCCAGATCGGCCCGCTGGCCAATCCACCCAGCACACCGCCCGCGCCATAGGTCACACTGCCGAACAGGGCCTGCCCCCTGGACTGGTGCCGCCCCTGGAAGTATTCATGCACCAACCCGACCGATGCAGCATGGAAGGAACCGAAGGTGAAGGCATGCAACAGCTGTGCGAACAGCAGCAACACGAGCACATCCACCGTCCCGCCGATCAGCGTGAAACGCACAATCGCCGCAGCGAAGCTGAAGATCAGGATGCGCACGAAACCGAAACGGCGCACCAGCGACGGCATCAGGAAGAACACCGCGATCTCGCAGATCACCCCCAGCGCCCACAACATGCCGACCGCACTCTTGGCATAGCCATGCTCGACCAGGTAGATGGAGAAGAAGGTGTAATACGGGCCGTGCGCCACCGCCATCAGGAAGCAGGCGCCGAACAGGGCCAGCACCTTGGGCTGCATGACGATGCTGCGGATGGGCTGATGGTCGGTATGGTGCGCCAGCACCTCGGTCCTGGGGATCTGGCGCGCGAACACCAGGATGCCCAGCTCGCACACCAGCCCGGCCCACAGCAACCAGTAGATGGCGATATGGTCGAAGGCGTAGCCCAAGCCGAGCACACTGACGATGAAACCGATGGAGCCCCAGGAGCGCAAGCGGCCGTAATGCGCCGTGTTCTTGCCCAGCCAGGTCAGCGTAGTCGCTTCCACCAGCGGCATCGAGGCGCTCCAGAAGAAGCTCATCAACAACAGTACTGCGAACAATCCCCAGAAGCTCTCGGTGACGAATACTCCCAGATAGAACAAGGCACTGAGTCCGGCGGCGGCCACCACCACTTCCTTGCGCTTGCCGGTATGGTCGGCCAGCCAGCCCCACAGGCCGGGCGCCGCCATGCGCATCACCGGTTGCAGGGACATCAGGATCGCGATGTCGATGGCGTCGAAATGCAGCGACTTGAGATACAGGCTCCAGTAGGGCGAGAACATCCCCACGAAAGCGAAATAGAAGAAATAGAAGCCGGCGATGCGCCAGTGATAGTTGCGGTCGGTCATGATCGAGGAGCGGGAGCGGCGCGCATTATCCCACCGAAAAAATTTTCCTGCCGCCCCTTGAAATCGCAAAGCACGCCCCCATCAAGCGCCAATCGCCAACAGGAGATGCACATGGAACAGAACGAGAACAAGCCCCAGACCGAGCAACAGGAAACCGTCGCGACGCCCGACAGCACAGCCACCGACAAGATGCCCAGCATGGAAGAGATGTTGCAGGAAGCCGAACGCAAGGCACAGGAGCACTACGACGCCTGGATGTACGCCAAGGCCGAAGGCGAGAACATCCGCCGCCGCGCCGCCGAGGATGTGAGCAAGGCACAGAAGTTCGCCGTGGAGCGTTTCTCCGGCGAACTGCTGGCGGTGATGGACAGCCTGCAAGCCGGCCTGGCCGTGCAGACCGAGAACGTGGAGAGCTTCAAGAGCGGCATGGAGCTGACGCTGAAGCAACTCGCCAGCGTGTTCGAGAAATTCCACATCCAGGAAGTGAATCCGGTGGGTGAGAAGATGGATCCCAACAAGCACCAGGCCATCGGCATGGTGGAAAGCGACCAGCCGGCCAACACCGTGATCAACGTGATGCAAAAGGGCTACACCCTGCACGACCGCGTGCTGCGTCCGGCACTGGTGATGGTGAGCAAAGGCAAATGACACTTGAAATCGCTGCCCGGCGCCCCACTTTATGCGGCAAGGCAGCAACGGCATTCCAATATTACGTTTTGAACTGAAAGGAAAGACATCATGGCAAAGATCATCGGTATCGACCTGGGCACCACCAACTCCTGCGTCGCAGTCATGGAAGGCGGCAAGCCCAAAGTGATCGAGAACGCGGAAGGCGCACGCACCACCCCCTCCATCATCGCCTACATGGAAGACGGCGAAGTGCTGGTAGGCGCGCCTGCCAAGCGTCAGGCCGTGACCAATCCCCAGAACACCCTGTACGGTGTGAAGCGCCTGATCGGCCGTCGCTTCGAAGAGCCGATGGTGAAGAAGGACATCGACATGGTGCCCTACGGGATCGTCAAGGCGAAGAACGGCGACGCCTGGGTGAAGGTGCGCGACAAGGAGATCGCACCGCCGGAAGTCTCCGCGCAAGTGCTGATGAAGATGAAGAAGACCGCCGAAGACTACCTGGGCGAACCGGTCACCGAGGCCGTCATCACCGTGCCCGCCTACTTCAACGACTCGCAGCGCCAGGCCACCAAGGATGCCGGCCGCATCGCCGGCCTGGAAGTGAAGCGCATCATCAACGAGCCGACTGCGGCTGCGCTGGCCTTCGGCCTGGACAAGCAGGAAGGCGACCGCAAGATCGCGGTGTATGACCTCGGCGGCGGCACGTTCGACATCTCCATCATCGACATCGCCGAGATCGACGGCGAGCACCAGTTCGAAGTGCTGTCCACCAACGGCGACACCTTCCTCGGCGGCGAAGACTTCGACCTGCGCGTGATCGACTTCCTGATCGAAGAGTTCAAGAAGGAGAACGGCATCGACCTGAAGAAGGACATGCTGGCCCTGCAACGCCTGAAGGATGCTGCGGAAAAAGCCAAGATCGAGCTGTCTTCCGCACAGCAGACCGAGGTCAACCTGCCCTACATCACCGCTGATGCCACCGGTCCCAAGCACCTGCTGGTGAAGATCACCCGCGCCAAGCTGGAAAGCCTGGTGGAAGACCTGATCGCGCGCACCATCGAACCGTGCAAGATCGCCATGAAGGACGCCGGCGTGTCGGCTGCCGACATCGCCGACGTGATCCTGGTCGGCGGCCAGACCCGCATGCCCAAGGTGCAGGAGAAGGTGAGGGAGTTCTTCGGCAAGGACCCGCGCAAGGACGTGAACCCGGACGAAGCCGTGGCCGTCGGCGCCTGTATCCAGGGCGGCGTGCTGCAAGGTGAAGTGAAGGACGTACTGCTGCTGGACGTGACCCCGTTGTCTCTGGGTATCGAGACCATGGGCGGCGTGATGACCAAGCTCATCAAGAAGAACACCACCATCCCGACCAAGGCGTCGCAAGTGTTCTCCACCGCCGACGACAACCAGTCCGCCGTGACCATCCATGTGCTGCAAGGCGAACGCGACATGGCTTCCGGCAACAAGAGCCTGGGCCAGTTCAACCTGTCCGACATCCCGCCGGCACCGCGCGGCATGCCGCAGATCGAGGTGACCTTCAACATCGACGCCAACGGCATCCTGCATGTGAGCGCCAAGGACAAGGCCACCAGCAAGGAAGCCAACATCACCATCAAGGCCAGCTCCGGCCTGTCCGAGGAAGAGATCGAGCGCATGGTGGCGGATGCCGAGGCCCACGCCGATGAAGACAAGAAGGCGATGGAACTGGTGACCGCGCGCAACCAGCTGGACGCGCTGATCCACACCACCAACAAGTCGATGAAGGACTACGGCGAGCAGCTGTCCGCTGACGAGAAGTCCGCCGTCGAGAAGGCATTGAAGGAAGCCGAAGAAGTGGTCAAGGGCGACGACAAGGACGCCATCGAAGCCAAGGCCGAAGCACTGGCACAGGCCGCACAGAAGCTGGGCGAGAAGATGTACGCCGCCGAGCAGGCCAAGACCCAGGCCGCTGGCGGTGCGCAGCCGGAAGGCGGCGCCAAGGCGGACGATGCCGACGTGGTGGATGCCGAATTCACCGAAGTGAAGGACAAGAAGTAAAAAACCTTTTAGCCACAGAGCACACAGAGAACTCGGCAGGTGTAACAACTTTCTCTGTGGCCTCTGTGGCAAAAAAGGTTTTATTGTTTTGCAGTGATCAACGATGGGTTTCGCAGTGCGAAACCCATCCTACATTCAGCGGTAACTGAACATGTCCAAAAAAGACTACTACGAAGTCCTCGGCGTCAACCGCGACGCATCGGAGGAAGACATCAAGAAGGCCTACCGCAAACTGGCCATGAAGTACCACCCCGACCGCAATCCGGACAATCCGAAGGCCGAGGAAAACTTCAAGGAAGCCAAGGAAGCCTACGAGACGTTGTCCGACGGCCAGAAACGCGCCGCTTATGACCAATATGGTCATGCCGCCTTCGAAGCGGGCGGCATGGGCGGCGGCAACCCCTTCGGTGGCGGATTCGGCGGCGGTGCCGGCGGTTTCGATTTCGGCGACATCTTCGGCGACATCTTCGGCGGCGGGCGTGGCGGACGTTCGCAAGCGCATCGTGGTGCGGACCTGCGCTACAACCTGGAGATCACGCTGGAGGAAGCCGCGCGCGGCGCCGAGAAACAGATCCGCTTCCCGGTGATGGACGAGTGCGAGACCTGCGAAGGCTCCGGTGCCAAACCCGGCACCAGCGCCACCACCTGTACCACCTGCGGCGGTCACGGCCAGGTGCGCATGCAGCAGGGCTTCTTCTCGGTGCAACAGACCTGCCCGCGCTGCCACGGCAGCGGCAAACAGATCAGTTCACCGTGCAAGGATTGCCACGGCAGCGGTCGCGTGAAGAAGCAGAAGACGCTGGAGATCAAGATCCCGGCCGGCATCGACAGCGGCATGCGCCTGCGCCACAGCGGCCAGGGCGAAGCCGGTTCGCACGGCGCGCCGCATGGCGATCTGTACGTGGAGATCCACATCAAGCCGCACAGCGTGTTCGAACGCAACGGCGACGACCTGCATTGCGAGATGCCGATCAGCTTCGCCACCGCAGCACTGGGCGGCGAGATCGAGATCCCCACGCTGGACGGCAGTGCGCGCATCAAGATCCCGGCGGAGACACAGAGCGGCAAGATCTTCCGTCTGCGCGGCAAGGGCATCAAGGGCATGCGCACGCACGAGCATGGCGACCTGCATTGCCATGTGATCGTGGAGACACCATCCAACCTGACCGAGCGCCAGAAGGAGTTGCTGCGCGAGTTCGAGGAGATCAGCCAGCAGGATCACGGACGCCACAACCCGCGCGCCAAATCCTGGATGAGCAAGGTCAAGGAATTCTTCGGACAATAAGCCATGCGTATCCGCGCCCTCGGCCATGTGGTGCTCAAGGTAAGCGACCTGGAGCGTTCCGTGGCTTTCTACCGCGACGTGCTGGGCATGAAGGAGGTCGCGCGCCATCAAGGCGTGATGGCCTTCTTCACGCTGGGCGACAACCATCACGACCTTGGTCTGCTGCAGATCGGCGCCCATCCGCCCGAAGCCGATCCGGGCTGCGTCGGCCTGTACCACGTCGCCTTCAAAGTGGGCGACAGCCTGGACGAACTGCGTGCCTGCAAGGCGCACCTGGAAGCGCACCATGTCACCATCTTCGGCATGAGCGACCATGGCGTGAGCCAATCGTTGTACATCCAGGATCCGGACGGCATCGAGATCGAGCTGTACGTCGATGCCGATCCTGCCTTGTGGCGCGACGACCCGGGCGCCATACTCACCACCCGCCGCCTGCAACTCTGATCGCCCGCTGCGCGGCGCTTTGTTTTATGATGCGCCGCGACATCAACCAGACTTGCGGAGCCGCTCCATGACTTCCACCCTGCTGCTACTCGGCGTCAGCCTCGTATCCCTCATCTACGGCATCACCCTGTACAACCATCTGGTCCAGCTCAAGCATGCCGTCAGCAAGGCCTGGGCCAACATCGACGTCGCACTCAAACAGCGTCACGACGAACTGCCGAAACTGGTCGAGGTGTGCAAACAGTACAAACAGTTCGAGCAAAAGACCCTGCAACGCGTGATCGAGGCGCGCTCGCAGGTACAGTCGGCACGCGAAGGCCAGGACATCGCCGCACTGGGCCAAGCAGAAGGCCTGCTGCGCCGTGGCCTGGGCCGGTTGTTCGCGGTGGCCGAGGCCTACCCCGAGCTGAAGAGCAACGAGCATTTCATGCAGTTGCAGACCCGCATCAGCGGTCTGGAGAACACCATCGCCGACCGCCGCGAGCTGTACAACGAGTCGGTCAACCTCTACAACGTGGGCATCGAACAGTTCCCGGCCGTGCTGATCGCCAACATGTTCGCCTATCAACCGAAGCCGCTGCTAGAATTCGCCGCCGCCGAGAAGGCCGACGTGGATATCAAGAAGCTGTTCGACTAGGAACCAAATCCACGCGGCGCACTCTCACTGCCGCCCGCAGCGGAAACTTGTGTTTGCGGACAACCTATCTCATCACTGAAGGGAAGCGAAAAATGAAGAAACTGCTCGTACTGACCTGTGCGCTGGGCATCGCCCAACCGGCCCTGGCTGGCAACATCAATCTGAGCAACCTCACCGGCGGCCAGGCAGCCTTCCGCAACGTCTCCGAAGACCTCGGCTCGGCGCTGAGCTACAAGGGCGTGGTACCTGCCGAATCGCTGGGCGTCACCGGCTTCGACTTCGGCCTGGAAGTGACCCAGACCAACCTGGCCAAGAGCGCTACCCTCTGGAAAAACCTGTCCGGTAACGACATCAGCAACCTGTACGTACCCAAGCTGCACGTGACCAAGGGCCTGCCGCTGAACATCGACATCGGCGCCTTCTACTCCGCCGTGCCCACCACCGACATCAAGCTGTACGGCGGTGAGCTGCGCTGGGCCTTCATCGAAGGCGGCGTGGCCATGCCGGCCGTGGCCGTGCGCGGTGCGCTGACCAAGTTGTCCGGCGTGAACCAGCTGGCGCTGGACACCAAGAGCGTGGACGTATCCATCTCCAAGGGCTTCGCCATGTTCACCCCGTATGCCGGCGTCGGCCAAGTGTGGACCAACAGCACGCCGGATGCCGCCACCGGCTTCACTGCGGAAAGCTTCACGCAAAGCAAGGTGTTCGCGGGCGCCAACCTCAACTTCGGCCTGACCAACCTGGCCGTCGAGTTCGACAAGACCGGCTCCGCGCAGTCCACCAGCCTGAAACTGGGATTCCGCTTCTGATGCGGGCAGCGTCGTCGCAAGGAGGATGGCGATGCTGAACTCCCTGCGACGACAATACGCGCAACTCATCACTTCCGGCGGACAGCTCGCATTGCTGTTCGCCGGTTTTCATTTGGGCAGCCGCGACGGCTGGCTGTGGAGCCTGTCCGGCGTCGCCCTGCTCAGTCTGCTGGCCTGGTATTCCACACTGCACCGCTACCGCATGATCAGCGGCACCCCCACCTCGCGCATCGCCTCGGCGGCGCAAGGCTATGTGGAACTGGTAGGCCGCGCACAAGCGCACGGCGCACCCATCCTCGGCAAATTCTCGCTGCTGCCCTGCCTCTGGTATCGCTACCAGCTGGAGCGCAAGAACCACAAGAACCAATGGCGCACCGAAGCCAGCGGCGAGAGCGAAGCGCCGTTCTGCCTCGACGATGGCAGCGGACTATGCGTGATCGACCCGCGCGGCGCCGAGATCGTCACCCGTCACAAGGACACCTGGCAGGTCGGTGACCAGCGCTACACCGAATGGAAACTGATCCAGCAGGACCCGCTGTATGCCCTGGGCGAGTTCCGCACCATGGGCGGCAGCAACGACCCGGTCACCCACAACGAGCTGGTGAAACAGGTGATCGCGGAATGGAAGGCGGAGCAGGCGGAACTGCTGCGCCGCTTCGACCTGGATGGCAGCGGCCATCTGGATATCGACGAATGGATGCTGGCACGGCAGGCCGCACGACGCGAAGCGGGTAAACGGCTGAGCGCCGCACGTGCCGCCCCGGATGTGCATTTCCTGCGCCTGCCGCTGGATGGCCGCCTGTTCCTGCTCGGCAATCTGTCGCCGGAACGCATGGCGCGTCGCTATGCCTTGTGGACCTGGGGCAACCTGGCGCTGTTCTTCGGCGCGCTGGGCGGCATCGCCTGGGTGCTCAATGGCTATACCTTCTGATCAGACCGCCCACGCCCGCCCCGGGTGCAGCAAGGCGACGATGTCCTGATGACCGGCCTTCTCCGCCAGGTCCAGCGGCGTGCTGCCGTCCTGGTAGCGCGCATGGCGGTTGGCCCCTTTCTCCAGCAGCAGTTTGACGATCTGCGTATGGCCGTTGTTGGCCGCCTTGTGCAGTGCAGTCCAGCCATCGACCGTGGCCAGATTGACGTCCGCACCATGCGCGATGAGGTAGGCGCAGGCCAGCAGATGGCCGCGCGTAGCCGCCTGCATCAACGCGGTCCAGCCGAACTGGCTCTGCCGGTTCGGGTCCGCCCCCTTGCCGATCAGCAGCTTCACCACGTTGGAATAACCATTGAAGGCCGCCCAATGCAAGGGTGTGTAACCGTTCTGGTCGGTCGCCGCGATGCGCGCGCCGCACTTGATCAACAGCAGCGCGAACTCCTCGTTACCGTTGAAGGAAGAGATCATCAACGGCGTCCAGTTGCGCTCGTCGCGGATCTCCAGGTCCACGCCGCAGGACATGAACACCTGCACCGCATCGTGATTGTTCTCTTCGATGGACTTGATCAGGCCGGCCGGATTGAACTCATAGCCGAACTGCTCCAGTTCCGCGCGCTTGTATTCCGGCACGTCATCCCAGGCGTCGCGCTCAACCTCGGCATGATGCCGACGCGCGACATAATTGCTCAGGCGGATGATCTCGGTCGCCACTTCCGGCGGGAATCCGGCGCGCTCGCGGCTGTGCTTGTCCACCAGCAACTCGTCCAGGAACGGTTCCAGATGCTCGGTGTCGAGCAGGTCGAGCAGCTTGTTGAACACGCGCGGGAACTGCGCTTGCAGCGTCTCCGGATAGAGCGACCGGTTGCCGCCCAGGAAATTCAGCAATCTTGCATCCATCAATCAGCGAACCTGTGTGCGATGCGTTCGAACTCATCCTGGATCGACAGGAAGGCGTCCACCACATCGGGATCGAAATGCTTGCCACGCCCGTCCACGATGAAGGCTACCGCCTCCTCGTGGCTGTAGGCCTTCTTGTACACCCGCTTGCAGATCAACGCATCGTACACATCCGCCAGCGCCATCAGGCGCGCCGAGATGGGGATGTCATCGCCCTGCAACCCTTTGGGATAACCGCTGCCGTCCCACTTCTCATGATGGCAGGAGGCGATCTCGCGTCCGATGTGCAGGAAGCGGTTGGGTGCCGGCAGGCTGGCTTCGGCCGCCGCCAGTGCCTCGCCGCCGATGCGCGGATGCTGCTTCATGATCTCGTATTCCTCCGGCGTCAGCTTGCCCTGTTTGCGCAGGATGTTGTCCGGGATGCCGACCTTGCCGATGTCGTGCAGCGGCGCCAGCTTGTACAGCGATTCGATGGTGTCGTCGTTGAGGAAGTCGCGGAAGCGCGGATGGTCGCGCAGGCGCTCGGCCAGCGCGCGGATATAGGTCTGCGTGCGGCGCAGGTGGTTGCCGGTCTCGTTATCGCGCGTCTCCGCCATGGTCGCCATGGCGATGATGGTGACGTCGCGCACCTGCCCCACCTCCTCGGTCTTGCGTTGCAACTGCGCGGTGCGTTCCTGCACCTTGTGCTCCAGCCCGTCGTTCAGCTCGGCCAGTTGCCGCGCCAGCGACTGGTTCTCGAAACGCTGGCGCAAGGACTGCATGAACAGACGACCCATGAAGTGCCCGCCGCCCAGCATCACCAGCAGGAACAGACTGAGCATGCTGCCCAGCACCAGATGGGTCTCGTTCTGCTCCACCAGCACGCGGAAGATCAGCGGCAGCATCAGACCGAGCAGATAGGCATAGAACGCCGGCGGATGGGTGGCGTTCAGGGTCGCGGCGACAGCCGCCAGGCCGAGCATCACGCATACCAGCAACACCTGGTCGGTGAGGTCCGGCGGAAAGAAGAACAGCGTGCTGAAGCCCCACATCATGCCGACCACCAGCGCGAACCACAGGAAACGCCGGCTCCAGTCGCGACAGCCGCGCACGCTATCCAGATCGTGGCGATATTCCAGCCACAGCACCACTTCTGCGATGTGCAGCACATAGATGCAGGCCAACCACAGCAACAGGTCGCGATGGTTGTCCACGCCCCACATCAGCCACACGAACAGCGGTTCCACCAGCACCTGCGCCAGCACCATGTACAGGAACAGATCCAATCGTGCATGCAACTGCTCGGCACGCACCGCCAGGTTGCGTGCATCGATGCGGAAGGTCAGTTCTTCGAAAAAACCGCGCGGCGATGTGGGCATGATGGATATACGCTGTCCGATGGCGACAGTGGACAACATCGCATCCGATTCGTCAACGCATGTCGCGCCCCCGGGTCGCTATAATCCGGCCCTTTATGCAATCGCCGCCTGTCGGAGCCCACATGTACAAACACAACAAGGTCGAGGATTTCGTCGAGGAATGGCAACGCCTGCACCAGCAGACCGATGCCGCCGTCTTGCAACTCATCGCCAGCACCGTCGCGCAACATGCCGATGCGCTGGCCAGCCTGTTCTACCAGCACATGCTGGCCGACCAGGTAGCCCGTCCCTTCCTCGACCATGAACTGGTCAACCAGCGCCTGCACCGCTCCATGCAGCAGTGGCTGTGCGACCTGTTCGCGGCCACCCCGCGTGATGCCGCCGAACTGTATCGCCACCAATGCCATGTGGGCGCGGTGCATGCCCGCATCCAGATCCCGGTCAGCCTGGTGATGCGCGGCGCACGCCTGCTCAAGCAGGCCATCACCACCCACTTGGTCGATTCCCAGTTGGACCGCAGCGGGCTGGTGCAGGCCGCGCGCTTCATCTCCGAGACCATGGAACTCAGCCTGTCCGCGATGACAGACTCCTACATCCTGAGCCTGGGCAAGAACGTGCGCGCGGACGAGTCCTACCGCATGTTCGCGCTGGGACAGAACCTGCTCGCCGAGCGCGAGCGGCAGCGTGCCGCGTTGCTGGAGTGGGCACAGCACCTGCTGCTGCAGTTGCTCAGCGGCGAACACGACGAGCTGCCGCCGATCCGTCATTCCGAGTTCGGCATGTGGTTGCAGCACAAGGCCAGCATCATCTTCCACGACGCCCCGGAACTGGAACGCATCCGGCTATGTATCGACACGCTGGAGCAGCGTCTGGTACCCGCCGTGCATCAGGCGCGCCGGGCGCAGGGCGACACGCGCGAACCGCTGCGCCAGATCGAGGCCAACATCGCCGAGATGAAGTTCTTGCTGACCGGCCTGTTCGACCGCGTGCTGGAGGTGGAGAGTGGGCGCGACAGCCTGACCCGCCTGCTCAACCGTCGTTATCTGCCGACCATCCTGATGCGCGAAGTCACCTTTGCGCGCCGCAACGGCACGCCGTTCGCCGTGCTGCTGCTGGATATCGACCACTTCAAGCGGATCAACGACAGCTACGGCCACGCCAGCGGCGACATGGTGTTGCAGCAAGCGGCCGACCGCGTCAGCGCCAGCGTGCGCATCGGCGATTTCGTCTTCCGTTACGGCGGCGAAGAATTGCTCATCGTGCTGGTCGAGGTGACGCCCGCACAAGCGCGGCAGGTGGCCGAGAACATCCGCGAACGCTTCCAGGCGGAGCCCTTCCGCATCAGCGACGAAGCCAGCATCCCGGTCAGCGTGAGCATCGGCATCGCCAGCTACGGCGGCCATCCAGATTACGAGAAGGTGATCGGCGACGCGGACGACGCGCTGTACCGCGCCAAGGAGAACGGCCGCAACCGCTGCGAGGCGGCCGCCTAAACCGCGAAGAATTCCACCGCCACCGCCTGCTCGCGCGTGCGCTTGAACGGCGGCAGGCTCTGCCACACGCGTTTGCCGTAATGTTTGCCGATCAGGCGCGGGTCGCAGATCATCAGTACGCCGCGGTCATGCTCGTCGCGGATCAGGCGGCCGGCACCCTGCTTCAGGTTGATGATGGCGCGCGGCAACTGGAACTCCATGAAAGCGTTGCGCCCCTGCTTGTTCATCTCGGCGATGCGTGCCGCCAGCACCGGATCGTCCGGCGGCGCGAACGGCAGCTTGTCGATCACCACCAGCGACAGTGCTTCGCCGCGCACGTCCACGCCTTCCCAGAACGACTGGCTGCCCAGCAACACGGCATTGCCGTGCTCGCGGAAGCGCGCCAGCAGCTCGTTGCGCGAGCCCTCGCCCTGCATCATCAGCGGATACTTCCAGCCGCGCCGGTCGAATTCGGCCTGCAAGCGGTCATGCGCATGCTGCATTGCGCGCAGGCTGGTGAACAGCAGGAAGGCGCGCCCCGCGCTGGCGCCGATCAGCGGCAAGGCGGCTTCCACCACGGCATCGGTATAGCCCTCGGTGTTCGGTTCCGGCAGTCCCTGCGGCACATACAGCAAGGCCTGCTCGGGATAGTTGAAAGGACTGTCCCAGCACGCGGTGCGCGCATTCCACAGCCCCATCTGGTGCTGGTAATGCGCGAAATTGCCCTTCACCGCCAGCGTGGCGGAAGTGAAGATCCAGGCACGCGGATGACTGGCCAGTTGCTTGGCGAAGATGTCGGCGATGGACAGCGGCGTGCTGTTGAGCTGCACCGTGTGGTGGAACACCTCCAGCCAGCGCACCGTCTCCGGCACGTCGCCCGCCTGCCAGTGCTTGAGCTGACCGAGCAGCGTCTGCGCACGCTGATGGCAATTCTCCAGCCCCTCGCTGCGTTCGGCCTGCTGTTCCAGCAAGCCCGCCAGTGCCTGCAACTTGTCTTGCAGCGTCTTCAGGGCCGGGGCGAAATCCTTGATGTCCTCCGCCGCATCCGCCGCCATGCGGCCTTCGCGTTTGAAGGCCAGACGCAGGTCGCGCGCGGCCTTGTCCAGCGCATCGCAGCCCACCGGCAAGGCGGCGAAATCCTTGGCCGAACTCAGTGCCTCGATGCGCGTATCCTGCGCCAGGTCGAACAGTTGCGAGGTGGACAGGCTCTCACCGAAGAACAGGCTGGCGGTCTCCGGCAACTGGTGCGCCTCGTCGAAGATCACCGTATTGCAGGCCGGCAACAACTCGGCCACGCCTTCGTCGCGCAGCATCACATCGGCGAAGAACAGGTGATGGTTGACCACCACGATGTCCGCCTCCATCGCCTCCTTGCGCGCCTTGAGCACGAAGCATTCGTTGTGCTGCGGGCATTCCTGCCCCAGGCAGTTGTCGCGCGTGGAGGTGACATGCATCCAGATCGGCGCGGTCTCCGGCACATCGGCCAGCCCGCTCTTGTCGCCGCTCTGCGTGACCTTGGCGTATTGCACGATCTTGGCCAGATGCTTCACATCCTCGCGCGTCTTGAACAGGCCGTTGGATTGCGCCAGCTCCAGATGGTAGTGGCACACATAGTTGGAGCGTCCCTTGAGCAGCGCCACGCTGACCGGCGCCTTCAGCGCATCGCGCACCCGCGGCAGATCCTTCTGGAACAACTGGTCTTGCAGGTTCTTGGTACCGGTGGAGATCACCACCTTGCCGCCCTTGAGCAAGGCCGGCACCAGATAGGCGAAGGTCTTGCCGGTACCGGTGCCCGCCTCGGCCAGCAGCACGGCGTTGTCGCGGATCGCCTCGGCCACCGCCAGCGCCATCTCGCGCTGCTGCGCGCGCGGCCGGAAGCCATCCACTTCGGCGGCGAGCGGGCTCTGGTCGGAGAAGAAACGTTCGATCTCGGAAGTCACGGCAGGATGGCGATGGGATACGGCCGGGTTTATAGTGCGGCCGCGATTCTACGCGAGGTGTGCAGCATGCCCAAGAAAAGCTTTCCGCTATCCAAGGTCTATCGCCTGCTGGAACCCGGCCCCGTGCTGCTGCTGACCACCACGCAGCGCGGCCGCCACAACATCATGACACAGTCCTGGCACACCATGATGGAGTTCGACCCGCCGCTGGTGGGCTGCGTGGTCAGCGGCCGCAACCACAGTTTCAGCGCATTGCTGAAGACCCGCGAATGCGTGCTCAACATCCCCACCGCCGAACTGGCGCGCCGGGTCACCGCCATCGGCAACTGCTCGGGCCGCGATACCGACAAGTTCGCCAGGTTCCGTCTGAGCGCACAGCCGGCGCGCCAGGTGCAGGCGCCACTGATCGCCGAATGCTATGCCAGTCTGGAATGTCGCGTGGTGGATACGCGTCTGGTGAACCGCTACAACTTCTTCGTGCTGGAAGTGGTGCAAGCCTGGGTGGATACGTCGCTCAAGCAGCCGCGCACCCTGCATCATCAAGGCAAGGGCACGTTCATGCTGGCCGGCGAGCGCATCCGCCTGCCATCGAGGATGGCCTGATGCTGCGGCCTCTGCTCGCCTGGTGCGTGATGCTGGTGGTCTCGGTGCTCAACGGCATCGTGCGCGATTTCAGTTACGGCCGGCACCTGCCGTCGTTGCTGGCGCAGCAACTTTCCACGCTCAGCGGCATGTTGCTGCTGGGATGGGTGATGTGGGCCTATGCACGGCGCTACCGCTTCACCTCGGCACGCCAAGCCTGGCGCATCGGCCTGTCGTGGATGGCGCTCACCATCGCGTTCGAGTTCCTGTTCTTCCACTACGTGAGCGGCCATCCCTGGCACGAGCTGCTGGCGAACTACGATCTGACGGCAGGCCGACTATGGCCGCTACTGCTGCTGTGGCTGGCCGTCGCGCCCTACTGGCTGTATCGCCGCCAGACCGCACCGCACATCTGAACTCAACGCGCGCCGTCATCGTTGCCAGCGGCGACGGGCACGCTGGACGGCTCGCCGCGCTGCCAATGCACATAGCATTCCAGACCGCAGAAGTACGCGACGTAATCATGCGTCTCGAAATGCACTGCGGCGGAGAACGGGACTTCCTTCAGGCAGACTTCACAACTGACCGATTCCGGTTGGACATGGTTATGGCTATCCATGATGCACCTCCAGTTCCGGGGGACTTGGTGAACCATAGCCTAGACCTGTAGCGCGCGCCCCACAACACTATTGCAAGCATGGGTATAAGCCGGCCATCCGTGCTTAGAATGTTAAAAACAAGCTGTCATGAATACCTGGGGGGGAGCCATGCAGATCGTCTGGAAGAAGGAACTCGAACTCGGCAACGAGATGATAGATACGCAACACCGCATGCTGGTGTTGCTGCTGAAGAAACTCGACATCGCCCTGACCAACCACCTGGAACACAAGGTCATCATGGGCATCCTGCTGGAGATCAAGAAGTTCACCGAGTTCCACTTCCTGAGCGAAGAGAACCTGATGGCCGAACTGCACTACCCGGGACTGGAGGCGCACGAGCGTATCCACTCCGAACTGCTGGCCCAGCTCAATGTGTTCATCGCCCAGATCAACCGTAAACAGCAGACGCCGCAGGAGATCCTGCCGCAGATCGTGACCTGGGTCGCCAACCATGTGGTGAGCGAGGACCTGAAGATCGCGGAATACGTGAAACGCTCCACCTTCCGCCCCATCGCCGAGGAGAGCTACGCACTCTACCTGCTGCACTACGGCTGAGGCCGCAGCTACATCACGGCGAACCGCTTCTTCGCTTCCACCACCTTCACCACGTAGCCGCGCGTCTCCTCGTAAGGCAGGTGCTTGCGTAGCGCGTCATACACCTGGTCCGGACGCATGGCATTGATGCGATCCAGCGCCTCGGTCTGCCGTTCGCGGCTGTTCTTGGCGCTGCTGAACGCACGGAACACGTTGGACGGTCCGGTGTTGTAGGCGGCGATGGCGCAATATTCGCGCGACACCGGATTGTCGATGGCGCGCAACGGACTGTCGCGCAACAGCACGCCCAGATAGGTCGAGCCCAGTTCGATGTTGTTGTCGGCGTCGAACAGGTATTCCTTGCTCGGCATCACATCCTGGCCCTTGGCCTTGCGATAGGCCTCGCGCCCGCCGCTGGAGGGCACCAGTTGCATCATGCCGTAGGCCGGCGCGCTGGACACCGCGTAAGGATTGAAGGCGCTCTCGGTCTTGATCACGGCATACACCAGACTGCGGCTGACCTGCGCCGATTCCGCATGGCGACGCACCACCGAAGCGTATTGCACCGCACGCTTGTCGAGATGCGAATTGACCATGTTCAACTGCACGTAGGAGACCTGCTTGCGCGTGCCGTTGGCGTCGATGCTGCGCATCTTGAGCTGATTGGCCACCAGGTAATCGGCATAGCGCTCCACCTCGGCACGCGACTGCAACACCTTGCCGTCCTGATCCGCCACCAGTTGCTCCAGATACGGCTCGCCCTTGAGCTCCACCGGCTTGGCCGAGAACAGGTCCACCGCGCCCGGATCGTCCGGCGTCAACAAGGCCACCACCACCGCGTTGCGCAGCTTGTCGCGCACCCCGGGCTCATCCAGATGCTCGATCAGGATGGTGCCCGCGTCGTAATCCACCACCACGCGGTTCTTGTAATCCTCGGTGTATTTCACATAGCGCGTGCGCGAAGGCAGCACGTTCGATTCGCGCTTGCCCCACTGCGCGCCGCTCTCCTTGCGCACATTGCCCATCAGGCGATCGTACTCGGCGCGCGCCTTGCGCAGGTCGGCCAGGATGAGGCGCGGGTCGTACTTGTATTGCTCCACGCGATGCTCGGCCATCTTGCGCAAAGCCTGCTCAGGGTCCTTGGCGGTGGCCACGTCGATGAGCTGACGCGTGCTGCATGCCGGCAGCAACAGCAAACCTGCGCCCAATGCCATCAGATATCCGCGCTTCATCGTTCCCTCCCCTAGCGTGACTCCAATTCCTCCCAGCGCGCCATCAGGTCGAGCAGCTGCGCCTCGATCTCGGCCGTGCGCTCCGACAACTGCCGTGCATGCGCGGGATTGTCGCGGTACAGCGTACCGGCCCCCAATACTGCGCTGATCTCTTCCTGTTCGCGCTCCAGCGCCTCGATGCGTAGCGGCAATTCATCCAGCTCGCGCTGTTCCTTGAAGCTCAGCTTGTTGCCGGACTTGGGCTTGGGCGTCTCCACTTTGGCCGCAGGTTTGGCGGCCACCGCTGCCGGAGCCTTCTGCGCCTGCTCGTACTGCTTCACGCGCACCCAATCCTCGTAACCGCCGACATATTCCATCAGCTTGCCATCGCCCTCGAAGGCGATCACCTGCGTCACCACGTTGTCGAGGAAGGAGCGGTCGTGGCTGACCAGGAACAGCGTCCCGGCATAGTTCGCCAACAACTCTTCCAGCAATTCCAGGGTCTCTATATCGAGGTCGTTGGTCGGTTCGTCCAGCACCAGCACGTTGGCCGGCTGGGTGAACAGGCGCGCCAGCAACAAGCGGTTGCGCTCGCCGCCGGAGCAGCTCTTCACCGGCGAACGCGCCCGTTCCGGCGCGAACAGGAAATCGCCGAGATAGCTGATCACATGCTTCTTCACGCCGCCGATCTCGATGTAATCGGAGCCCTGGCTGATGGTGTCGGCCAGCGTCGCGTTGTCATCCAGTTGCGCGCGCAACTGGTCGAAATAGGCCACGGCGAGTTTGGTGCCCAGCTTCACGCTGCCGCTGTCGGGCTGCATCTCGCCGAGGATGATCTTGAGCAAGGTGCTCTTGCCCGCGCCGTTGGGACCGAGCAGACCGATCTTGTCGCCGCGCTGGATACGGCAGGAGAAATCGCGGATCACCGGCTTGCCGCCGAATGCCTTGCTGACATGGGTCAGCTCGGCCACCAGCTTGCCGGAACGCTCGCCCGCATCCAGCGTCATCTCCACCTTGCCCACCTTGTCACGCCGCGCCGCACGTTCCAGGCGCAAGGATTCCAGTCGGCGCACGCGGCCTTCGTTGCGCGTACGGCGCGCTTCCACGCCCTTGCGTATCCACACCTCTTCCTGCGCCAGCACCTTATCGAACTTGGCATTGACCACTGCCTCGTCGGCCAGCATGCGTTCCTTGATGCGCTGATAGGCGGAGAAGTTGCCAGGGAAAGAGGCCAGCTTGCCGCGATCCAGCTCGACGATGCGCGTCACCACGTTATCGAGGAAGCGCCGGTCGTGCGTCACCAGCAACACGCTGCCGCGGAACGTGTTGAGCAAGCCTTCCAGCCATTCGATGGACGCGAAATCCAGATGGTTGGTCGGCTCGTCGAGGATGAGCACCTCAGGCTCGGCCACCAGCGCCTGCGCCAACGCCACACGCTTGCGTACCCCGCCGGAGAGCGAGCCGATGACGGCCTCCGGGTCCAGCCCCAGCTTGCCGATGGCGGTCTCGATGCGCGCCTGTACCGCCCAGCCGTCCTGCGCCTCCAGTTGCGTCTGCAAGGGCTGCATCTGCGCCAGCAGCGCCTCATGGTCGGCGTCCGGCTCGGCCAGGCGATGCGACAGGTGGTGATAGTCCTTGATCAGTTGCTGCAACTCACCCAGGCCGCGCGCCACCTCGTCGAACACGGTGGCACCGGCGTCCAGCGGCGGCTCCTGGCTGACGAAACAGATGCGTGCGCCGGGCTGTCGCCACAGCGTGCCATCCTCCAGCGACTCCTGCCCTGCCAGCACGCGCAGCAGGCTGGATTTGCCGCCGCCGTTACGGCCGATCAGGCCGACGCGCTCGCCTTCATCGAGCTGGAAATCCACATGGTCCAGCAACGCCACATGGCCGAATGCCAGGCAGGCTTGATCCAGCGTGAGGTATGGCATTTAGGACTGCGACTCCTGCGGCAGGGAAGATTGATAGAGCAGCGAGAAGCCGACCGCGAAACAACCCATGCACAGGTACCCGAAGGCGTTGGTGAACTTGGTCAGCACCAGATGCAGATTATGACTGTCGATGGACGGCTCGAAGAATTGGTACACGAACAGGCAGGCCGCCATCACGTTACCGACCTGCACCATCTTGAGACCGAAGCGATAACCGTTACCCTCCGGTTTGCCTTCCGGCGGCAAGCTGCCGCCACGGAAATGCCACACCAGATACACCGCCGCCAGCAACAGCACCGCGCCCATCAGGCGACTGGGGATGTCCCCTTCCGTCACTGGCGAACCCAGTACTTGCAGCACACTGCCGCCGACGGCGGCGATCCAGCCCATGACGATGGTCTGCGGCATGAAGAACCACGCCAGGAATATGTTCAATCGCGCTTGCATCCTCTTCCCTCTCTTGTGATCTGTGCGTTACAGGCCGCGCATGATACCAGCCCGTACGCGACAGACGCCGCCCCATTTCGGCTAGAATACGCGCCGCTTCGCAATACCGTCCTCGTAGTTAAATGGATATAACCGCCCCCTCCTAAGGGGCAATTACAGGTTCGATTCCTGTCGAGGACGCCAACCAGACAAGGGGGCCGGCGATGCAGGAGCGCAAGCACGACAACTTGCAACATCCCGACACGGTACGCATCGTGATGCTGTACGCCGTATTCGCCGGCTTGTGGATCCTGCTGTCCGACGAGATCATCCGCCACCTGGTCGCCGACCCGCTCACCCTCAACCTGCTGCAATCCTTCAAGGGCCTGCTGTTCGTCGGTTTCACCTCCGCCCTGCTCTACCTGCTGCTCAACCGCCGTTTCTGGCCGCAGGATGCGACCAATCCGCAACTGCTGCATCGCGGTCTGGTGCTCTGGCCGGCCTGGCTGCTCTACCTGCTGTCCATCGTGCTGCCCCTGGGCACGCTGCTGGTGCGCAACGACATGGCACAACTGTTCGATGAGCGGCCGTTGATGATCCTGTTCATGTTGCCCATCCTGCTCAGCGCCATCATCGGCGGCCTCGGCCCCGGCATCTGCGCCACGCTGACCAGCCTGGTCGCGCTCTCCATCGACGTGCTGCCGCCACTCGACAGTCTCTACGTGGAGCGTACAGAGGACAGGGTGGAACTCGCCATGCTCGCCGGCAACGGCCTCATCGTCAGCATGCTCAGCATGATGCTGCACCATGCGCGCTTCCACACCGAACGTGCGCGCCAGGAGGCGGAAGAGAATCTGGAACGGCAGCAGCAGGCCGCAGCCCTGCTGCATGCCATCGCCGACGGCTCCACCGACGCCATCTATGCCAAGGACCTGGAGGGGCGCTACCTGCTGTTCAACCGTGCCGCCTCGGAGTATGTCGGCAAGCCGGCCATCGAGGTGATCGGCCGCGACGATCATGCCCTGTTCCCGCAACCGGAAGCAGAGGAACTCCAGCACAATGACCGCCAGGTGACCGCCGAGCGACGCACCATCACGGCCGAAGAGTCGCTGACCACCAGCCACGGCCTCACGCATTTCCTGGTCACCAAGGCCCCGCTCTACGACAGCGAACAGCATCCCATCGGCATCTTCGGCATCTCGCGCGACATCACCTACCTCAAGCAGGCCGAGAGCGAGCTGCGCCAGCAGCGCGACTTCGCCGAAACCTTGATCGACACCGCCCAGGCCATCATCCTGATGCTCGACCCACAGGGCCGCATCGTGCGTTTCAACGACTTCATGCAAAAACTCAGCGGCTGGAAGCTGACAGAAGTCGCCGGACGCGACTGGTTCTCCATTTTCGTGCCGGCAAGCGAACAAGAAGAGACACGCCGCGTGTTCCTCAGTGCGATCAACGATACCAACACCCAGAACAACATCGGCACCATCGTCACGCGCGATGGGCGCAAACTCGCCATCGAATGGAGCGATCGCACGCTCAAGGATGCATCCGGGAATGTGATAGGCCTGCTCGCCGTCGGCATGGACATCACCGAACGCCAGCACGCCGAGAAGGAGATCCACCGCCTCGCCTTCTACGACAGCCTGACCGGCCTGCCCAACCGCGCCTTGCTGCTCGACCGGCTGGGCATGATGTTGCCCATCGTGCAGCGCCAGCAGCGTCACGACGCACTGCTGCTGGTCAACATCGACCGCTTCAAGGCGATCAACGACACCAGCGGCCAGGCCGTGGGCGATGCCCTGCTCAAAGCCTTGGGCGAAAGACTGTCGGGCCTGCTGCGCGAAGGCGACGTGCTGGCGCGCATCTCGGGCGACGAATTCGCCATCCTGCTGCCCGACCTGTCCAAACAATCGCATGCGGCCGCACACCAGAGCATGCACGTCGCGGAGAAGATCCATTACGCGCTGCGCGAAGCATTCAACATAGACGGTGAGCATTACACGCTGACCACCTGCATCGGCATCGCGCTGTTCCCCATGCACAAGTCCGACGATACGCCGCTCGACATCCTGCGCCGTGCCAACAGTGCGCTGCACAAAGCCAAGGAGAAAGGCGGTGCACAGAGCGCCTTGTTCGAACAAAGCATGGACGAAGACACCAAGCAGCGCTTCCAGCTCGAGCGCGAACTGCGCGACGGCATCGCCAAGGGCCAGTTGCGTGTCTATCTGCAACCGCAGGTGGATGCGCAAGGCAACCAGGTCGGCGCCGAAGCGCTGGTGCGCTGGCAGCATCCGCAGCGCGGCCTGGTGCCGCCCGCCTTGTTCATCCCGCTGGCGGAAGAATCCGACCTCATCGTCGAGATCGGCACCTGGATGCTGCAACAGGTGTGCTGCCTGCTCAGCCACCCGCAACTGCTGGGCCGCCCCTACCGCATCGCCATCAACATCAGTCCGCGCCAGTTCCGCCAGCCCGACTTCGTCGATCTGGTGCGCCACGCACTCGCCACCTGTGGTGCGGAACCCACGCGTCTGACGCTGGAAGTGACCGAAGGGGTGGTGATCGACAATGTGAACGAGGTGATCGCGCGCATGAACGAGCTGGCGATCATGGGCATCCACTTCTCGGTGGATGATTTCGGCACCGGCTACTCTTCGCTGGCCTACCTCAAGCGCCTGCCCATCCACGAGCTGAAGATAGACAAGACCTTCGTGCAGGATGCGCCGAGCGACCCCAACGATGCCGCGCTGATCGAATCCATCCTGGCCGTGGCCGGCCATATGCACCTCAAGGTGGTGGCGGAAGGCGTGGAGACGCAGGAGCAGGCCGACTTCCTCAACGGCCGCGGCACCATCATCCACCAGGGCTATCTATACGGCCAGCCGCAACCGGCGCAAGAACTGCTGGCACAGCTGCCGCCGCTGAAGCGGCACTGAGATTCAGCGCACCGCCACGCGTGCGGGACCGGACGTCAGTTCACCCACCACGGCGGCCTGTGCGAAGCCGGCGGCATGGAAGCGCGCCAACACCTCATCCACGCCGTCCGGCGCCACCGACACCAGCAAACCACCGCTGGTCTGCGGATCGGCCAGCAACTGGCGCTGCCATGGCAGCAACGCCTCGGCGAAATCCACCTCATGCCCGTAGCTCGCCAGGTTGCGCGCGATGGCCCCGGCCACGATGCCCTGCTGCACCAGCGGCAGCGCTTCGGACAAAGTCGGCACGCGTGCGAAATCCACGGTCGCCCCCAGTCTGGAACCGCGACACACTTCCAGCAGATGGCCGAGCAGACCGAAGCCGGTGACATCGGTCAGCGCATGCACCTGCGACAGCGCGGCCAGTTCGCTGCCCACGCGATTGAGTTGCGTGGTGGTGGCGATCATCTGCGCATAGCCCGCCGCGGACAGCAGTTCCTTCTTCATCGCCGCCGCCAGCACCCCCACGCCCAGCCCCTTGCCCAGGATCAGTTGGTCGCCGGCGCGCGCCGCACTGTTCTTGCGCACCTTGTCCGGATGCACCAGACCCAGCGCCACCAAGCCATAGATGGGTTCCGGCGAGTCGATGGAATGACCGCCCGCGATGGGGATGCCGGCATCACGGCACACCGCTTCGCCGCCTTGCAGGATGCGCCGGATGGTATCCGGATCGAGCGCATTGATCGGCATGCCGACGATGGCCAGCGCCATGATGGGCGTGCCGCCCATGGCATACACGTCGGAGATGGCATTGGTCGCCGCGATGCGCCCGAAATCGTAGGCGTCATCCACGATAGGCATGAAGAAGTCGGTGGTGGCGACGATGGCCTGCTCGTCGTTCAGGCGATATACCGCCGCATCGTCGCTGGTCTCGGTGCCCACCAGCAGATCGGGGAAAGCCTGCCCCATGGTCGTTTTACCCAGGATCTCCTGCAACAGGCCCGGCGCGATTTTGCAGCCGCATCCGCCGCCGTGCGACAATCGGGTCAACTTCACTTCAGACATCTTCACTCCCACCGCTCATGTTATTCAGAAGCGCGAACCTAACACAGCTCGCCGAATTTGACGAAATCATCGACGTGCGCACGCCGGACGAGTTCGCCGACGACCACATCCCCGGTGCGATCAACTGCCCGGTGCTATCGAATGAAGAGCGCATCACCGTGGGCACGCTGTACAAGCAGGTGTCACCGTTCGAGGCGCGCAAGGTGGGGGCCGCGCTGGTGGCGAAGAACATCGCCCATCATCTGGAGACACGCTTCCGCGACCATCCCAAATCCTGGAAACCGCTGGTGTATTGCTGGCGCGGCGGCCAGCGCAGCGGCGCGATGACCATCATCCTCAACCAGGTCGGCTGGGCCGCGCACAAACTGGAAGGCGGTTACAAAGCCTATCGCCGCGACGTGCTGGAGAAGCTGGAGACCCTGCCCGGCCGCTTCGACTATCGCGTGATCGGCGGCGCCACCGGCAGCGGCAAGAGCCGCTTGCTGCAAGTGCTGGCGGCAGAAGGCGCGCAGGTGCTCGATCTGGAAGGACTGGCCTGCCATCGCGGTTCGGTGCTGGGCAACCTGCCGCAACAGGAACAGCCTTCCCCCAAGGGATTCGAGAGCGCGCTGGTGCAGGCGCTGGCCGCGCTCGATGCGGCGCGCCCGGTGTATGTGGAATCGGAGAGCAACAAGATCGGCCGCCTCACCGTGCCGGCCCCTCTGCTGCAAGCCATGCACCGCAGTCCATGCGTCCTGCTCGACACCGCGCGCGAAGCGCGCATCGCGCTGCTGCTGGAGGACTACCGGCACTTCGTCGATGATCCGGAGCAACTGATCGCACGCTTGCAGATCCTGCTGCCGTTCCAGGGCGCGCAACGCATCGCACACTGGACCACGCTGATCCGCAGCGGAGATTTCAAGACCTTGGTGGACGAGTTACTGGCGCTGCATTACGACCCCGGTTATCTGCGCTCGCTGACCAAGCACTACGGCGTCATGGATCAAGCGCACCTGCTGTCGCTCAGCGACACCTCGCCGGAAGCGTTGCAGCACGCGGCACGCAGTCTGATACAGGAAGGTTAGCTGGCTGCCGGCTTCAGGCCGACACCGGCACGCGCGGCGCCAGCGCACACAGCAATTCGTAGCTGATGGTACCGGCGGCACGCGCCACCTCGTCTATCGGCATGCCCTCGCCCCACAGCACCACCGGACTGCCCACGCGCGCGGCGGGCAGCTCGCTCAAGTCCACCGCCAGCATGTCCATCGACACCCGCCCCAGGGTGCGCGTGCGCTGCCCTTCCACCAGCACCGGCGTGCCGGTGGCGGCATGGCGCGGATAACCATCGGCATAGCCGCAGGCCACGGTGCCGATGCGCATGTTGCGTTCGGCGCGGAAGGCGGCGCCATAGCCCACCGCATCACCTGCTTTCAGATCACGCACCGAGATCAGCTCGCTGGACAGCGTCATCACCGGGCGCAAGCCCAGTTCCGCCGCGCCGACCTCGGCGAACGGCGAACTGCCGTAGAGCATGATGCCGGGACGCACCCAATCGCCATGCGCCGCCGGATGGCGCAGGATGCCCGCCGAGTTGGACAGCGAACGCGGCAGGCGCTGGTTGGCGGTGAGTTGTTCGAACAGCGCCAGTTGCGCCGCCACGCCGGGCGCCTCGTCGGCCTGCGCGAAGTGCGTCATCAGGGTCAGCTCGCGCACCGCGCGATGCGACTTCAGGCGCTCCAGCGCCATGGGATATTCCTGCGGCGTGAAACCGAGACGGTTCATGCCGCTGTTCACCTTGAGCCAGACCGACAATGCATTGCGGCGCGGATAGGATTCCAGCCATGCGAGCTGATGCTGGCTATGGATCACGGTGGACAGTTCGTATTCGGCGAGTAGCGGCAACTCGTCGCGCGAGAAAAAACCTTCCAGCAGCAGGATGGGCTGGCGGAAGCCCGCTTCGCGCAAGGCCACGGCATCGCGCACATCGAGCAGCGCATAACCGTCCGCCTCGCGCAGGGCCTGCGCCGCCTGCAACAGGCCATGGCCATAGGCATTCGCCTTGATCACCGCCATCACCCGCGCCGTGCTGCGACGGCGCACCACACCGAGATTGTGGCGCAGGGCGGAAAGGTCGATGCGGGCCTGGATCGGGCGGGACATGGGCGTACTCTGAACGGGGTGGTCAATGGTGGCGCATGATAGCAGGCAGCCTGCCTGCGCCGCGCCGCGTTTCTTGAGAATTTAACAATCCGGGATGGGTTCTATGTTATAAAACCGCGTCTTTGCGAACCCTGAACATCGTGAGCAGTCTCTTTCTCCAACCGGCCAGCCCCGCCCCTCTGAAAAGCACTGGGACATGAACCGCGGCTTCTATACCATCCTGGCGGCCCAGTTCTTTTCTGCGCTGGGCGACAATGCCTTGCTGTTCGCTGCCATTGCGCTGTTGAAAGAACTGCAATCCCCGGCCTGGCACACCCCGGTGCTGCAACAGGGCTTCATCTTCTCCTACATCGTGCTGGCTCCCTTCGTCGGCGCCTTCGCCGACTCGCTGCCCAAGGGGCGCGTCATGTTCATCAGCAACCTGATCAAACTCGCCGGTTGCCTGGCCATGCTGTTCGGCACCCATCCCCTGCTGGCCTATGGCCTGGTGGGCCTCGGTGCGGCCACCTATTCGCCCGCCAAGTACGGCATCCTCACCGAATACCTGTCCCCCAAACTGCTGGTGAAAGCCAATAGCTGGATGGAAGGCCTCACCGTACTGGCCATCGTGCTGGGTGCGGTGATCGGCGGTCTGCTGATCTCGCCCGCGCTGTTCGCTCCGCTGCTGGAGTCGCTGCACCTGCCGCTGCTGGACAGCGTCCCCAAGTTCGCCATCGCCATCATCGTGCTGCTCTATCTCACGGCCGCGCTGTTCAACCTCTACATCCCGCTGGTGCCTATCGAGCACAAGCCGCTGAGCCGCAATCCGGGGGCGCTGATGCAGGATTTCTGGCATTGCTTCAAGTTGCTGTGGAAAGACCCGCTGGGGCAGGTCTCGCTGGCCGTGACCACGCTGTTCTGGGGCGCCGGCGCGACCTTACGCCTGCTGCTGATCGGCTGGGCCGCCGTGGCGCTGAACTACGACATCGGCCAGGCCGCGCAACTTACCGCCTGGTTCGCCGTGGGCATCGCCATCGGCTCGGTGCTGGCCGCCAAATACATCAAGCTGGAGCATTCGGTGAACGTGCTACCGGTGGGCATCGCCATGGGCGTGGCCGTACTGCTGATGATTCCCATCACCAGCAGCACGCTGGCCATCCTGCTGCTGATCGCCATGGGCGCCATGGGTGGCTTCTTCGTGGTGCCGATGAACGCATTGCTGCAACACCGTGGCCACCTGCTGATGGGCGCGGGCCGCTCCATCGCCGTACAGAACTTCAACGAGAACATCAGCATCTTCGCCATGCTGGGCGTGTATGCCGTGATGGAGAAGCTGCAACTGCACATCTTCATCATCCTGGTGGTGTTCGCGCTGATCCTCTCCGGCGTGATGAGCTGGCTCTACAGGAAACACGGCCACGACCAGGATCGCGGCCAGTTCTAGCCCGTCACAGATCGCGGTAGAAACGCCAGGTGTTCTTGCCCTCGCGTTTGGCCTGATACATCGCCTCGTCCGCCTGACGCATCAATGACGCTGCATCCGACGCATCGTGCGGGTACAACGCGATGCCGATGCTGGCCCCCACCTTGCCCGTATCGTTACCCAATACGAATGGCGGCTCCAGCACTTCCAGGATACGCGCCGCCACGAATGCGGCATTCTCTTCGCTCGCCACATCCTGCAGCAAGATGACGAACTCGTCGCCGCCAAGTCGGGCGACGGTATCTGATGTGCGCGGCACGGTACGCAGGCGTTCGGCCACACCGCGCAACAGCATGTCGCCGGCTTCGTGGCCGAGCCGGTCATTGATCTGTTTGAAGCCATCAAGATCGATGAACATCACCGCGAACTTGAGCTGGCTGCGCTTGGCAAGGCTCACCGAATGGTTCAACGCCCCCAGGAAAGAAGTGCGATTGGGTAAGCTGGTCAAACAATCGAAGTGCGCCAGATGCGCAATACGATCCTCCGCGGCACGGCGCTCCGTGATATCGCGCACGATACCGATGAAATAGCAGTGACCGCCCAGCATCATCTCGGAAGCGGACAGTTCCATCGGGAACAGCGTACCGTCCTTGCGCATGGCCTGCACCTCGCGTCCGCGCACGCCCAGCACCGCGCTCTCGCCGCGCGCCCGATAACGAGCCAGATAGCCATCATGCGCGCTGCGCTCCGGTTCCGGCATCAGGATGCTCACGTTCTGACCGAGCACCTCCTCGCATGCATAGCCAAAGATGCGCTCTGCCGCCGGATTGAAGCCTTGCATGATGCCGCGCTCATCGATGGTGATGATGCCGTCCATCACGTTATGGATGATGGCCTGCAATTCGTTCTGGCTCTTCTCCAGCTGGTGCTTCACCGATTGCAGGTTGGTGACCATCTGCCAGAACAGTTTGGCTTCGGCGCCGCCGGTCACCCGCCGGTCGCCGAACACGCGTTGTGCCTGCTCCGCCACCGTATCGTCATGCGACAGGTTGAAGATGATGCAATCCGCATACTGCCGGCACGCCTCCAGTGCGGATTGCGTATCGGTATACACCGGGATGCCCAGGCGGCGCGCCAGATCGAGACCGGGCGCTTGCGGATCGACATCCGCCATCGCCACCACCGTGGCCTGCTCGCCCTCGATGAACATCTCCAGCAGCGCGGAACCGCCGCGCCCTGCCCCGATGATCAATACCGGATGGCCGGTGACGATCTGTTTCATCTCCCCTCCAACAGCTTGTCAAAAAACTCCCGTATCGCGACACGGGAAACAAATGGGGGGAGATGCTACATGGAGATCGCGGTTTCGGGTAAATTCTGCATACGGTTTTCGCCTGGAGGTTGCCATGGACGAATCGCTCAGCCTGACCCGCGCCGCCCGCCTGATCGGCGTCCCGCGCGCCGAGTTGCAACACCGCATACAGAACGGCGAGTTGCTGTCGCACGACGGCATGGTCACCGTCGGCAACCTGCTGGCCTGCTATCCGGATGCCCAGCTGGACGACGTCAGCGAACTGCAACGCGTAGCCCGCATCAAGGAACGCGCCTTCGGCAAACGCGTGTACGAGCGCGCGCTGCCCGAACCGGAGGTGCTGGCCGCCCGCGTCACCGAGCTGGGCAAGTCGCTCGCGCGCAGCGAGGCGCAAGTGCGACGCTTCGAAGCCCTGCTGCACGCCTTGTGGCAACGGCTGGCGGACAGCGGACACGGACTGGACGACACGGCGCAACGCCAGCTGGCCGAACTGAAGGACTGGCTGCGGCTGCAAGCCGATGCCGCATTGGAACCCGGCACGGTGAACCCGCTTGCCATCAAGGACAAGGTATTGAGCGTGATGACGGCACAAGTGACTTTGCAACCCAGCGGCCACGACTTCCTGGTCGAAGGCCACGACTCCCTGCTGGATGCCGCCATGCGCGCCGGCATCCCGCTCAACTACGGTTGCAGCGGCGGCAACTGCGGCCTGTGCAAGGCGCGCGTGGTGTCCGGCGAGGTGAAGCAGACGCGCCATCACGATTTCACCATCGCGCCGGCGGAACAGGCAGCCGGCTACATCCTGCTATGCAGCAACACCGCAGTGAGCGACGTCGTCCTCGAAGCGCCGGTGGCGGACAGCGTGCAGGACATCCCGTTCCAGCAGATCGAAGCCACGGTGAAAGCCATCGGCCCGATCAACGACGACATCCTGTTGCTGCACTTGCAGACACCGCGCACGCGCCGCCTGCGTTTCCTCGCCGGCCAGAGCGTCACCCTGCGCGTGGGCCGTGCCTTCAGCGCGGTGCAAGCCATCGCCAGTTGCCCATGCGACGACCGCAACCTGCTGTTCCACATCCATCGCCAGAGCGGCAACCTGTTCGCGGACTATGTGTTCGACAAGCTGAAGACGCACGAGGTGGTGGAGATCGAAGGCCCGCAGGGCGAATTCATCCTGCACGAGAGATCCACCCGGCCGCTGTATTTCCTCGCCCTCGATTGCGGTTTCGCGCCGGTCAAGAGCGTGATCGAACATGCGCTGTCGCTGGAGGTGGCAGACATCACGCTGCACTGGATCGGTTCCGACAAGCGCCACATCTACCTGCCCAACATCGCCCACGCCTGGGACGATGCGCTGGACAACTTCCACTATGCGGAACATGTGGCCGGCTTCGACCTGCGCCAGCTGAACGCCCATCGCAGCGCCGCCTTGCGCAAGCTGCTGGATGAACTGGTCGGCGCGGATGCGCGCCTGCTGGAAGGCGACCTGTACCTCGCCGGGCCGAGCGATAGCGTGCAGTGCATCGAAAAATATTTCCTGGAACGCGGCTTGCCCAAGACGCGCGTGACGGTCGCCGCCGTGAAGTGATTCAGCCCGCGCGCGCCAAGGCGGCCAGCGCCTCATGCGCGATCTCGCGCACTTCCTCATGTTCGTCCACCAGCAGCAGTTCGAGCGGCTTGCGCGCCGCCGCGCTGCCGGTCAGCCCCAGCAGATGCGCCGCATCGGCACGCACGCGATGGTCCGCATGCCGCGTCATCTCGCCCAGCTCGGGGATCAAGGCCTGCAAACGCGCATGCCCGGCGTAACGCTCCAGCAAGGCGCTCACCCCCAGCCGCACATCGATGCCCAGTTGCGTATCGGCCAGCATGGCAAGCAACACCTGCAAGCGCGCCGCATCGGCCACCACGAAGGCGCGCGCATGGTTGAACTCGCCGCCCCGCAACAGATGTTCGATGTAATGCGCGGTACCCGCCTCGCTCTCCGCCCAGGCGGCCCACTGACGCAACTCGGCCAGCGTCTGTGCGCCGCTCAGCGTGAACGGCCCCATCTCCAGCCAGGGCGCACTGCGCACGCCATGTTGTGCCGCCAGCTCCGGCTGTTGCGTGGCATCGACCTCGGTCACCTGCCCCACGGCGCCTTCCTGCACCAGGATCGCCAAAGCCTGCTTCACCGCCGCGCAATGCACGCAGCCCGGGGTGACGAAGAGCAAGGCATGCGGTCTCATACGCTGTCGCGCACCTCGAAACCGGCATACTCGCCGCTGCCGGGCTGTACATCGACGCGCGTCACCTCGGCCAGGTCCGGGCCGCGCTGCGCCCATTGCACCAAGCGGTCCACCGCCTGTGCGTCGCCCTGCACCATGGCTTCCACCGTGCCGTCGCCACGGTTGCGACACCAGCCTTCCACGCCCAGCATCTCCGCCTCGCGCCGCATCGAATCGCGATACCACACACCTTGCACACGGCCATGCATCACCAGATGCAGTGTCTTGCTGCCGTCTTCCATCTCATTCCCCCTGCACCGTCACCAGCAGGCGGCGACTGCCGCCCTGGTCGCGGTGCTCACACAGATAGATCCCCTGCCAGGTACCCAGCGCCGGCCGGCCGTTGGCGATGGGGATGTTCAGGCTGGCGCCCAGCAGGCTGGATTTGATATGCGCCGGCATGTCGTCCGCGCCTTCGTCCTGATGGCGGTAATAAGGCTCGTCCTCGCACACCGCGCGGTTGAACCAGCTCTCGAAATCCTGGCGCACGCTGGGATCGGCGTTCTCGTTCATGGTCAGCGCCGCCGACGTGTGTTGCAGGAACACGTTCATCATGCCCACGCGCAACTCGCGCAGTTCCGGCAACTGGCGCAACACCTCGTCCGTCACCAGATGGAAGCCGCGCGCACGCGGCTGCAAGCGGATCTCCTTCTGCACCCACATCGCTCAACGCTCCTCGCGCATGGCGCTCACCTTCACGCTCACCACTTCGCCCTCGACCACCTCGCCGCCGTCTGCCGTGCTGCGCGTGCGCGCCATCTCATCGCGCATCTGCTGCATCTGCGCCTGCATGGTGCGCCATTGCCGCCGCGCGGCGCGCGTCTTCCACCAGAACCAGGCAGCGAGCAGCAACAGCACCGGCAACAACAGCATGGACAGGGTGAACAGCAGCACCAGCAACGCGACGAAAACCAGCACGGCCAGCAGTTTCTGCCAGGGAGAAGTCGGCGCGGGCGGCAGGGAAGTGAAGAACATACGCATGGGATTTCCTTTCGGTCGATCGGTTCAGTGGCCAGGCATCACATGGATGCGTGCCGCGCTCAAACGTTCATACAGACGGATCTTGCGCAGCACCGGCCACCAGTCATAGAGGAAGATCTGCATCGGCCGCCACATCGCCACCCAGCCCACGATGGTCAGACTCTCGCGTGCGATGTTGTAACCGGGATTGGGCCCCATGCGCGCGATGGTGTCGGCGGCGATCAGGCACAGCGACACGAACACGATGCCCACCGCCATGCTGGCGCGCCCCTGGCGCAGCAAGCGGCGCAGATGACGGCGCGTGCGCTCGGCCTTGTACGAGAAATGGTTATGGATGGCCTTGTTCAGCCGCTCGGCCAACGTGTCATCCTGCGGCATCTGTTCGATGTGCAGATTGATCTGGAAACGGCTGTTGGGCGAATAGTCGAACGCCCAGCTCTCGATGTACGCCTCGGCATCGGGGTCGAGATCCTGGTTGAGGAACGGCGTCGGGTCCATGGAATTGAACAACTGCCCCACCTCGCGCACGCGCATGGCCAGTTGATGGGTGGGAGCGGGATGGACGGCATGTGTCATGGCGGGCGGCAACGGCAGAATGGTTGGGCGCGATTATCGCAGAATATCCACGCCAGACAGCGGCGTGGCCCATATGGGGTAACCCGAAAGCGTCGAGACGACCGCGCGCGATTCCAGTAGATTCCCACCATCGCCACCCCGGGGAACGACATGGACCAGCAAGCCCTCCGCAACGAACAACAGATCCTCCGCCAGATGCGCAAGACGCTGGGCAACGTCGTGCGCGACGTCACCCCGCTGGGCGGCCGCCCCAACCCGCTCACCAACGACACCATCCAGGACATCAAGGACTGCTTCGCGCTGATCTCGGAACGGGAGCGCGAACTCGCCGCGCAGCTCGGCTTCGATGCCGAGCGTCCCTACTTCAACGACGACGCCGACAAACCGGACACCCAGGCCATCAGCTTCATCAAGCCGACGCGGCAGTGAGCGGCAGCGTCAGCTCGAAGCACGCGCCGCCGCCCGCATGCGCCAGGCAACGCACCTCGCCGCCATGGCGTCTTGCGATCTGGCGCACCAGCGCCAAGCCCAAGCCATAACTGCCTTCCTTCTCGCGGCTGCCCGCCGGGCGATAGAACGGCTCGAAGATGCGCTCGCGTTCTTCCGGCGCGATGCCCTTGCCGTTGTCGCACACGCGCAGCACAGCCTGATCGGCCACCCGTGACAGGCTGGCTTCCACCACCTCACCGCCATGGCGGCGCGCGTTCTCCAGCAGGTTGCGCAAGGCGCGCCGCAACAAACGTGCCTCGCCGTTCACGCTGAGCGCCGCCGCCTCGCATTGCGCATCGCTGCGCGCACATTCCTCGGCCAGCAAGGCGGCCAGGTCCACCACCTCGCTGTGCAACGGTTCGCGCATCGCATCCAGACGGCTGGCCAGCAGGATCTCCTCGATCAACTGGTCCAGCTCGGCGATGTCCTGGCGCAACTCCTGTTGCAAAGAGGCAGCCGGCGTCTGCGCCTGCATCTCCAGCGCCAGACGGATGCGCGTCAGCGGCGAACGCAGTTCGTGCGAAGCGTTCGCCAGCAACTGCTTGTGCGCCAGCAGCAACGATTCGATGCGCTCGGCGGCGAGGTTGAAACTCTGCGCCAGCGACGACACCTCATCGCAGCCCTTGGTCTCCACGCGCGTCTTGAACTCGCCCGCGCCCAAGGCCTCCACCGCCTGCTTCAAGCCTTCCAGCCGCCGCGTCATGCGTCGCGTCATCGGGTAGGCCACCAACGCCACCACCAGTGCGATCAGCGCCAGCGTGGTGAACAGCGGCAACGGCGGGCGCGGCCGCTCATGCGCGGGCTGCGCCAGCAACCAGCGCCCATCCGGCAACTGCATGGCCCAGGCGGATTCGTGGCCGTGCCGATGCAGCCATTCGTTGTCGTGCGCCTGCGGCCCCGGCGGCAACAAGGGGCGCCCCGCCGCCGCCAGCAAGCGCCCGTCCGCCGTGAACAGCGACAGGCGCGGCAACACCGGGCGCGCCAGTTTCTCCAGCACCGCTTGCTGCTGCATGGGCGAGGCATCCAGCGGCGGCAGCGCCAGCACGATCACATCGCGCACCGTCTGCAAGATCTGCTTCTGCGGCGAACGCTCGCCCTGGAAATGGAAGAACGCCCCGGCCGCCAGCACCAGCAACGCCAAGCTGGCGATCACCCCGAGATAGATCTGGAAATACAGTTTCCTCATGCCGCCTCCTCGCCGTCCTGGTTGCGCGCGAAGACATAGCCCGCACCGCGCAAGGTGATGATGCGGCGCGGATGTTTGGGATCGTCCTCGATGGCGGCGCGGATGCGCGAGATGTGCACATCGATGGAACGGTCGAAGGCTTCCAGCGGTTCACCCTTCACCGCATCCAGCAACTGCTCGCGGCTCATCACCCGGCCCGGCCGTTCGGCCAGCGCCTGCAACAGATCGAATTGATAGGAAGTCATCTCGCACGGCTTGCCGTCCACGCGCACCAGCCGCGCGCCGCGGTCGATCTCCAGCCGGCCGAAGCGCAGCACCTCGCCGGTACCGGACTTGCCCCGGCGCAGGATGGCCTTCAGCCGCGCCAGCAACTCGCGCGGTTCGAACGGCTTGGGCAGGTAATCGTCCGCCCCCATCTCCAGCCCGAGGATGCGATCCATCGCCTCGCCGCGCGCGGTGAGCATCAGCACCGGGATATCGGAGAAGCTGCGCAACTGGCGACACGCCTCCAGCCCATCGCCGTCCGGCAACATCAGGTCCAGCACCAGCGCATCGTAGTCCCCTTGCTTCAGAGCTTGCAGTCCGGGCGCGATGGCATGGCGCGCATCCACGCGATAGCCGGCGTCGCCCAAGTACTGCTGCAACATGGCGCACAGGCGTTCGTCGTCGTCGATGATGAGGAGGTGATGGCTCATGGCATAGTTTCCAAAAAGTTGCCGCGCATCATAACAAGCGATGCGCGGTGTCTAGTGTGCGGCATGCAGAACATCCGCCGCACTGTCATTCCCGCGCAGGCGGGAATCCAGCAGAAACATCCATCCCGCGTAGCGGACAAATCCTGCATGCGGCCCCGCTGCGCAGGGGATGTCGTCCGACTGGATTCCCGCCTGCGCGGGAATGACGCGTTGGGTGCGGCTTACTCGCGCCCCATCCAGCCGCGACGCTGCGCCATCTTCTGCGCCAGTTGCGTGCGCTGTTCCGGTGTCAGCACTTCGGCCACGGCCAGCATGGTCGCGGTCATCTGCTTGCTGGCTTCGCCCGCCAGCTGGATCTGTTCGGCACGCAGGGTCTCGATGGCGCCCTTGTCCAGCTCGGCGGCCGCCATCAGTTTGCGCATCTGCAGATGGTTGTCGCGCAGCTTCTCGGCCAGCGGCGCGCCCTGTTTCAGCGCGGCCTGCACGATCTCGCCCGCCTTGGCCTTCTGCTCGTCGCTGGCCTTCACCTCGTCCAGCATGTGTTGCATGCGCTTGTCGGCGAACTTGCCCATGCGCGCGCTATCCAGCGGCGCACCGGACATGAAGGCGGCCGGACCGCCGTGGTGCATGTCCTGTCCGCACGCCATCACCTTGCCCGAGAAGAAACCGATGCCGAACACCGCCAGCATGCCCACGATGCGCGCCACGCAATGGCCGCGTCGGCCGTGGCAATGATGGTCGTGGCCGCCGTTGCAACGTTGTTTGTCGTTCGTATCCGGGTTTGTGTTATGTTGATCCATATCCTTCTCCTTGTTCGGTTGATGCCGCACCTGCGTGGCGGCTGGATACCACTGTAAGTGCGACCGTTTGCGGAGAGTTGTCGCCCAGGTAAAGAAATGTGAAGCGATACGACGCGAGCCGGCAACGAAGCATTAAAGCTTTACCTCCCAGCGCCGATAGAGTACGGATTGAGCGATCACGACAAGCGGCCCGCCGCTTGCCAAAACGAGGGCACGACAGAACGACCATGTTGCGCAGATTGTTACCCGACACCCCCAGCCCCAAGGTCAAGGCAGAACAGATCCGCCTGCTGTACGACCAGGGCACCACCATCCAGCTGCTGGGTATCGCCACCGGCTGCGTGGCGGTCTACATGTTCTGGGGCATCGTCGATCACGCGCAACTGCTGCTCTGGCTGAGCGTGCATCTGCTGCTCACGCTGGCCCGCCTGCTGCTCAACCACAACTTCAAACGGGTACAGACCCGCACTGACAACCTTGACCGCTGGGGTCACTTCTACGTCATCGGCACCTTCCTGTCCGGACTGGTGTGGGGCAGCCTGTGTCTGTTCCTCGACCCCAGCTGGCCGCCGCCGGACCAGATCATCCTGTTCGCCATCTACACCGGCATCATCGCCGGCGCGTTCAACACCAACACCCCCTACTTCATCGCCTTCCCCGCGTTCTATCTGCCGCCCGTGCTGTGGCTGTGCTACACCATGCTGCAACAACGCGCCGAAGGCTTCGCCACGCTGATCACACTGTTCGGCATCTACATCGTGCTGATGTACGTCTCCGCGCTGAAATTCCACGCCAGCCTCACACGCTCGCTGCTGCTGCGTTTCGAGAACGAAGGCCTGGCCAACCGGCTCGCCCATTCCAACGTGAAACTGGCCACGCTGGCCGATACCGACGAACTCACCGGCCTCCGCAACCGCCGCGCCATGTTCAAACGCCTGAACGAAGAATGGAACCGCCATCATCGTGCGCGCAAACCGCTCACCCTGATGTACCTCGACATCGACTGCTTCAAGCAATACAACGACACCTACGGCCACGAATGCGGCGACCAGTGCATGGTGCGCATCGCCCAGTTGCTGCAAGACCACGCGCAACGCTCCAGCGACCTCGCCGCGCGCTTCGGCGGCGAAGAGTTCGCCCTCATCCTGCCCGAGACCTCGCTCAAGGAAGCCGAACCCATCGCCGCCTCCATCCTGCAAGAACTGCACCTCTTGCAGATCCCGCACGCCACCTCCACCGTGGCCGGACACACCACCATCAGCATCGGCATCGCCGCGCTCATCCCCGACCGCCCGGACAACGACATCGTCCTGCGCCAGGCCGCCGATGAAGCCCTGTACAAAGCCAAGAACAGCGGCCGCAACCGCTTCATCGTCTCGCCCGACAGCCACGACTACGCCACCATCAGCGCCTGAGCATCCGCGCAACCTATCGTTGCATTGACACACCCCGCATCGCTCCCCTAAAGTTCCGCCCCACTTGCAGATCTGCCCGCAGTACATCGCGCCGCACGCACGGCGCGAGGCTCACGGCAAAGTCCCCAGAACAGGATGGCTGGCGCAAGCAACGTCCCGCACAGATGGGAATCGCCGGCACTCGACCAAGGGGAAAGCAGTCAATGATCGCTTCAGTCGCGCAAATCGAATCGCGCATGTTCCTCATCCGGGGAGAGAAGGTCATGCTCAGCCAGCACCTGGCTGAACTGTACGAGGTCGAGCCACGGGCGCTGAATCAGGCCGTCAAACGCAATCTCGATCGCTTCCCCGAAGACTTCATGTTCCAACTCACACAAGAAGAATTCGCCAACTTGAAATCACAATTTGTGATTTCAAGTTGGGGCGGCATCCGTACTGCTCCTTACGCCTTTACCGCACAAGGCGTCGCCATGCTCTCCAGCGTCCTGCGCAGCGAGCGCGCCATCCAAGGCCGTCATTCCGGCGAAGGCCGGAATCCAGTCAATAAAAATACTCCGCGAAGCGGACTAAACCTTGGTGCTGTTCCACTTGCGTGGAATATATCAATCACCTGGATACCGGCCTTCGCCGGTATGACGGACTTTCGGCCAAATGGATTATCTGGATTCAAAGCCGTCTTTGACGGCCATCCACAATCTAATGAGCCCACCGGAAAACAAAAAGAAACGGCCCATCGGCTTTGCGCCATGGGAAAAACCATGACCCCAACTTCCAGCAAGTACCACGCTTACATCCCCTCTCCCGCCGGGAGAGGGCTAGGGTGAGGGCAGAACCATGAGCCAACCCAACAATCCACTCTCCGCCATCGAGCCGTGGGACCTCGTCGCCGTCGGCTATGCAGAGACCACCATGCTCATGTTCGAGCAATACGCAGAAGAAGCCATCGCCGCCAGCCGCCTCAAACCCGGCGCGACCGTGCTGGATGTCGCCTGCGGCCCCGGCACGCTCGGACTCATCGCCGCACAAACGGCAGGCAAGGTGCACGGCATCGACTTCTCCGAATCCATGCTCGCCGTCTTCAAACAGAAGATCGCCCAAGCCGGACACGAGCACATCGAACTGCACTGCGGCGACGCGCAAGCCCTGCCCTATGCGGATGAGACATTCGACGCCGCCTTCTCACTGTTCGGCCTCATGTTCTTCCCCGACCGGGCAAAAGGCTTCGCCGAGATATACCGCACACTCAAACCCGGCGGCAGCATCGCCATCACCAGCTGGGCACCCGTAGACCAATCCCCCGCGATGATGACCATGTTCGGCGCACTACGCGCCATGAACCCCAACCTGCCCCAACCGCAACGCTCCGTCACCACACTCGAAAATCCCGAACGCTTCAAGCAAGAAATGATCGATGCCGGTTTCCGCAACGTCGAGATACGCCTTGTGACTAAAGCCTTCCCCCTCCTGCCCGTCGATGAATTCTGGGACTTCATGGTCAAAGGCAGTGCGCCGATCCAGATGATGAAAAAAGGATTGGGTGAAGAGGTGTGGCGCGAGAAAGAATTGCTGGCGCTGGCTTGGCTGGAAGAGACACTGCCTACGCTGAAGAGGCCGCTAACATCGGATGCTTGGTTAGGGGTGGGGGGGAAATAATTGCGATGTGTAACATACCACGCTACAATCAATCGCCATGATAAAGAGCTTTGCACACAAGGGCATCAAGACGTTTTTCGAAACGGGATCGAAAGCCGGAATCCAGGCAGCGCATGCTCCTAAATTGCGCCTACAACTGGCTGCGTTGAATCGTGCAAGAAAACCCGATGACATGGCGGCCCCAAGCTGGCGGCTGCATGCCCTGAAAGGCAACTTGGCAGGACACTGGGCAATCACGGTCAATGGCAACTGGCGTCTCACCTTCCGTTTCGAGAATGGCGATGCGCTGTTGGTGGATTATCAGGACTATCACTGAGAGGTAACAAAATGGCGACTATGCACAACCCGCCGCATCCCGGCGAAATACTGCGCGAATGGCTGGGCGACATGAGCGTAACCGACGCGGCACAAAGACTCGGCATCGCGCGCGCCACGCTCTCGCGCGTATTGAACGGCTCTTCCGGCATATCGGCAGACATGGCCTTGCGCCTGCAAGCCGCATTGGGCACCAGCCCGGAAATGTGGATGGGGCTACAGGATGATTATGAACTGTGGCTTGCCGCCAAGAGCAAAAGGCCGCGCATCCAGCCGTTTCCGCTGGCGGCGTGAAGCCGTGGTCTGACTCCGGCCATTCAAAATGAAAAAAGAGAAACTAAAAATCACTGAATCCTGCGGCAACGTATTCCTCGATCTTGGCTTCTCGCCGGAAGAAGCCGCCATTCTCACCATGCGCTCTCAATTGATGGGGGAGTTGCGCATCAAAATCCGCGACATGGAATGGACACAAGCAGAAGCCGCACAAGTACTCGGCATCTCGCAATCGCGCGTCTCCGACCTGATACGCAGCAAGTTCGAGAAATTCAGTTTGGACATGCTGATCACGCTGGCGACCAGAGCGGGGAAGAAAGTTGAATTGAAGATGGCGGCTTGAAAAATCAATTGCGATGCTGACTCCATATCGCCCTCTGGAAATCGCGCGGCAAATTTAGGAGATCATCATGGCAAAAACCAAACTGAAAAAATGGGACAGCGCCGAACACCTGAAAACCGATGAAGACATGGCGCTCTATCTCGAAGCCTGTCTAGAAGAAGCAGGCGACGATGCCGCCTTCATCGCCAAAGCGCTCGGCAACATCGCCCGCGCCAAGGGCATGCCCCAACTGGCAAAGGAAACCGGGCTGGCGCGTGAAAGCCTGTACAAGGCGCTATCGGGAGAAGGCAACCCAAGCTTTGCAACCATCCTGAAAGTGACGAATGCGCTGGGGATCAAGCTGCATGCGCAAAGCGCGCAGGTGGGATGAGAAGAACAAGTGCGATGCTGACCCCATATCATCCGAGATTCATCCGAGATTGAAGAGGTATATTAGTTATGAGTACAGAGTTTTCTTTTTCGCAAATCGCCACAAGTGACAGTCCATTGCTGGATGTTATTTTTGTTCACGGTCTAACTGGCGATGCCCAACAAACGTGGACATGCCCAGAAGATAATACTTTTTGGCCCGCATGGCTGAAAGATGATGTCAAACACATTTCTATTTATACCTTGGGTTATCCAACCAGCATGTTTGAAAAGTGGGCCAAGAAGGAAATGGATATCTTTGAGCGTGCGACTAATGTTCTTGAACATCTTGCCGCGAAGCAAATTGGTGATAAACCTATTGCATTTATTACGCACAGTCTGGGAGGAATCCTGACAAAAATTCTACTTAGGAAAGCTAGCAACTCATCAGAAAAGGACTTTAAACAGGTAGCCGATTCAACACGTTTGGTTATGTTTTTGGCCACGCCGCATACCGGCTCAGGCCTTGCATCCATCCTAAAGCACCTTCCTTTCACTTCAAAAAATATTGAACTCCTAGCAAATGAAACTGGGTTTTTAGAAGATTTGAATAATAGCTATAGAGCCTATGCCAACGACAAGAGCAATAAACTTTCAACGAAAGTCTACTATGAAAAGTACCTCACAAAAGGCATTGCCACCGTAGTTACGAGAGAGTCTGCCGACCCTGGAGTAAGCGGCACAGAACCAGTTCCTGTTGACAAGGATCATATCAACATATGCAAACCAGCGAACAAAGAAGACATCGTCTACCTTGGGATAAAACGCCACATTCAAAACACATTAGAGGAAATTAGCAATGAATCAAGCCAAGCCAATGGTAAGTTTGTTGGAGCCAACTACAGCAAGAAATCGGATGGAGATAGAAGAGACTTATTGCAGAAGCTTATAGATTCCGACAGAGAGCATGAATACGCTATTGCCAATGATGCACAGAATTCATTTGCACGAGACTACGCAAAAACTGGCTTATTTTCTGCAGCGCGAAATGATCATGAGGCATTACTCTCGGAAGTGGAAACACGGTTTGTTACTCATGTATATCTTCCATTGATATGTAAAGGTGCATCCGACAATGCTATTCGAATGGCATTGCAATCCGATGTAATAGACGCACTCGCATTAAAGTGCATAGGTGAAACAAAATTCTCTGCCAGAATAGTCCTGAATGCGCTTTACTACCTGACGGAGCAATGCCATATCAGATGGGACCCCGCAAAATGACTATGCGCTTATGGTACCCCCAATTGGATGTATTTGATGCTGCTCGCCGCCTCGGCACATTGCTGCTTCACTTTGAAGAGCCTCCAGGAGCGGAGCGGCTTTATATTGCAGACTTCTTTCTCGCCAACCCCCCATTGCTACACAAAACCACAATGCCGATGGAAATGCGCCAAGCATTTCTAAAACTTTCCATTCCAAAACCAGAGAAGACTTTTGTAAGCTACCCCTCTCCGACACTCTTATTCCACAAAATGGAACCCATTCAAAAAGATGCCATAGAGGCCCTTTTAGGCAAGGATCTGGTCTCAAGAGAGCACATAAGAAATGGCAAAGTTTCCCTAACCGAAAAGGGAATAAGAATTTTCTCGACACATGCCATGCATACGATCGCCGAGAAAGAATTAAGCATTTTTCTTGCAACTAATTTTGCCGCGCATGCAGCGCCTGGCAACAGTGACCTTCGTAGCCGAACCGGACTGAGGAGACCAGTTTGATGAATGCAATAAAACCACTCCTGCTAAATAGACTAAGAGTGCTTCGCCTTGGATATGCTTTATATGACCAGAGATTTCACGAGGGGGTCAATATCATTCGCGGGCAAAATGGTTCCGGCAAATCAACCATTTCAGATTTTATATTTTTCATTTTGGGGGGAGAGTTTGACGACTGGAAAGAGGCCGCCAGACGATGCGATGAAGTACAAGCCGAAATTGACACTCCAAATGGAAAATTGACACTGAAGCGACGTACTGATTCAAAGCTTGCACCGATTCATATCTTTTTTGGAAGTATGGAAGAAGCATCCATACATGCATTAGATGGCTGGCAACCTTTTCCAATTAGGCGCCAAGGTGGGAAAGAAAGCTTTTCACAGGTGTTATTTCGCTCACTCATGATACCGGAGGCCCAAAGTGAGGGGGCCTCAAACATAACCATGCACCAATTGCTAAGACTCTGTTATTCAGATCAAAGAACGCCTGCGACCAGACTATTCCGATTTGAGTTCTTTGATAATCAGAACATCCGCGAGGCTGTCGGTGATTTAGTTTGCGGCATTAGTGGCTATGAAATCTATGAGATAGGGTTGCAGCTACGAGACCTTGAAAAAAAGCTCGGCGAGGTTAGCACAAGACTGTCTGGTTTACTCAAAGCATTGCCGCCGGATGCGGCACTGCAAACATCAACAGGCATTTATTCGAGGATTAATGATCTCAGCTTAGAGAAGAAACAACTACTCAAAGAAGTTGATGAAGTTAATCAACGGATAGCTTCTGAAACTGTCGACATGTACCTTAAGGATCGCCACCGCGAGCAAAATAAAATCGCATCTGAGCGAAACCAAATAACAGAACTAGAGTACAGCATTAGCAAGCTGGAGTTTGAGTTAAGGGAAATCCAAGAATTTCTAGCGTACCTTGGAGAATTAGCTGCCAAACTTAAATTATCTGAGGAAGCCCGTAATGTTATTGGGAGCATAGAGTTTGAGCACTGTCCTGCATGCGGAAAGAAGTTATCTTCAGATGTTGCTCATGGACACTGCATTGTATGCAAGCTGCCTATGGATGCTGAGAATGAAAAGTCGAGATACAACCAAATTCGGCTTGATCTTGAAATACAAACCAGAGAATCAAGGCAGCTAGCTACTCAAAAAGAAACATCTCTAAATAAAACAAAGCAAGAATTGAGATCGCGCATTGCAACTCATGAGCGTGAAATGACAAATTTCGATCTGAAATACGCTGGAGCAAACGGACCGCGAGAAGCCTATCTTGCCAAGAGAATCGGTCGAATTGGCCAGATTGAAGCAGAGATTGATTATTTAACAAAAGGACTGGGTATAGCGAATGAGATTGACACCCTGAACGAAAAGAAGAGCACATTGCAAACCAGCGTTGATAAGTTGAAGCAACGAAACCAAGCATTGAATAGGCAGGCAACCATCCGTCGAAATACAGCTCTCTCTGAAATTTCCGATCTCGCTGTATCTCTTTTACATTCTGACATGAAGCGCCAGGATGAGTTTGAAGTCTGCCAAAAAGTAGAATTAGACTTTGTTACGGATTCAATATCAGTTGATGGTCACGTAAATTTTGCAGAAAGTAGCAATGTATTTTTGAAGAACTCTGCAATCTTGTCTGTATTCCTCGCAGCTTGCAGCGATAGCACCTTTCACCACCCTCGTTTTCTATTGATAGACAACATAGAAGACAAAGGCATGGAGCTTGAGCGAAGCCACCTCTTCCAGAAACTAGTGGTAGAACGAGCAACAGGGCTTGAAGTGCCTTTTCAGATAATCTTTACAACATCAATGATGAATCCAAATTTGGAACTCGATGATTACGTTATCGGACCTGCTTACACAAAGGAACAAAGAACTTTGAATTTCTATTCGAGCACTAGTAATTAAGGAGCAGTTTCGCATTACCCCGCAGTAAAAAGCCCGGCATCGCCGGGCTTTTTCTATTCTGCATTGCGTACCGATCTTGGTTCTCGCCCGTCACGTCCTCTGCGTCACATAGAACTTAGGGATCAAAGGTAAACGCCCTCCTCTATAATCCTTCCCGCAAAGCAGTTTCGTACTGCGCCCGTCTATCCACATTGCCCAAGAATGCACTATGCCCATCACGCCTGAAGACCGCGCCCACGCGCAAGATCTGCTGAACTTCATCGACGCCAGCCACAGCCCGTGGCATGCCGTGCAGTCCATCACGCAACGTTTGCAGGCGCAGGGGTTTGTGCCGTTGGAAGAGAAGCTGCGCTGGAAGCTGGAAGCAGGCGGTGGCTATTACGTGGTGCGCGGTGCATCGCTGATCGCTTTCCGCATCGGGCAGCAGCCTTTGGCGGATACCGGCTTGCGCATGATAGGCGCGCACACCGATTCACCCGGCTTGCGCCTCAAGACGAATGCGGCACAGGCCAGTGACGGCGTGGTGCGATTGGGGGTGGAGGTGTACGGCGGGCCGATACTGGCGACCTTTACCGACCGCGATCTGGGCCTGGCCGGTCGCGTGAATGTGCGCACGGCACAGGGTTTCGAAACGCGCTTGGTCGATTTCGCTCAGCCGCTGCTGC
Source organism: Pseudomonadota bacterium (assembly GCA_021822115.1). The sequence goes on from JAJZSA010000001.1 coordinate 95,104, forward strand.
GCCTGCCCAACCTCGCCATCCACATGAACCGTGAGGTGAACGAGCAAGGCCTAAAGCTGAACAAGCAGACCGAGTTGCCGTTGCTGTTTGGCATGGCCGATAGCCAGCTTGCCGCCGGTGAGCGATTCCTCAAGCTGCTGGCGGATGCCTTGCAGGTGCAGGCGGCAGACATCCTCACTTATGAGCTGGCCGTGACCGACACCCAGCCCGGTGTGTTCTGGGGGGCGGAGCAGGAATTCATCGCCAGCAGCCAGCTCGATAATCTGGCCTCTTGCCACGCCGCGCTCACTGCCCTGCTCGCCACGGCCACGCCTGCGGCCACCTGCATCGCAGCGTTCTTCGACCATGAGGAAGTGGGCAGCGAAAGTGCAGCGGGCGCGGGTGGCAGTTTTGCCAGCGATGTGATCGCGCGCATCTCGTTGTGCCTGGGGCTGGATGAGGAACAACAGCATTGCGCGGCGGCCCACAGCTTTTTCATCAGCGCGGACATGGCGCACGCTTACCAGCCCAATTTTCCCAATGCCTACGAACCCAACCACCGCGTGCTGGTGAATGCCGGCCCGGTGATCAAGACCAATGCCAACCAGCGCTACAGCACCAATGCGGATACCGCCGCGCGTTTCATCACGCTGTGCGAAAGTGCCGGCGTGCCCTGCCAGAACTACACCCACCGCACCGACCTCGGCTGCGGCAGCACCATCGGCCCGATCCTCGCGGCCAGCCTGGGCATAGCCAGCGTGGATGTCGGCTCGCCGATGTGGGCCATGCACAGCCTGCGTGAGAGCGCGGGCGTGCAGGATGTGGGCTACATGATCAGGGTGATGCAGGCGGCGTTCGGCAGCTGAGGCTGTTGGCTGCGCTGAGCCGGAAGCGCGTCATCAGGATGCCCCCGCGCAATACTTCCCAGTCCCGGCCTGAGTTAGAATCGCGCCCGCTTTCCATGCGGACTCTCCCATGCTTTTTTCCCAACTCACCCAACGCCTGAACGACCTGGGCTGCAAGCCTTGCCATGTCGACCGCCTGCTGCGCGGCTGGTCGCAGGTGAAGACGTACGACCGCAAGGGCAGCCCGGCGGCGACGTTCTTTCCGGCAGCATTGCGCGCGGCGTTGCCGGGCATCGAAGCGGAACTGGAGGGGTTGGCGCGGCTGCATGGTGAATATCCAACGACCCTCTCCCCCGCCCTGAAGGAACTACTAGCCAATCGACTAAGCCCGCAAGCGGGCAAGTCGCTGGTTATCTCCCGCCACGCGGGAGAGGGAGTTGATGTCGAGCGGCGCGAGGTTTTGGAGCAGGACGAAGTAGCACGACTGCTGGTGGAGCTGGCGGATGGGCAGATGGTGGAGAGTGTGCTGTTGCCGCGCGGCGGGTTGTGCATCTCGACGCAGGTGGGCTGTGCGGTGGGCTGTGTGTTCTGCATGAGCGGGCGCGATGGTTTGCAGCGCCAGCTTTCCAGTCTGGAGATGGTGGCGCAGGTGGTGCTGGCGCGCAGGCGGCGCGCGGTGTCCAAGGTGGTGTTCATGGGCATGGGCGAGCCGGCACACAATCTGGACAACGTGCTGGAAGCCATCCATTTGCTGGGCATGCAAGGCGACATCGCGCACAAGAACCTGGTGCTGTCGACGGTGGGCGATGTGCGGGTGTTCGAGCGGTTGATGCCCTCCAGAGAGCCCGTCATTCCGGCGCAGGCCGGAATCCAGCAAGACAAAAATTCATTTTGTATAAACCCACTGGATTCCGGCCTGCGCCGGAATGACGGAACCAACAAACTTTCGGCAGACTTACCAGCCGTTCGGCCCGCCCTCGCGCTTTCGCTGCATTCCACCGACGATGCACTGCGTGCGCAGTTGTTGCCCAATGCACCACGCATCCCGGTGGAAGAATTGGTGGCGCGCTGCGAGGAATATGCGCGCGCCACGCATTACCCGACGCAGTATCAATGGACGCTGATCGAGGGTGTGAACGACAGCGATGCGGAACTTGAACGCATCATCGAACTGCTCAGCGGCAAGTACGCGATCATGAACTTCATCCCCTTCAATGATGTGGAAGGTCTGCCCTATCGCCGCCCCGCGCCCGAGCGTTTGGCGCGCATCGTCGGCACGCTGAAGCAGCGCGGCATCATCACCCAATTGCGCGATTCGGCCGGGCAGGATGTGGAGGGGGCATGCGGACAGTTGCGCGCGCGGGCGGAGAAGAAAGCGCGCAACCCGGTGCGCCCCATCAGCTTGTCACCGCAATGAAAGGAACCTGCATGCGCTACCGGCACTACAAAGGTGGCCTCTACGAACTTGTGTGCGAGGCGAAGCTGGAGGCCGATCCGACGGTCACGCTGATGATCTACCGCTCGCTCAGCGACGGGCAGATCTGGGCGCGACCGAAAACGGTGTTCTTCGAGAGGGTGGAGCACCAAGGGCAGCAGGTGCCGCGCTTCGCGCCGGTGGCGGACTGACGTCGCCGCTCAGGCCTTCATCAGCGCGCTGTTCAGCGCGTTCAGCGTCTGCATCACTTCGTGGAAGGCTTTCTTGAATTCGCCGTTCATGATCTTCTTCGCGGCGGCGAGGTCGTTGTTCTCGATGTTGCGCACGACGAAACCGGCAGCCATATGCAGACGCTCATGCTGCGCGGTGAGCATTTTGATGCCGGTGTTGTTGGCGCCGAAATGCTGTAGCGCGGGGCCGTGCAGCCATTTGCCCAGGTCGCACTGGTCGTCGCGCATCACCTGATCCACTTCGATGCGCGCGTTGGCATCGCCTTCCAGATATTTTTGCAGCCGTATCTTCCAGGCGATGTGCGCGTTGATCTCGTCCATGATGTTGATCTCTTCCTGCACACCTGCCCGGTGACTGTCGGGCAGCTTGTACAGATTGAGCAAGGCATCCTTGAGGAACTTGAAGGAGACCAGGATGACCAGACCGGAGAGACCGCTGGAGATCAGCAGCTGGTCTGCGCTGAGTTTGCCGAAGACGATCAATATCAGTTCGATGCCGATACCGATCACCACCACCAGATTGATCAGGAAAGATGCAGTATTCATGGTTGCGTGATGCCCTTTGGTGTTCGTTACACGCAGAAGCATCGCGCGCACTGCAATCGCGAAGGCCCCACCCCTGTCGCGGATTATATTCGATTTAACAGTAAGTTAAGTTCCAACTTGCAAACCTGTGCAGAGGACGCAGAAACGAAAAGCCCGGCATAGCCGGGACCCTTCGTTCACCTCTGGGGAGAAGCAACTGTGCTGGCTGTGCGCGGGCGGCAGGCGCCGCCCGCAGCATCAGCCTTTGTTGAACTGCATGATGCCGCTCTGGCAATCCACCTTGATGGTGTCCTTGGCGGCGAAACGGCCTTCGAGGATGGCGCGGGCCAAGGGGTTCTCGATCTGCGCCTGGATGGCACGCTTCAACGGACGCGCGCCGAACACCGGATCGAAGCCCGCATTGGCGACCTCGGCCAGTGCGGCCTCGGTGATCTCCAGCTTCATCTCCATCGCAGCCAGACGTTTCTCCAGGCCCTGCATCTGGATGCGCGCGATGGACTTGATGTTCTTCTCGTCCAGCGCGTGGAACACCACCACCTCGTCGATACGGTTGATGAACTCGGGGCGGAAGTAGTTCTTCACCTCGCCCATCACGGCCAGCTTCACCACCTGGTAGTCGTCGCCTTCCATCTGCTGGATCATCTGCGAACCCAGATTCGAGGTCATCACGATCACGGTGTTCTTGAAGTCCACGGTGCGGCCCTGGCCGTCGGTCATGCGGCCATCGTCCAGCACTTGCAGCAGCACGTTGAACACGTCCGGGTGCGCCTTCTCCACTTCATCCAGCAGGATGACGGAATAGGGTTTGCGGCGCACGGCCTCGGTGAGGTAACCACCTTCTTCATAGCCCACGTATCCCGGCGGCGCACCGATCAGGCGCGCGACGGAATGCTTCTCCATGAATTCGCTCATGTCGATGCGGATGATGTGTTCCTCCGAATCGAACAGGAAGGTCGCCAAGGTCTTGCACAGCTCGGTCTTGCCCACGCCCGTCGGGCCGAGGAACAGGAAGGAGCCATACGGGCGGTTCGGGTCGCTCAGGCCGGAACGCGAACGACGGATGGCATCGGATACGAGACGCACTGCCTCGTCCTGCCCCACCACGCGCTCGTGCAGCTTGTCTTCCATGTGCAGCAGCTTGTCGCGCTCGCCCTGCATCATCTTGCTGACCGGGATGCCGGTGGCGCGGCTCACCACTTCGGCGATCTCTTCCGCGCCGACCTGGGTGCGCAGCAGCTTGTTCTTCTGCGCGCCGCCTTCGGCTTCGCGCTGCGCGGCTTCCTTCAGCTTGGATTCCAGTTGCGGCAGCTTGCCGTATTGCAGCTCGGCCACCTTCTCCAGCTTGCCTTCGCGTTGCAGGCGGTTGATCTCGGCCTTCACCTGGTCGATCTCTTCCTTCACATGGGCGGTGCCTTGGGCCGCGCCCTTCTCGGCCTTCCACAATTCTTCCAGGTCGGCGTACTCGCGCGACAGCTTGGCGATCTCGTCCTCGATCAGGGCGAAGCGTTTCTGCGAGGCTTCGTCCTTTTCCTTCTTCACCGCTTCGCGCTCGATCTTCAGCTGGATCAAACGGCGGTCGAGCTTGTCCATCACCTCGGGCTTGGAGTCGATCTCCATCTTGATGCGCGAGGCGGCCTCGTCGATCAGGTCGATGGCCTTGTCCGGCAGGAAGCGGTCGGTGATGTAACGGTGCGACAACTCGGCCGCCGCGACGATGGCCGGGTCGGTGATGTCCACGCCGTGGTGCAGTTCGTATTTCTCCTGCAAGCCGCGCAGGATGGCGATGGTGGATTCCACCGAAGGCTCGTCCACCAGCACCTTCTGGAAGCGACGCTCCAGCGCGGCGTCCTTCTCGATGTATTTGCGGTATTCGTCCAGCGTGGTGGCACCGATACAGTGCAGTTCGCCGCGCGCCAGCGCGGGCTTGAGCATGTTGCCCGCATCCATCGCACCTTCGGCCTTGCCCGCGCCGACCATGGTGTGGATCTCGTCGATGAACACGATGTTCTTGCCTTCATCCTTGGCCAGTTCGTTAAGCACCGACTTCAGGCGCTCCTCGAACTCGCCGCGATACTTGGCACCTGCCAGCAAGGCAGCCATGTCCAGCGACAGCACGCGCTTGCCTTTCAGCGTCTCCGGCACTTCTTCGTTGATGATGCGTTGCGCCAGCCCTTCGACGATGGCGGTCTTGCCCACGCCGGGTTCGCCGATCAGCACCGGGTTGTTCTTGGTGCGGCGTTGCAGCACCTGGATGGCGCGGCGGATCTCGTCGTCGCGGCCGATGACGGGGTCGAGCTTGCCTTGACGTGCGCGCTCGGTCAGGTCGAGGGTGAATTTCTTCAGGGCTTCGCGCTGACCTTCGGCTTCCTGCGAACCCACCGATTCACCGCCGCGCACCGCGTTGATGGCGGTCTCCAGCGCGGCGCGGGTGATGCCGTGCTGTTTGTACAGACGGCCGCACTCGCCCTTGTCGTTGGTGACCGCGAGCAGGAACATCTCGGAGGCGATGAACTGGTCGCCGCGCTTCTGCGCTTCCTTGTCGGTGAGGTTGAACAGGTTGCCCAGATCGCGGCCGACCTGCACTTCGCCGCCGTGGCCCTCCACCTTGGGCAGGCGGTTCACGGCCTCATTGAGCGCGGTCTTCAGCGCATTGACGTTGCCGCCCGCACGGGCCAGCAGCGAGCCTGCCCCGCTGTCGGCATCGTTGAGCATGGCCAGCAGCAGGTGCTGCGGCTCGATGAACTGGTTGTCGGCGCCGACGGCCAGGCTCTGGGCGTCGGACAGGGCTTGTTGCAGCTTGGTGGTGAACTTGTCGAAACGCATGGTGCTCTCCACTGTGGAATTGATATTGGCCGGTATATGGGGGGGGCTGGGGACATTTCAAGTGCTGGCTGACCGATGCCGGGCATGGTACTTTTGCCGCATGGACCTCCAGACTTGGGAATTGCTGAGCTATATCGTCACCGTCATCGGTTTGCCGCTGGCGATCTTTGTCTTCATCTATGAGCAGCGCAAGGAGCGCGACAACGAGGACGAGGCGGTCTACCAGCTGCTGTCTGACAACTATCAGGATTTCCTCAAGGTGGCGCTGGAGAACCCCGACCTGCGCCTGTTCTCCACCGAGAAGACCTCGGCGCTGGACGACATCCAGCGCGAACGCATGTACATCATCTTCAGCATGCTGATCTCGCTGTTCGAGCGCGCCTATCTGCTGCTGTACGAGCCGGGCATGTCGGACAAGCAGTTGCGCCGCTGGCGCTCGTGGGAGGATTACATGCGCGAATGGTGCGCGCGCGAGGATTTCCGCGCTGCTCTGGAAGATCAACTGGGCGGCGAAGACCCGGATTTCGTGACCTACCTGCGCGCACTCGCCAAGGAACGGACTGCGGCATGAGTATGCGAGCGGCGGCTGTGATAGCCTTTGCGCCCCTTTTCCACCGTCATCCCGGTCTGCCAACGTGACTCGTCTGTTCAAGCTGCTCGCCGACCTGTTCCCGCTGTGGGTGTTGACCTGTAGCGGTCTGGCCCTGTTCTTCCCGCACTGGTTCACCTGGTTCAACGGCCAGATGATCGTGTGGGGACTGACCATCATCATGGCTGGGGCCGATGTGGCGCAGTCGGTACTGATGACCATGTGTTCCACCTTTGCCGCATTTGCACTGACATCGCTGCTCACCCAATGGCTGGCCGCCGGGTGGCGCCTGCATCCCACACACAAGGAACCCACATGAGCCTTTCCGCCCACATCCGCGCCAACGTGAAAGCCGCGCTGGAAGAAGACATCGGCAGCGGCGACCTCACCGCACAACTGATCGCGGAAGGCACGCGCGCCAGCGCCACCGTCATCACGCGCGAAGACGCCATCCTGTGCGGCACGCTGTGGTTCGAGGAATGCTTCCGCACGCTGGACCCGGATTGCCGCATCGACTGGAAACTGCCGGAGGGCGAATGCGCCACCGCCAACCAGGTGCTGTGCGAGATCCACGGTGATGCGCGCGCGCTGCTCTCGGCCGAACGCCCGGCACTGAATTTCTTGCAGACGCTGTCCGCCGTGGCCACCGTGACGCGCCGTTACGTGGATGCCGCCAGCGGCCACAAAGCCCGGATCATGGATACGCGCAAGACGCTGCCCGGCCTGCGCCATGCGCAGAAATATGCCGTGACGGTGGGCGGCGGCCACAACCAGCGCGTCGGCCTGTTCGACGGCGTACTGATCAAGGAGAACCACATCGCGGCCGCAGGCGGCATCAGCAAAGTGATGGAATTCGCCTTCCGCGTCACACCGCCGCAGATCCCCATCCAGATCGAGGTGGAAAACATGGACGAGCTGGATCAGGCCTTGCTGGCCGGCGCGCGACTCATCCTGCTGGACAATTTCTCGCTGGAAGACATGAAACGCGCAGTGGAACACGCGGCAGGCCGCGCCGCGCTGGAAGCATCGGGCGGCATCACGCTGGAGAACATCCCGCGGGTCGCCGCCACCGGCGTGGATCGCATCTCCATCGGTGCGCTGACCAAGGATGTGAAGGCCATCGACCTGTCGATGCGCGTGCGGCTGCCTTAGCCGGTCATTCCCGCGCAGGCGGGAATCCAGCCAGGACAAGCATCCGGCGCAGCCGACCACATCGGTTTTGCCCTACTGCGCGGGAATGACGCATGACCCCGGATTCTCCATTGGCCGTCATTCCGGCGCAGGCCGGAATCCAGTAATAAAAATGATTCTGCGAAGCAGACAAAATCGCACGCTTGTCCCACTTCGTGGTTTTTTTGTCTTGCTGGATTCCGGCCTGCGCCGGAATGACGGAGCATCTGGCCTGATGGCTTATCTGGGATGAATTCACTTGAATTCTTGGGTACGCCCCATATATTAGGAATCGCTGATCAACAAAGGAGCGATCATGTCCGACCCGAAACACCTCGTCTGCCCGCATTGCGATGCGGTGAACCGTGTCCCCGCCGACAAGCTGGACGCCAACCCCACCTGCGGCAAATGCAAACAGCCGCTGTTCACCGCCCACCCGGTGGAGCTGAACCAGAACAACTTCATGCGCCACATCAGCAACAGCGACGTGCCGGTGCTGGTGGATTTCTGGGCGCCCTGGTGCGGCCCGTGCAAGATGATGGCACCCGCCTTCGCCCAGGCCGCCCAGCATCTGGAACCGCAGATGCGTCTGGTGAAACTGGATACCGAGCAAGCGCAGCAACTCGCCGCCCAGTTCAACATCCGCAGCATCCCCACGCTGGCCTTGTTCAAAGGCGGCCGCGAAGTGGCGCGCCAGGCCGGCGCGATGGATGTGCGCGGCATCGTGAACTGGGCACGTGCGCAGGTCTGATGCCATGCGCTACCTGTTGATCCTGTTGCCCTTGCTGCTGGCGAGTTGCGCCGACCCGGCACGCAATCTGTACCAGGGCATCCAGTCGCAACAGGAAGCGCAGCGCACACCGCAGGAACGTGCGCTGTCGCCCGCCCCGAGCTATGACCAATACAAGCAGGAACGGGACGAACGGGTGCAATGAGCACCGACCACTTCAGTCCCGTCGCCGGCCAGTACCTGGTCGGATGCCGGGCACCTGGAACGGAGTGACAGGACAGACCTGCCAAGTAGGCGAGAAAACGAGTAGCGCGTAACGCCGCAGTGACGAGTTCAGTAGTTTTTTTTACAGCTGCTTGCGCGCGACGAGGTCGATCAGCGCTGACATCCCGCTGTGCCCGGTCCCTTCGCGGATCACGCTGTCGTGTTCGGCGAGGTGCAGGATCTCCATGTCGGCGCACAGTTCGCGCAACATCGGCTCGGTGTACAGGTTCTCGATCTGCGACGGGCCGCCGGTCTTGTATTCGAGCTGTTTGGGCGTGTAGCCCTGCAACAGCAGCAGGCCGCCCGGTTTGAGGTGTTGCTTGAGGTTAGTGAACTGCTGCGCGCGCAAGTCGGGGCCGACGAACTGGATGAAGATGGCGGCCACCACATCGTACGACTCGTCACCCGCCCATTGCAGCAGGTCCACCTGACCAAAGCGCATCTGCACGCCGCGCGCCTGTGCCAGCTTCTGCGCCTTGGCCTGCGCCACCGGCGAGGCATCCACCGACAACACATCCAGCCCCTGCTCCGCCAGCCACACGCCGTTGCGCCCTTCGCCGTCGGCCACCGCCAGGCATTTCATGCCGGGTTGCAGACGGCGGGCCTGCGATACCAGGAAGGCATTCGGTTCGGTGCCATAGAAGTATTCCTCGCCGGCATAGCGCTGGTCCCAGATGTTCATACGCCGCTCCACAGCCACGACCACGCACTCAGCGTGAAGAAGGACAAGATCAGGCCCACCGCCACCATCAGGTTGGCCAGCGGCGGATCGAGGTCATGTTCGCTCGCCACGATGGCGGCGGTGATCATCGACGGCATTGCCGCCTCGAACAGCGTGACCTGGATCGCCAGGCCGTGCGCGCCGAGCACCTGCACATACAACAGATAGATGACCAAGGGTGCGAGGATGAGTTTATAGCCCAGGCCGAGCGCCAGGTTGCGCTTGTGTTCGGCCACATGCCCCAGACGCAACTGCAAGCCCACCGACAGCAAGGCCAGCGGCGCCAGCGTATCGCCCAGACGCTTGAGCAAGGCGGAGAACCAGTCCGCGTATTCCACCGGGATCAGCAGCAGGGCGATCACCAGCGCGATGAACGGCGGGAACAGCGCGATGCGCTGCACGATCTGCGCGGCGGTCGGACGTCCCGAGGAATAGATACCCGCCACCGTGATGCCCAGCACCGACAGCACGAAGAAGGAACCCAGCTGGTCGGCCACGATGGCGGTGGCCAGCCCTTCCTTGCCGTAGAACGCATCCACCATGGGCAGGCCGAAGAACGAGGTGTTGCCCAGACCGCCGACCACGATCAGCGCGCCGGTGGTGCTGCGCGACAGTTGCAGCCAGTTGCCCAGCGCACGGAACAACAGGAAAGACAGCCCGAACACCAGCCACGCCATCAGCGCCGTGAGCACCACATGGCCGGACAGCTCGATCTCATGGATGTAGAGCAGCGTCAGTGCCGGCAGCGAGACATGGATGATGAAACTGTTGAGCGTGGCCGGCGCGTTGTCCGGCATGCGCCGGAAACGGCGTAGCAGCATGCCAGCCACGAAACAGAGGATAAGCAGGATGAGGTTGTTCACTTGGCGGTCATTCCCGCGCACGCGGGAATCCAGTCATATAACAACACCGGCGCAGCCGACAAAAGCAAAAACTTGTTCTTTAACAACGCTGGATTCCCGCGTGCGCGGGAATGACGGCTCTCAATAGTGACGTTCATTGAATCTCATCCCACAGATCATTCCATTCTGGATTAAATGACTCGATCAATTCGATCTTCCAGCTGCGATCCCATTTCTTGAGCTGTTTCTCGCGAGCAATCGCACCCAGCATGTCGTCACACTGTTCAAAGTAAACCAACATATGGATGCCATATTTCTTCGTGAAGCCATCCGCCTGGTCATGCTTGTGTTCCCATACCCGCTTGCGCAGATCACTGGTGACACCGATATACAACGTGCCGTTGCGCTGACGGGCAAGGATGTAAACGCAAGGTTGCTTTGTCATGCGCGCTCACTCCCGATCTATTGCCAGTCATTCCCGCCCTTCGGGGGGCTCAGGATAAACTGACCTGCGGTCAAGCGGGAATCCAGCAAAACAACAAGGATCCGCGTAGCGGACAAAACCATCTTGCGGTCTCGCTACGCGAGCTTTACGACTCACTGGATTCCCGCGTGCGCGGGAATGACAGGTTAATTCGGCACGTGGGCGGAGATGAAGGCCTTCAGCTTCACCACGTCGGCTTCCATCACCTCGCAGCGTTGCGGCAGGTCTTCGATGCCTGCCAGCTTGGCGGGACGCTCAGGCTGGCGACCCAGCGCTTCCTGGATGGTCTCGGCGAACTTGGCCGGCAAGGCAGTCTCCAGGCAGATCAGCGGCAGGCTGGGACGGCGCTGCTCCAGACCGACCTTGAGGCCATCGGCAGTGTGCGTATCGATCATCACGCCGTATTCCTGCCACACCTCGCGGATGGTCTTCAGACGGTCGGCGTGACTGCTCTTGCCGGAGGAGAAATTGAATTTGGGCAGTGCATGCCAGTAGTCGCTGCCCTTGATGTCGAACGAGCCGCCCTGATCCACCTTGCTCCAGAACTCGCGCACCTTGGCGGCATCGCGGCCGACCAGGTCGAACACGAAGCGCTCGAAGTTGGAGGCCTTGCTGATGTCCATCGACGGGCTGCTGGTCTCATAGGTGTGGGCGGTGTCGCGCGGGCGATAGACGCCGCTGCGGAAGAACTCGTCCAGCACGTCGTTCTCGTTGGTGGCGAGGATCAACTGGCCGATGGGCAGGCCCATCATGCGTGCGATGTGGCCCGCGCAGATGTTACCGAAGTTGCCGGACGGCACCGAGAACGCCACCTGCTCGTCGTTGGATTTGGTCGCAGCGAAGTAGCCCTTGAAGTAATACACCACCTGCGCCGACACGCGCGCCCAGTTGATGGAGTTCACCGTACCGATCTTGTACTTGGCCTTGAACGCGTGGTCGTTGGACACCGCCTTCACCATATCCTGCGCATCGTCGAAGAAGCCATTGATGGCGATGTTGAAGATGTTGGGGTCTTGCAGCGAATACATCTGCGCGCGCTGGAACGACGACATCTTGCCTTCCGGCGACAACATGAACACGCGGATGCCTTTCTTGCCGCGCATCGCATATTCGGCGGCGGAGCCGGTGTCGCCCGAAGTCGCGCCGAGGATGTTCAGCTCGGCGTTCTGCTTCGCCAACGCGTACTCGAACAGGTTGCCGAGCAACTGCATGGCCATGTCCTTGAACGCCAGCGTCGGGCCGTTGGACAACTCCTGGATGAACACGCCTTCGCTCAGCTTGCGCAGCGGCGTGATGTCGGCCGCATTGCTGTCGGCACGACCGTTGCTGTACACCTCGGCGGTGTAGGTCTTGTCCACGATGGCGCGCAGGTCGGCCGCCGGGATGTCGGTGGCGAACTTGGACAGCACTGCAAAGGCCAGCTCGGCATACGACAGCTTGCGCCAGGCATCCAGCTCGGCACGGGTCACCTGCGGGTATTGCTCCGGCAGATACAGACCGCCGTCCGGCGCCAGGCCGCCCAGCAGGATCTCGGTGAAGGTCTTGGCGGGCGCATTGCCGCGGGTGGAGATGTATTTCATTTATCACTACCTCATCAGTTCCCTCGCCCTGGCAGGGAGAGGGTTAGGGAGAGGGTAGAAACTGTGCATCCCTCTCCCCCAGCCCCTCTCCCGCAAGCGGTAGAGGGGAATTGAATACTTACTTGCCCAACTCTTCCAAACGCAGCTTGGTCGCCTTGCCGGCCACCGCGCCCAGTGCCTCGATCTTGGCGATGGCGGCGTTGATGTGTTTCTCGCGCGTCAGGTGCGTGAGCAGGATGAGGTCGGTCTGTTCTTCGCCTTCGCCGGATTCCTTCTGGATCACGGCGTCGATGGAGATGCCCTGGTCGGCCAGGATGCGCGTGATGTCGGCCAGCACGCCCGGCTTGTCCTGCACGCGCAGGCGCAGGTAGTAGCTGGTCTGCACCTCGTCCATCGGCAGCACCTTGATGTCCGACAGCTGGTTGGGCTGGAACGCCAGGTGCGGCACGCGGTTCTGCGGATCGGCGGTGGCCATGCGCGTCACATCGACCAGGTCGGCGATCACAGCGCTGGCGGTGGGTTCGGCACCGGCGCCCTTGCCGTAATACAGCGTGGGACCGACGGCGTCGCCCTGCACCAGCACGGCGTTCATCGCGCCTTCGACGTTGGCGATCAAGCGCTTGGCCGGGATCAGCGTGGGATGTACGCGCAGCTCGACGCCGTCATCGGTGCGCTTGGTGATGCCCAGCAGCTTGATGCGGTAACCCAATTGTTCGGCGTATCTGATGTCGGCCGCATCCAGCTTGGAGATGCCTTCGATGTAGGCCTTGTCGAACTGCATCGGGATGCCGAAAGCGAGCGCGGACAGGATGGTGATCTTGTGCGCCGCGTCCACGCCTTCGATGTCGAAGGTGGGGTCGGCTTCGGCATAGCCCAGGCGTTGCGCCTCCTTCAGCACGGTGTCGAAGCTCAGCCCCTTGTCGCGCATCTCGGACAGGATGAAGTTGGTGGTGCCGTTGATGATGCCGGCGATCCATTCGATGCGGTTGGCGGTGAGGCCTTCGCGCACTGCCTTGATGATGGGGATGCCGCCGGCCACGGCCGCCTCGAACGCGACCATCACGCCCTTGTCCTGCGCGGCCTGGAAGATCTCGTTGCCGTGCACGGCCAGCAGCGCCTTGTTGGCGGTGACCACATGCTTGCCGTTGGCGATGGCCTTGAGCACCAGTTCCTTGGCCACGGTGTAGCCGCCGATCAGTTCGACCACGATGTCCACTGCGGGATCGCTCACCACGGCGAAGGCATCATCGGTCACGCGGCACTTGCCGCCGGTGACCTGTTTGGCATGCTCCAGGTTGCGGTCGGCCACCAGGGTGATGTTGATCGGGCGACCGGCGCGGCGGGTGATCTCTTCCGCGTTGCGTGCCAGCACGTTGAAAGTGCCACCGCCGACGGTACCGATACCGAGCAGGCCTACGTTGATGGGTTTATTGCTCATGTTCCTCTTTCTTTAGTTGGTGCCGTGACGCTTGCGGTAGCTTTCCAGGAAGCGTGCCAGACGGGTGAAAGCATCGCGCAGGTCGTCCGCGTTGGGCAGGAAGACGATGCGCATGTGGTCCGGGCGCGGCCAGTTGAAGCCGGTGCCCTGCACCACCAGTACGCGTTCCTCTTCCAGCAGTTCGAGGATGAACTGGCGGTCGTCCTCGATGGGATACACCTTGGGATCGAAACGCGGGAACAGGTAGAGGCCGGCCTTGGGCTTGACGCAGCTCACGCCGGGGATGGCGGTGAGCATCTCGTAAGCCAGGTCGCGCTGGCGCGCCAGACGGCCGCCCGGGCCGACCAGGTCGTTGATGCTCTGGTAACCGCCCAGCGCGGTCTGGATGGCGAACTGGCCGGGCACGTTGGAACACAGGCGCATCGAGGCCAGGATGTTGAGGCCGGCGATGTAATCCTGCGCGTGTTTCTTCTCGCCCGAGATCACCATCCAGCCGGAACGGTAGCCGCAGGCGCGGTAGTTCTTGGACAGACCGTTCAGCGTGACGAACAGTACGTCATCCGCCAGCGAGGCGATGGAGGTGTGCGTCGCACCGTCATACAGCATCTTGTCGTAGATCTCGTCGGCGAAGATGATCAGCTGGTGCTCGCGCGCGATCTGCACGATCTCCTTCAGGATGTCGTCCGAATACAGCGCGCCGGTCGGGTTGTTCGGGTTGATGACCACGATGGCGCGCGTGTGCTCGGTGATCTTGCTGCGCATGTCCTTGAGGTCGGGGTTCCACTCGTTGGCCTCGTCGCACAGGTAATGGCGCGGCGTGCCGCCGGCCAGCGCCACCGCCGCCGTCCACAGCGGATAGTCGGGCGCCGGCACCAGCACCTCGTCGCCGGGATTGAGCAGACCCTGCATGCCCATCACGATCAGCTCGGATGCGCCGTTGCCGATGTAGATGTCGTCCAGCCCCACGCCCTTGATGTTCTTCGACTGGGTGTAGTGCATGATGGCCTTGCGCGCCGCGAACATGCCGCGCGAATCGGAATAGCCGGATGCGTTCGGCAGGTTGAGGATCACATCCTGCTGGATCTCCTCCGGCGCCTCGAAACCGAACGGCGCCAGATTGCCGATGTTCAGCTTGATGATGCGTTGTCCTTCCTCCTCCATCATCTTGGCGCGATCCAGCACGGGGCCGCGGATGTCATAACAGACGTTGGCAAGTTTGGACGACTTCAGTATGGGTTTCACGGTCATTCACTCGGGTTGGCCCGGAAACCGTCCCGCCGCCGATGATAGAATCCGACGCAAGCACTGGGTTTCCGCAAGGGTCGCGATTTTACCCGTCCCGGGCCCGAAGCCGCAAACGATAGGAGGAAACCGTGGCCCTGCATCTCGAATCCGTCTCCCACCTGAAGACCTTCACCGGGCACGGCGAAGGCTATGTGGCCGTCAACGGCCAGCGCTACCAGCAGCCGCTGGTGGTCAGCGCCGACCAGGTACGCACCGACTGGCCCGCCACCGATTTCGCCGGGCTGCAAGCCGCCCATTTCGATTTTTTCATCGACCTCAAGCCCGAAGTACTGCTGTTCGGCTGCGGTGCCACCCAGCAGTTCGCCCACCCCGACCTGCTGCGCAAGCTGTATCAGGCCGGCATCGCCATCGAATTCATGGACACCCCGGCTGCCTGCCGTACCTACAACATCGTGGTCGCCGAAGGCCGCCGCGTGATCGCAGCGATCCTGCTATGAGCCGCATACGCACACCTCAAATCCCCCCCTGTATCCGTCGTCCTGAGTAGCGACGAAGGCGCATATCGAAGGCCAGCCCGGCGTATGACTTTCTGGGTATACATACTGCACTGCGCCGATGGCAGTTATTACACCGGCCATACTGACGACCTGGACAAACGCATCGCCGAACATCACGCCGGAGCCATCGACGGATATACTGCCCAGCGCCGCCCTGTAACACTGGCCTGGTCGCAAGCATGCACCTCCAGAGACGAAGCGCTCGCGGCAGAGATGCAGCTCAAAGGCTGGAGCCGAAAAAAGAAAGAAGCCATGATGCGTGGCAATTGGCAGGAAGTTTCCAAACTGGCCAAAAAGAACTTCCGCAAATGAACTTGCCGAGGCACAACCCGCCCGCCCATCCTTCGATACGGCGCCATGCGCCTACTCAGGACGAACGGGCTCAACTTGACGGAACGCCATGAACCCATCCTTGCGAACAACCATCGAACAGACCAGCCAGGTCATCCTCGGCAAACCGCAGCAGATCCGCCTCGCCCTCGCCTGCCTGCTGGCACGCGGCCACCTGCTGATCGAAGACCTGCCCGGCGTGGGCAAGACCACGCTGGCGCATGTGCTGGCCCGGACGCTGGGTCTGCAATTCGCGCGCATCCAGTTCACCAGCGACATGCTGCCGGCCGACATCCTGGGCGTCTCCATCTACCAGCGCGACAGCGGCGAATTCAAGTTCCACGCGGGCCCGATCTTCGCGCAGATGATCCTGGCCGACGAAGTGAACCGCGCCACGCCGAAGACGCAGAGCGCCTTGCTGGAAGCCATGGAAGAGCACCAGGTCACCAGCGAAGGCGCGACGCGTCCGCTGCCCACCCCGTTCTTCGTCATCGCCACGCAGAACCCGACCAACCAGATCGGCACCTTTCCGCTGCCGGAATCGCAACTCGACCGCTTCCTGATGCGCATCCAGCTGGGCTACCCGGACGCCCAGGCCGAACGCGGCCTGCTCGCCGGCGTGGAACGGCGCGACCTGATCGCCGACCTCAAACCGCAGATGGCGACCAGCGAACTGCTGGCGCTGCAACAACAGGTGAAGCAGGTGCATGTCTCGCCCGCCCTGCTCGACTACGTGCAAGCCATCCTGCGCCACACGCGTGAATCGGCACGCTATGTGCACGGCCTGTCGCCGCGCGCCGGCCTGGCATTGCTCGGCGCGGCACGCGCCTGGGCACTGATCGATGGTCGCAGCGCCGTGCTGCCGGAAGACATCCAGGCCGTGCTGCCCGGCGTGGTCAGCCACCGCCTGCAAAGCGTGCAGGATATCCAGGCCTCCGATGGCGAGCGGCTGGCGCGCGAGTTGATCGAGGCGGTCGCCATCCCCTGACGGGACCAGCCATGCTCGGCGCGCTCCGTCTCCGTTTCCGCAACTGGGCGTTCCGCCGCAGCGTCGAACACGGCACGCTGCTGCTCAACCAGCGCCGCATCTACATCCTGCCCACGCGCCAGGCGTTCGCCTTCGCTTTCGTGCTGTTGCTGATGCTGCTGGGCGACATCAATTACAACCTCAGCCTGGGCTACCTGCTCACCTTCCTGCTCGCCACCAGCGGCGGGATGACCATGCTGTATGCCTTCCGCAACATGGCGCAACTGGAAGTGCGCGCCGGACATATCGAACCGGTGTTCGCCGGCGAGGCGGCGCGCTTCGTGTTCCATTTCCACAACCCCGGCACGCTGGCCCGCCATCAGTTGCACCTGCATGACGATGCCGGACATGAGGTGGTGTTCGACCTGCCACCGCAGACCTCGACCGCGATCGAACTACCGCTGCCCACCTCGCAGCGCGGCTGGCTGGACAGCGGGCGTCTCACGCTCTACACGCGCTATCCGCTGGGCCTGTTCCATGCCTGGACTTACATACATTTCGACGTGCGCGCGCTGGTCTATCCGCAGCCAGCGCCGCCGCAACCGTTACCAGTGGCACTGGCACCGGACGGCAGCGGCACGCTCACCGTGCGCGGCGACGAGGATTTCGCCGGGCTGCGCAACTACGTGGCGGGCGATGCCTTGCCGCGCATCGCCTGGAAGGCGCTGGCGCGCGAACAGGGCTTGCAGGTGAAACAGTTCTCCGAGCAGCAGGGACAGCAACTGTGGCTGGATTGGGCACACCTGCCCGACATCGCCGTCGAGCGCAAACTGGAGCTGCTCACGCGCTGGGTGCTGGATGCCGATGCACAAGGCTTGCACTACGGCCTGCGCCTGCCGGATGGCGAACTGCCACCGCAACACGGCGCCCGCCATCGCGCCGAATGCCTGCGCCGACTGGCCTTGTTCGGGAGCGCGCCATGAACGGACTCTCCGTCCCGCTCATCTACGGCCTGACCGCCTGCATGCTGCTGGTGGGACTGCCGCATGCCGAACACCTGCCGCCGTGGGTGAGCGCGGAATGCGCCATGCTGTTGCTGTGGCGCGTGTGGCTGGCGCGCAGCGGCAAGGGCCTGCCGCCGCGCTGGCTGCTGCTGGGCATCGCGC
>JAJZSA010000025.1 GCA_021822115.1 Pseudomonadota bacterium
TGTGCCTGAACGTGACCGCCGGCATCGGCATCATCGGCATGGCCTCGCCGCTGTTGCAGGAAGTGTTCGCCGGCAAGCTGATCGGCCTCGACCTCACCTTCAATGAACTGGACGCCGCGCAGAAGGGACAGATCGCCGCCATCGCCGCCGGCTTCACCGGCCTGCTGTCGCTGTTCAACATCGGCGGCCGTTTCTTCTGGGCCTCGCTGTCGGACAAGCTGGGCCGCAAGATGACCTACTCCATCTTCTTCCTGCTCGGCTGCTCGCTGTATGCCTCCATCCCCAGCATGGCCGCCGGCAACCACCTGGCGCTGTACGTGGCGTTCTTCTGCATCATCCTGTCCATGTATGGCGGTGCCTTCGCTACCGTGCCCGCCTATCTGGCGGACCTGTTCGGCACCAAGATGGTCGGCGCGATCCACGGTCGTCTGCTCACCGCCTGGGCCGCCGCCGGCATCTTCGGCCCGCTGCTGGTGAACTACATCCGCGAATACCAGCTCGACCACGGCGTGGCGCGCGCGGATGCCTACACCATCACCATGTACATCCTGGCCGGCCTGCTGGTGGCCGGTTTCATCTGCAACTGGATGATCCAGGCGGTGGCCGAGCGTCACCACATGAGCGAAGAGGAACAAGCCGAAGAGAAGAAACAGGCGAACGACACGCACGAGCATTTCATCGCCGATGCGCAAGCCGTGGCGCACGAAGCCGCGCACAACTGGAAGGTAGCACTGGCCTGGCTGGCCGTGGGCCTGCCGCTGGCCTGGGGCATCTGGAACACCTTGCAGAAGGCCGCGCTGCTGTTCAAGTGATCACGCAGTCGTCGCAGCCAAAAGAAAACCCGCCGCTGGCGGGTTTTTCTTTTGTTTACCCTCTCCCGGCCTGTCGGCCACCCTCTCCCGCAAGCGGGAGAGGGAACCTTCTGCACTCCCCTCGCCCATTCATGGGAGAGGGGCTGGGGGAGAGGGCGGCGTCTTACACCCAGTCCTTGGGCACCAGGAAGTTGTCGTACAGCTCGGCTTCCGGCGTGCCCTTCTCGGGATGCCAGTCGTAACGCCACTTCACCAGCGGCGGCATGGACAGCAGGATGGATTCGGTGCGGCCGTTGGATTGCAGACCGAAGATGGTGCCACGGTCGATGACCAGGTTGAACTCCACATAGCGGCCGCGACGATACAACTGGAAGTCGCGCTCGCGCTCGCCGTAGGCCATGTCCTTGCGCTTCTCCAGCAGCGGCGCATAGGCCTTCAGGTAATGGTCGCCCACGCTGCGCTGCACAGCGAAGCTGGTGTCGAAGTCCGGCACGTTCAGGTCGTCGAAGAAGATGCCGCCCACACCGCGCGGCTCGTTGCGATGCTTGAGGAAGAAATACTCGTCGCACCACTTCTTGAAGCGCGGATGCAGCGACGGATCGAACGGCGCCAGCGAATCCTTGCACACCTGATGGAAGTGCCTGGCGTCTTCCTCGAAACCGTAGTACGGCGTGAGGTCCATGCCGCCGCCGAACCAGAACACCTTGTCGCCGTCCGGCTTGTGCGCCATAAACATGCGCACGTTGGCATGCGAGGTGGGCGCATACGGGTTGCGCGGATGCATCACCAGCGACACGCCCATCGCCTCCCACGAGCAACCGGCCAGCTCGGGACGGTGCGCGGTAGCGGAGGCCGGCATCTTGTCGCCCTGCACATGCGAGAACGCCACGCCGCCACGCTCCAGCACATTGCCTTCTTCGATGATGCAGCTGATGCCCTCGCCCTTGCCGATGCCGCCGCTGCCGGTGGCGCGCGTCCACTTGTCGCGCAGGAAAGTCTTGCCGTCGATGGCTTCCAGGCCTTTGACGATGCGGTCTTGCAGATCGAGCAGATAGGTTTTGACGGCGTTGGGATCGACGTTGCTCATACTTTCTCCTGATTGTTCGTCATTCCCGCGCCCGGATCGATTTGCAGTTGGGTCTTGCCCCCACCTTGCGGAGACATCGGCAACGACTGGATTCCCGCCTGCGCGGGGATGACGGATTGATGATGTTTTTTTATTGGCGCACGATTCTATCACCGCCCCACGCCTTGATCGTGGAGGGACGCTTGCGTTTGCCCACGCGCCCGCGCAATACCCACACTGATCTACCGAACATTCGCTGGCACTCGGCCCAGGTCTTCGTCGCGCGCAGGCCGCTGCGGTTGGCACTGGTGGAGACCAGCGCACTGCCCACGCTGCGGCACAGCCCCTGTGCGAACGGGTGCGCCGTCATGCGCACCGCCAGCGTGTCATGCATGCCGCGCAACCAGCGCGGACAGGAAGGTTTGACCGGCATCAGGTAAGTGATGGCGCGCGCGCCATCGGCTTGCAAGGTGTGCTGCGCATCCGCGTCGAGCGGCTGGATGTAAGGCGCCACCTGGCGATAGGCGGAGGCGATCAGGATCAGCCCTTTCCGCTGCGGGCGCTGCTTCAACTTCAGGATGCGCTGCACCGCGCGCCGGTTGGCCGGATCGCAACCGAAGCCGTAACAGGATTCGGTGGGATAAGCCACCACGCCGCCACGTTTGAGGAAGGCCGCCAATGCACGGCGGCCGTAAGTGGTGCGTCGGCTCATGAATTGCCGTGTTCCGTGTATTTCTTGCTGTTGCCGCGCGCCAGCTCCACCGGATATTTCTGCGCATTCAGCACCAGCTTCTTTTCCACCGCAGCGATGAGATCGAGCCTGAGCTTGTGCGAGAGACTGATGAGGTAGACCTGGATATCGGCCAGCTCCTGCTCCACCTCGGCCAGCTTCTCCGGCGACAGGTTCGCGCTCTGCTCTTCCGTCAGCCACTGGAAATGCTCCACCAGCTCCGCCGCCTCCACGATCAGCGCCATCGCAAGGTTCTTGGGCGAATGGAACTGGTCCCAATCGCGCGCCGCGATGAACTCGCGCACCTGCCGCCTGATCCGGTCGAAATCCGATTCGCTCATATCCTGCACCGCCTGATTGAAAACCGCCGCATTGTGTCGCAGGCCCGGAAGCAACGCAAACCCGCGCTAAAATGTCGCCCCCGCACTCAACAACCAGACCATGAGCGAACAACGCCTGACCGACCTCGAAACCAAGTTCAGCTTCCACGAAGACCAGCTCGAAGAACTGAACAAGACCGTCTACCAGCAACAACAACAGATCGAACGGCTGGAAGCCATCTGCGAAGCACTGGCGCGCCAACTGCGCTCCATGCATGGCGCAGGCGAAGGCGGCGCTGCTGCCAACGAGCGCCCGCCGCATTATTGAACTCAGAAAAGAACGCCTCTGCCGACCAGGCAAGCACAGACATCATGCTGAACAAACTGAATGAATTCTTCTCGACCCTGATCGCACCGACCAGCGCCGCGCAGCCATCGGAACACACGCTGCAACTCGCCACCGCCGTGCTGCTGATCGAAGTCATGCGCGCCGACGCCGAGAGCAGCGAAGTCGAACGGGATGCCGTGCTGCGCATCCTCAAACAACGCTTCCAGCTCAGCGACAGCGAAGTGCAACACCTCTCCACACTGGGACAGCACACCGCACAACAAGCCACCGACCTGCACCAGTTCACCTCACTGCTCAACCGCGAACTGGGGCGCGAAGAAAAGATCCGCATCGTCGAATACATGTGGCAAGTCGCCTACGCCGACGGCCACCTCAGCGCCCACGAGAACCACCTGATGCGCCGCATGACCGACCTGCTGCACATCGCGCAGGGCGACTACATCAACGCCAAACTGCGCGCCCAGCAGAGCATGCAGAAATAAATCACTGCGTGATCACACGCATGCCCGCAACACACCAAACATGAGCGAAACGCTCAGTTGAATCCGGCAGCACGAGAGGTGTATAACGAAATCGAAGGCGCAGCACCTGCCTTCACCGGTCAACAAACAGAAGGGAGGCAGCTATCGACCCCCTGACGGTTCACCAAAACTAAGCAGCACAATTGATCAGCCGCACCGGCTGAATGCATCGGCCCCCCAACAGCCGACAAAAAGATAACGCCGCAGTGATGCGGCGTTTGTTTTGTGCGCTTATGTTATCGACTTATGACATTGCAGACGAAACATCGCTATCCCGGCCTTGCCTCGCCACGTGCACGCAACGACTCATAAAGCTTCGCAGGACCAAGCAAGACATCTTTAAGCCCGGTGCGCACCTTCTCTGAATCCAGCGCCTGCTTGCTCATCGTGGTGTGTGCCGTCAGCGCATCAATAATGGCATTCATGAATTCGCTATCGAAGTCTGGCGAATTGGAGAACTGCTCCTTGCTGTTGTTGCTGGCCTGCTGTACCAGGATTTCGGACTCCAGCAACTTGCCCTTCAACACGTGGTTCACATACACCAGCTTGTCGTCGTCGCTCAGTTCGCCATCAAACAAGGTGTTCACCTTATCGATGATTTCGGCGAGGCGCGCTTTTTCCTTTTCCTGTAGCTGACCACTGCCAGGCTCGGTCATCGGCGGCAGGGGCTCGCCCGCACTCAACGGCAAGGCGCGTTTGCCCTGGTTCTTGAGCTTGTGATGGGTCAGCACCACCTTGGATAAATCCACACCTTCGCGCTCGCGGCCAAACTCCAGCAACGGCAGCAAACGCCGGAAGAAGATGGCACGCTTTTCGATGGCCGTGTTGCCATAGTCAAAAATCTGCGACAGGAAGGCATAGACTCGCATGAAACTACCCAGATCGCGCTTGAACAACTGCAAGGCATTCATCTCATCCTGTGCTTCCTGCGCCGCCTTGTTGTCTTTCAAGTCCAGCGCATCCTGCTTCGCCTTGCGTGCTGTTGCGTAACGTTTTAGCAAGCGGTCAGCCACCGGCTCCAGTGCAGCATTGAGTTCGTATTGCGCGGCGTTTTCCTTCATCTCCACCGCCACCACGCGCTCGACCTCGTTGTCGTCGTAATGGCCGCTTGCATCCAGCTTGGCGCGCAGGTCGTACACCAGGTTCGGGTCGGTCACCCCTGCCAGCGTTGCCGTCTCGTAATAGGTCTTGAATGCCTCCAGCACTTCATCCGCCGCATTCACGAAATCGAGAATGTAAGTCGTGTCCTTGCCGGGATAGGCACGATTCAGGCGCGACAGGGTTTGCACGGCCTGAATGCCCGCCAGCCGCTTGTCCACGTACATGCCGCACAACAAGGGCTGGTCGAAGCCGGTCTGGAATTTGTTTGCCACCAGCAGGATCTGGTATTCGTCCGTGGCAAAAGCCTCGCGCATGTCGCGCCCGCGCAAATTCGGGTTCAGCGTCTTGCTGTTTTCGGTGAAAGGATCGGGGCCGGAATCCTTGTCGTTCACCTCGCCGGAGAACGCCACCAGCGTGCCGATCTTGTAGTTCTGCGATTTGATGTATTGGTCGATGGCCAGTTGCCAGCGCACCGCCTCCAGGCGGCTGCCGACCACCACCATGGCCTTGGCGCGGCCTTCCAGCAGCGGCGACACATTCTCGCGGAAGTGCTCCACCGCCACCTGCACCTTCTGGCTGATGTTGTAGGGATGCAGCCGCACCCAGCGCATGATGCCCTTCATCGCCGCGCTGCGTTCCACCTCGGTCTCGTCCCACTCGCGGCCCTCGCTGGCGAGCTTGAATGCCAGGCTATAGGGCGTGTAGTTCTTCAGCACATCGAGAATGAAGCCTTCCTCGATGGCCTGCCGCATGGCGTACACATGGAATGGCGCGGGCAGGTTGTCCGGCCCGGCGGGCAGCGCCGGATTGGGACGACGCCCGAACAGCTCCAATGTCTTGGATTTCGGCGTGGCGGTGAACGCCACATAGGTAATGCCCGCATCGTTGGCGCGCGCCGCCATCTGCGCGGCCAGCAAGTCTTCCGTGCTCACCTCGCCGCCGTCGGCCAGTTCCTGCAATTCCTCGGCGGAAAGCACCGCCTTCAGGTTGGCCGCCGCCGAGCCGGTCTGCGAACTGTGCGCCTCGTCGGCAATCACCGCGAAGCGCTTGCCCTGCGTAGCCGCCAGCTCCTGCACCGCCTTCAGTGCGAACGGGAAAGTCTGGATGGTGCACACCACAATCTTTTTACCGCCGGATAGCGCCTCGGCCAGCTCCTTGCTCTTGCTGGCGCTCTCGCCCTTGATCGTCGCCACCACACCCGAAGTGCGCTCGAAATCGAAGATGGCTTCCTGCAACTGCGCATCCAGCACATTGCGGTCGCTCACCACCAGCACTGAATCGAACAGCTTCTGGTGCTGCGCATCGTGCAGGTCGGCGAGGAAGTGCGCCGACCACGCAATGGAATTGGTCTTGCCGGAACCGGCGGAATGCTGGATCAGGTATTTCTGCCCTGCGCCTTCGGCCAGTACGGTCGCCAGTAACTTCCGCGTCGCATCCAGCTGGTGATAGCGAGGAAAAATGATGGAAGTGATCTGCTTCTTGCTGTCGCGCTTGGTCACAATGTAGCGGCCGATGATCTCCAGCCAGCTATCGCGCGCCCACACTTCTTCCCACAGATAAGCCGTGCGGTGTCCGTTCGGGTTCACCGGATTGCCCGCACCGCCCTCGTCGCCCCTGTTGAACGGCAGGAAAGTGGTGGCAGCACCCAGCAGGCGCGTGGTCATCATTGCCTGGCTGTTGCTCACCGCAAAATGTACCAAGGCCCCGCGCGGAAAATCCAGCAGCGGTTCGGCGGCAGGCTGGCCCTTGGGGCGCGGGTGGCGGTCGAAGCGGTACTGGTCCACCGCGTCTTCCACGCTCTGCGTGTAGTCGCTCTTCAGTTCCACCGTCGCCACCGGGATGCCGTTGAGGAACAGCACCAAATCGATGGCGTTTTCGTTATGCAGCGAATAACGCACCTGCCGCACCACGCGCAACCGGTTGGCGGCATAGCGGGCTTGCAACTGCGGGTTCATTGCCAGCGCAGGCTTGAACTGCGCCAGTGCAAGCGGCTGGCGCAACCCCAGCAACTCCACGCCGTGGCGCAAGACATCCAGCGTGCCGCGATCATCCAGTTGCTTGCGGATGCGGTCGAGCAGCACGGCTTCGGCGGCTGCACCGTTGTTTTTGGTCAGCGTCTCCCATGCCTGCGGTTGGGTCTGCTGCACCCAGACCACAATGTCGGCGGGATACACAGCGCGGGCGCGGTCGTAGGCAGAGAAATCGCCTTCGCCATACAGCCAGTCATGTGCCGCGAGGTGTGCGCAGATGTCGTTTTCGAATTCGATTTCCTTGTGCAGTGCGCTCATTGCGGGAACCTCTTTCGCCAAATCAGATCATGTGCTTCCTGCTCAATCATCGCTGCCCGTTTCATTAATCCTGCCAGCTCTGCATCCTCAACGCCCAGCAGATTCAACATCTCGTTGAAAGCACTATCATCAGCATTCCTGAAATGCCGCTCAAGATATTGCGGCAGCCCTTCCTCTTTCGTGTGCTGATAGAAAGTGCCAAGCGCAGGGTATCTGTCGCCCTTGTTGGTCAACAACGCCCAAGCCTGCTTTTTATTCTTGTTGCCGAACAAGGCTAACCACTTTGGAAGATGGCGTTGTGTTCGCAAATTAACGATTTTCGACCGTGCTGTCCTTGCCTCTTCCAATAATCGGTCGTGTTCAGCCGCAACATCTTTGCTGATCCAGAATTGCACTACATGAGGCAAACCAGACCGATGTGAATTCTCTGTGTGAATAACGTACTGGCCGCGACAATCTTCGCAATCCATTTTCATGGACTTAGCAGTCCTGTGCCAGTCATCCATTCGGAGAGTGACGGAATATGTCCCCTTGCCGCATGGACAAGGATGTTTTTCGACAGACATTTCCTCCCAGCTCATGCCGTCTCCATTGCGGGAGAGAATGAACGCACATCAATTTTGCCGGTGACGGCGGCGGAAATCAGCGCACTGCGGCGCTCTTTCAGCAGTTCGATGGCACGGTTGGCTTCGGAGGTCAGAGCGTCAATCTTGGCAGTTTCGCAGTCAAGGAATTCGGCGATGGCGGTTTGTTCAGCAATGGAAGGCAAAGCTATTTCGAGAGAAGCCCATCTGTCCATGCGAAGAGCTTTGGTTCCATGTCCAGCTTCATCAAGTCGGCACAAGGACTCATTTGCAGTTCCGCGCAAATACAATGCCAAGAAATTGGCGGCCAATCTTTCTCCAGGAATAACCGCTTTCAGGTCTTGGTTGATTGCCATCTTCTCGCGAGTCAAAGCGACTGGAAATATCCGCGCCAATATCATGCCGCGTACCACCACAAGTACGGCGCCTACATCCAGAAGAGTAGCCGCTCCTTCTTCTAGGGCCAGCTCAGTTATGTGATCCTCCGTGTCAGAAATAAATTCAACTTTCATATCCTTAGCGGAAGCCCAAGGAAGTGAGCCATCCCAGTAATCGAGTTGCTCTTTGCTTGGCGTACCTCCGCTTTGAAAGCGCACCAAATACTTCATCGGCACAGCATCCCAATGCGCTGGAATCTCGCCCAGCCATTGGATGCCGGAGTCCTTCATCTTCGCGGCGGGGTTGAGGCCCTTGGTGACGGCGTGGGAGATGACGGCCTGGCGCTTTTCTTTCAGCAGCGCGATCAGTTTCTCCTGCTCCGCCACCAGCGCGTCGATCTTCCCCGTCTCGCGGTCGAGAAAGGCGGCGATGGTTTGTTGTTCAGTGGCAGGAGGGACAGCGAGACTAATGTTTTTCATCTCGGAGTAGTTGGTACTCCAAAGGTCCGCAACAATCCCTTTGCCATAGCGGTAGTACTCTTCCTGAAATGGAATGCTTCTAAGCAAGTGATGCGCAAACTCGATGCGAATTTCTGCATACGGTTGAATGACCGTATTGATTAACGAAACCGACCCATCCATTGCCGACATCCCGGAAGAGCCCTTCCGGTCAGAGCGGCTGTTGATTACAAAATCACCTTTGCAAACTTTCTTTCGGTTATCGCCATCATCCGTTTTGGCCGCTGTTTCAAGCTGAGGAAGAATTCCATTCTTCGTGACCGACAAAGGCTCGAAGTCTTTATCGCTTACTTTCTCTCGCCGTTCGTTGAAGAAATAGCCAAGGCGCTTCACCTCCCAATGCCCAGGCACCTCGCCCAGCCAAGCGACGCCGCTGTCCTTGTATGCGGGATAACGCGGGAAGCTCATGCCTCTTCACCCTTGTTTTTACGTGGGCGACGGGGCAGCTTCTTGGCAACGTCCTGCAATTGTTTTGCGGCCTGTTCGAAATGCACATCCACCGTTTGCGGCTGAGCATCTTGCAGGCTGCGGTAACGTGCGTATTCCTTTTCCGCTTTTGCCTTGGCGGTTTCGGCGGAGATGGTTCCCGCATGGTTCAGCAGTTCACGCCCGGATATTTTCAGGAATTCGTCGAGTTTGCTGATCCAGTCGCGCATGGTCATGGGCTTGCGCTCCAGCGCCTGCAATTCCGCGAATTCGATGTAGAAGTTGACGATGCGGTTTAGCACCTGCAACTCGTCTTCGGTGAGGTAGTTCTTGGCAACGGATACATCGTCCTTGCGCACGATACCGCTCGGCCGGGTGGTTTGCAGACCCATGTGCGGCTTGCCGGCATCCGCGCGCTGATGGATGAGTTCTGCTGCGGTGTGGCCGTGGGTGGCCCAGTGCATCTTGTTCTGCACGGTGGCGAAGAATTGCTGCGAGGCTTCGGCATCGGGCGTGTAGTCGATGCTGGTGGCGTAGATGTCCAGCACTTTCTGGTAGAAGCGCCGCTCCGAAGAACGGATGTCGCGGATGCGTTCGAGCAGTTCGTCGAAGTAATCCTTCTGTCCTTTGCCGGGCGGGTTTTTCAGCCGCTCGTCGTCCATGGCGAAGCCCTTGACCAAGTATTCGGACAGGCGTGCCGTGGCCCATTGGCGGAATTGGGTGCCGCGATGGCTGCGCACGCGGTAGCCGACGGCGAGGATGGCGGGCAGGCTGTAGTGGAGCACTTCGCGGGAAACTTGGCGGGCCCCTTCGGTGCGAACTATTAAGTAAGACTTAATGGTTGCCGCCTCGCTCAACTCCCCTTCTGCATAAATGGCCTTCAAATGCAGATTGATGTTGGGTACGGAGGTCTGGAACAGCTCGGCAAGCTGCACTTGGGAAAGCCAGATCGTCTCGTTTTCAAACCGGCACTGGATGCGCGTACCACCATCCTCAGTCTGGTAGAGGATGAATTCGCCGGATTGACCGGGCAACGGGCTGGGCGCTTTGCTCATGTTATTGGATCCTTTTGTTCTTGAACGAAAAAGAAACAATGTCCGTTTTCTGGTGTGATAAAAGTTTGCTCACAAATTCAGCAACAGGGCTGCTATCGCTCACGCTGAAAGCCCCTCGATCATCGCCTTGATGCGGTCGGTGGTCTGCTTGAGTTCGGCATCGATCTCGGCCAGCGGACGCGGCGGCTGGAACACGTAGAAGTGGCGGTTGAACGGGATTTCGTAGCCGACTTTGGTTTTGTCGTGGTCAATCCAGGCATCCGGCGCGTGAGGCAGCACTTCGCGTTTGAAGTAGGTTTCCACGTCTTCGCTGAGCGGTACGTTTTCAGTATCGCGCAGTGAAGAGTCCGGCTGCGGTTTGCCTTTGGCTTTGCCTTTTTCGCCTAGCACGGGTTTGCCGCTGGCATCTTTCAGCGGGCGTTCGACCGTGATGGTGCGGTAGCCGAAGTCTTCATTGCTGAAGATGCGGCTGATGGGGGCACCGTCTTTTTCGGCTTCGGTGAAATCGCCGAACAGGCGGGTGATCTCGGCGATGTGTTCGTCGGAGAGTTCCTTGCGCTTGCTGCCCAGGCTCTTGCGCATCTTTTGCCAGAAGGATGATGCGTCGATGAGTTGCACTTTGCCTTTGCGGTGTTCGGGCTTGCGGTTGGAGAGTATCCAGACGTAAGTGCTGATGCCGGTGTTGTAGAACATGTCGGTGGGCAGACCGATGATGGCTTCGACCAGATCGTTCTCCAACACGTAGCGGCGAATTTCACTCTCGCCGCTGCCTGCACCGCCGGTGAACAGCGGCGAGCCGTTGAGCACGATACCGAAACGGCTGCCGCCGTCCTTGGCGGGGCGCATCTTGGAAACGAGATGCAGCAGGAACAGCATGGAACCGTCCGACACGCGCGGCAGGCCGGGGCCAAAGCGGCCATTAAAACCTTGGGTTTCATGCTCCTTGCGCACTTCCTTCTCGACCTTTTTCCACTCCACACCGAAGGGCGGATTGGAGAGCATGTAGTCGAACTTGGTGTGCGGGTGGCCGTCTTCGGAAAGGGTGTTACCGGGAATGATGTTGCCGACATCCTGCCCCTTGATGAGCATGTCGGCCTTGCAGATGGCGTAGGACTCGTCGTTGAGTTCTTGCCCGTACATGGTGAGGCGCGCTTGCGGGTTGTGCTCTTCGAGATATTCCCCCGCGATGGAGAGCATGCCGCCCGTGCCTGCTGTTGGATCATAAATGGTGCGTACCACGCCGGGCTTGCACAGCACTTCGTCGTCTTCGATGAACAGCAGGTTGACCATGAGGCGGATGACTTCGCGCGGGGTGAAGTGTTCACCGGCAGTCTCGTTGGAGATTTCGGCGAACTTGCGGATCAGCTCCTCAAACACCAGGCCCATCTGCGCGTTGTTGACCTCTTCGGGGTGCAGGTCGATCTGGGTAAATTTCTCAGTAACTTGGTACAGCAGGCCCGCACGGGTCAGCCGCTCGATCTGGGTGTGAAATTCGAAGCGCTCGAAGATGTCGCGCACTGGTGGCGCGAATGCCTGGATGTAGCTGTAGAGGTTTTCGCGGATGTGATCCTGGTCGCCCATGAGCTTCTTCATGTCCAGCGGCGAGGTGTTGTAGAAGTCCTTCTGCTTGGTGATCTTGGCCAGGAAAGGCGCCGGGTTCAGCCCGGCTTTTTGCTGCTTGTCGAATTCGGCCAGCACGGCGGGCTTGGTGGCTTCGAGCACGCAGTCGATGCGGCGCAGCACTGTGAACGGCAGGATTACTTTGCCGTATTCGGATTGCTTGTAGTCGCCACGCAGAAGGTCGGCAACCGACCAGATGAAAGATGAGAGTGCTTGCTGATTCATATCTAGTTATTGTTTCCCCTGAGCGAACGAATAGTACCGGCCATGGTGGGTGCCGCCAATAGCGAAGAATATATAGACCGCTGAAAACAAAACGGGGAAGCGTTGCCGCTTCCCCGTCCGCGAGTGCCCCCCCTTCGATACACCGCGCTCCGCGCGGCACTCAGGGCGAACGGTTCGTTTCTTACTTGCGGCCGATCGCCCGATAGCCGATGTCGCGCCGCATCTGGCAGCCATCGAACTTGATGGTGTCGGCGATCTCGTAGGCACGGTTCTGCGCGTGTTTGACCATGTCGCCGAGGGCGACGACGCACAGCACGCGGCCACCGCTGGTGACGACTTTGCCGTCTTGCATCGTCGTTCCTGCGTGGAAGACGTGTGCGTCTTCCAGCTTTTTGGGCAGGCCGGTGATGACGTCGCCTTTACGCGGGGTGTCGGGGTAGTTGGCGGCGGCCATGACGACGCCGAGCGCGGTGCGTTTGTCCCATTCGGCTTCGACCTTGTCGAGCGTGCCGTTGATACCGTGTTCGATGAGCACAGCGAAGTCGCTCTTGAGGCGCAGCATGATGGGTTGGGTTTCGGGGTCGCCGAAGCGGCAGTTGAATTCCAGCACTTTCAGCGCGCCATCGGGCGAGATCATCAGGCCGGCGTAGAGGAAGCCGGTGTAGGTGGTGCCTTCTTTTTCCATGCCGCGCACCACGGGCATGATGACTTCGCGCAGCGTCTTGGCGTGGATGGTGGGCGTGACCACCGGTGCCGGCGAGTAAGCGCCCATGCCGCCGGTGTTGGGGCCTTGGTCGCCATCGAGCAGACGCTTGTGGTCCTGGCTGCTGGCCATGGCGAGTACGTTCTTGCCATCGACCATGACGATGAAGCTGGCTTCTTCGCCTTCCAGGAATTCTTCGATCACCACGCGCGCACCGGCATCGCCCAGCTTGTTGTCGGACAGCATCATGTCGATGGCGTCGAAGGCTTCTGCTTTGGTCATGGCGACGACCACGCCCTTGCCTGCGGCGAGCCCGTCTGCTTTGACGACGATGGGTGCGCCGTGCTTCTCGACGTAGGCTTTGGCGGCTGCGATGTCGCTGAAGGTTTCGAAGAAGGCGGTGGGGATGTTGTGGCGCGTCATGAAGCGCTTGGCGAAATCCTTTGAGGATTCGAGCTGCGCGGCGGCCTTGGTGGGGCCGAAGATCTTCAGACCGGCGGCGCGGAAGGCATCCACCACACCAGCCGCCAGCGGCGCTTCGGGGCCGACCACGGTCATGTAGATGTCGTTGCGCTTGGCGAACTCGATCAGCTCGGGGATGGCGGTGATGTTGACGTTCTCCACGCCCTCTTCCAGCGCGGTGCCCGCGTTGCCGGGCGCGACGTAGACCTTTTGCACCTTCGCGCCTTGCGCCAGACGCCAGGCGAGTGCGTGTTCGCGACCGCCGTTACCGATGACTAGAATTTTCATATCTACCCTACTTTGTCATTCCGGCGCAGGCCGGAATCCAGTTGATTGAACAACTCCCGCATTGCGGGACACTAAATGCCTTGTTGTCTGCTGCGCAGGATTTTCCAAACCGCTGGATCCCGGCCTGCGCCGGGATGACGATTCGTTATGCCAAGCACAGCAGGTCTAGTGACGGAAGTGACGGTAGCCGGTGAACACCATGGCCAGGCCGTGTTCATCCGCTGCCTTGATGACTTCTTCGTCACGCATGGAGCCGCCCGGCTGGATGACAGCCTTGGCGCCAGCTTCGGCCAGCACGTCCACGCCGTCGCGGAACGGGAAGAAGGCGTCCGATGCGACCACGGAACCGGCCAAGCTGAGACCGGCGTTCTGTGCCTTGATGCTGGCGATGCGGGTGGAATCCACGCGGCTCATCTGGCCGGCGCCGACGCCCAGGGTCTGGCCGCCCTTGCAGAACACGATGGCGTTGGACTTCACATACTTGGCGACGCGCCATGCGAACAGCAGGTCGGTGAGTTGTTCCTTGGTGGGCTGCACCTTGGTGACGACCTTGAGCTGGTCCAGCTGCACGTTGAGTGCGTCCGGGGTCTGCACCAGCAGGCCGCCGACGACGCGCTTCACGTCCCACTGGTTGTGCGCGTTGGACAACGGCACGGTGAGCACGCGCACGTTCTGCTTGGCGCCGGTGACCTTGAGTGCGGCTTCGGTGGCGCTCGGCGCGATGATGACTTCGACGAACTGGTTGGCGACGATCTGCGCTGCGGTGGCTTCATCCAGCTCGCGGTTGAAAGCGATGATGCCGCCGAACGCGGAAGTGGTGTCGGTGGCGTAGGCCAGCTTGTAGGCGTTCAGCGGCGTGTCGGCAATGGCGACGCCACACGGGTTGGCGTGCTTGACGATGACACAGGCGGGTTGCTCGAAGGTCTTCACGCATTCCCAAGCGGCATCGGAATCGCCGATGTTGTTGTAGCTGAGTTCCTTGCCCTGCAACTGGGTGTAATCGGCGATGCCGCCGGTCACACCGTTGAGGTCGCGATAGAACGCGGCGCTCTGGTGCGAGTTCTCGCCGTAGCGCATGTCTTGCACCTTGGCGAAGTTGAAGTTGATCTGCGCGGGGTACTCGCTCTTGTTGCCGTCGGCATCGATCGCGGTGAGGTAGTTGCTGATCATGCTGTCGTAGGCGGCGGTGTGCGAGAAGGCCTTCTTGGCCAGCTCGAAACGGGTGGCGTCGGACACGGCGCACTTGTTGGTCTGCATCTCGGCCAGCACGTCGGCGTAGTCGGCCGGGTCGGTGACGATGGCGACGTGCGCGTGGTTCTTGGCAGCGGAACGCACCATGGTCGGGCCGCCGATGTCGATGTTCTCGATGGCATCGGCCAGCGTGCAGCCGGGCTTGGCGATGGTGGCCGCGAACGGATACAGGTTGACCACCACCAGGTCGATGGTGGGGATGTCGTGCTTCTTCAGCGTGGCAACGTGCTCGGGCAGGTCGCGACGGGCCAGGATGCCGGCGTGCACTTTCGGTTGCAGTGTCTTCACACGGCCATCGAGCATCTCGGGGAAGCCGGTGTAGTCGGCCACTTCGGTGCAGGGCACGCCGTTGTCGGCGAGCAGCTTGGCAGTGCCGCCGGTGGAGAGCAGCTTGACGCCGAGGGCGTGCAGGCCTTTGGCGAATTCGAGGACGCCGGATTTATCCGAAACGCTGATGAGGGCTTGAGTGATGGCCATGGTTGGGTTCCTTGATTATTGAATCTTGTGCAACTGCATCTTCTTGCGCAGCGTGTTGCGATTGATGCCGAGCAGCTCGGCAGCGCGCGTCTGGTTGCCGCCCGCGTGGGTCAGCACGGTCTCGATCAGCGGTTTCTCGGCACAGTGGATCACCATGTCGTAGATGCCGCAGGACGGATCTTCGCCGGCCAGGTCTTTAAAGTAGTCGTTCAGCGCCTTGCGTACATGCCTGGCGATGTCATTCTCGTTGATGACGCATTCGTCACTGCTCATGCTTCCCCCCCCTTGTTACCGATATCCGCCACGGTCGGGCGACATCCTGACGGTCTTTATGCCGCCAGCTCCCCGATGTCGTCATACCGCAATGTTGCGCTGGCGGCCTTCTGTTCTTCAAAGAAATCGTTCACTGCGCGCACCTGTTCGTCCAGGCTTTCCAGCTGGTTCATGCGATGACGGAACATCGCGGAACCGGGCAAGCCCTTGGTGTACCAGGAGATGTGTTTGCGCGCGACGCGCAGGCCGGTGTATTCGCCGTAGAAGGCGTACAGGTCTTGCAGATGTTCGGTCAGCACTTGCTGGATCTCGCCGACGTTGGGCGACAGCAGGTGCGTGCCGGTGTTCAGGTAATGCTCGATCTCGCGGAACAGCCAGGGGCGTCCCTGCGCTGCGCGGCCGATCATCACAGCGTCGGCGCCGGTGTGGTCGAGCACGAACTTGGCCTTTTCGGGTGTGGTGATGTCGCCGTTGGCGATGATGGGGATGTTCACCTCCGCCTTCACGGCGGCGATGGTGTCGTATTCGGCGTCACCGGTGTAGGCACAGGCGCGGGTGCGGCCGTGGATGGCCAGCGCCTGGATGCCGCTGGCTTCAGCGATGCGGGCGATATTGATGGCGTTGCGGTGGGCCTTGTCCCAGCCGGTGCGCGTCTTCAGCGTGACCGGCACGTCCACCGCCTTGACCACAGCCTCCAGGATGTCGACCACCAGCGCTTCGTTCTGCATCAGCGCGGAACCGGCCATCACGTTGCAAATCTTCTTGGCCGGGCAGCCCATGTTGATGTCGATGATCTGCGCGCCGTTGGCGACGTTGTAACGCGCGGCTTCGGCCAGCATCTTGGGATCGGCGCCGACGATCTGCACCGAGATGGGATCGACCTCGCCTGCATGGTTGGCGCGGCGCTTGGTCTTTTCGGAGCCGTACAGCAGGGAATTGGAAGCCACCATCTCGGATACCGCCATGCCCGCGCCCATGCGCTTGCACAGCATGCGGAACGGCCGATCGGTCACACCCGCCATGGGGGCGACGATCAGGTTGTTCTTCAGTTTGTACTTGCCGATCTGCATGGGGGCATTTCCGTAGGGGGCGGCGATTATAAATTAAGCAGCCGCCCCATGCTATGATGGCCGCCGATTTTTTGTGCGGAGTGTCCGACCATGGAATTCGACATTGTCATCATCGGCGGCGGTCTGGTGGGCGCGAGCCTGGCGGCCTCCTTGCGCCATAGTGGGCTGAAGCTGGCATTGCTTGAAAGTGGTCCCTCACCCCAAGCCACGGATGCGCCGGACGATTGGGATGCGCGCATCTACGCCTTCACCCCCGGCAATGCCGAATTCCTGCGCGAATGTGGCGCCTGGCAACGTCTGGATATGGCCCGCGTGCAGCAGGTGGAAGAGATGCGCGTGTTCGGCGACACCGGCGCCAAGCTGAATTTCAGTGCTTATCAGTTGGGCGTGCCGGAGATGGCGTTCATCCTGGAGAGCCGCTTGTTGCAGGATGCCCTGTGGCAAGGCCTGCGCGAGCAGGACAACCTGACGCTGCTGCACCCCGCGCAATGCGCCGCCTTGCAGGTGCAGGAACAAGCCGCCCTGCTCACGTTGAAAGACGGCCGCAAAGTGCGCGCCAAGCTGATCGTCGGCGCGGACGGCCGCGATTCGTGGGTGCGCCAGCAAGCCGGCATGCCGGAAGTACCGACGCCCTACAACCAGCATGGTCTGGTCGCCAACTTCAAATGCAGCAAGGCCCATCGCGGCATCGCCTATCAATGGTTCACCGAGGATGGCATCCTGGCACTGCTGCCGCTGCCGGGCCGGCGCGTCTCCATCGTGTGGTCGGTGACGCCGGAGAAGTCGGCCGAACTGCTGGCGCTGTCGCATGAAGAGCTGGCCGCGCGCGTGACGCAGGCCTCGCAGCGCACGCTGGGCGAGCTGGAAGTGATCACCGCGCCGGCCGCCTTCGCCCTGCGCGTGTTGAACCTGGCGCATCTGGCCAAACCGCGCATCGCGCTGATCGGCGATGCAGCGCACAACGTGCACCCGCTGGCGGGCCAGGGCGTGAACCTGGGCCTGCGCGATGCGCGCGAACTGGCGCACACCATCATGCAGCGTGGCGCCCTCGACTGCGGCGATCTGCGCCTGCTGCAACGCTACGAACAAGCCCGGCGCGACGACATCCTGTCCATGCAGCTCACCACCGATGCGCTGAAGCACCTGTTCGTGAATCCCAATCCGGTGTTGCGCCTGTTGCGCAACGTCGGCATGGCGGCTACCAATGCCGCCACACCGCTGAAGAAGATGCTGGCGCGCCACGCGCTCAATTGATCCCACCACGAGGAAAAACCCGATGTTCAGAACCCTGCTGTTGCTGTTGCTCTCCACCACCCTGGCCCATGCCGCCGACGACAAGGCATCCGCCGTCAAAGACACCTTACAGAAGCACTATCAACAGTTGATCGGCACGGTGAGCCAGGTGAACACCTCGCCCATCCCCGGCCTGTTCGAAGTGGTGACCGAAGACCACATCTTCTATACCGACGAGAAGGGGCAATACCTGATCGACGGCCAGATGTTCGACCTGCAAGCGCGCCAGAACCTGACCGAAGCGCGTGCACGCAAGCTGTTCGCCGTGGAGTTCGACAAGCTGCCGCTGAACCTGGCGGTGAAGAAGGTGAAGGGCAACGGCAGCCGCAAGATGGCGTATTTCACCGACCCTAACTGCGGCTATTGCAAGAAGCTGGAACAGGAACTGAAGAACGTGACCAACGTGACGCTGTACCTGTTCATGTATCCGATCTTCAATGGCTCGGCCGAGAAGGTGCAAGCCGTGCGATGCAGCAAGGACCCGGTGAAGGCCTGGGACGACCTGATGCTGAACGGCATGCAACCCAAGGCCGGCAACTGCAAGGTGCCTACGGATGAGATCCTGGCACTGGGCCACAAGCTGCGCGTGAACGGCACCCCGGCGCTGATCTTCGCCAACGGCGTGATGAATCCGGGTTATCTGCCGGCGGATCGTCTGGAGCAGGCGCTCACCGAAAATAGTAAATAAGCAACACAGCCAATGAAAAACGCGGGGTCCAGCCCCGCGTTTTTCATTGTTTCTTGCCGGTCTCCTTGATCGGCACCGCCGCATGCAGCGGCGGGAAGGCCGGCGGTTCCTTCTGGAAGTAACCGCGATAACGCCGCACGAATGCTTCCGGCGGCATCTGCTTGGTGTCTTCCACCAGGTTGGGCGTGAAGCCCTTCACGAAATACAGATCCATTTTGTGGTCGACCTTGGTGTGGGTCTTCACCCGCTTCTCGCATTCGAAGAAATCCTTGATACGCGCATAGGTCTGCGCAGACAACGCGATGCGGTTGGGTTCGCCGCTGGATTCCACACGCGAAGCGTAGTTCACCGATTCGCCCCAGATGTCGTAGGCGAACTTCTGCTGACCGACCATACCGGCGATGACGTGGCCGGTGTGGATGCCGATGCGGATGGACCAGTTGGCATGGCGATGGCTGCGCTCACTGACCGCCTGCACGATCTCCATGGCTGCCATCACGGCATCCACCGGATGCGATGGGTTGCGTTCAGGCAGACCGGCGGCACACATATAGCTGTCGCCGATGGTCTTCAGTTTCTCCAGCCCGTAGCGCGCACTGATCTCGTCGAAGGCGCTGAAGTAATCGTCCAGCATGTACACCAGGTCTTCCGCCGCCAGGTTCTCGGTGGAAGCGGAGAAGCCGACGAAGTCGGTGAACAGGATGGTGACGTCTTCCAGGTATTTCGGCTGCACCGATCCCTTCTCACGGAACTCTTGCGCCACCTTGGCCGGCAGGATGTTGCGCAATAACGATTGCGCTTCCTCGCGTTCCTGTTCGATCTCCTGATTGCGCTGGGCGAGGGTCTCCGTCATCTCATGGCATTGCCGTTGCGCCACTTGCAGATCGTCGCTCACGGTATCGAATGCGGCAGCGATCTCTCCCAGTTCATCCTTGGTTTCCAGCCCGACCCGCGCTGCACCGCCGCCCAGCACCGTCGCCACCGCCGGCGCGAAGGCCTGCATGCCTTCAGCCAAACGCCGATAAGCGCGCATTGCCAGTACGATGCCGGTCAGCAGGGATAGCAGGAAGACGGCCAGTGCGGTGCGTTCGGACCACCATTCGGTGTGCTCCAGTTGTGCGTGTGCGGCCGCGATGAGTTCGCGTTCCTGCGTTTCCAGCGCGGGCAGTTCCTGATACAGCAATTGCTGGCTCAGCGGTTCCGCATGCAGGGCGTACTCGGTCATCGCTTGCGCGGGGTCCTTGCCGAAGTTGCCGTAGAACAGATGCCAGGAAGCCGCCAGTTCGGCATAGTGCGTCTGCATGGCGCCGACTTTCTCCAGCAGCGCGCCTTGCGCCAGCTCCTTCAGTTGGGTGACTTGTGTCGCCACGCGCGCGGATTGCGCTTCGACTTTATCCTTCTCTTCCGCACTCAGCTCGGGCACCGACTCTTGCGGCAAGCGACCGAGCCGCACGACCTGCTTCTGGATCTCTTCGATGCCTTGGCGGATGGAGGTGGTGATGGAAAGCTGTGCATTCTCATGCTGCAACTGTTCCAGGGCATCGCGCTGGCGGTAGGTGTTCCAGAAGTTCAGTGCGAAGTTCACAGCGAACAGGCACAGGATGGCGCTCAAAGAGAACTGGATATGGCTTCTCAATCTCATGGTTGTGGCTTTCTATCCTTTTCCATGTGCAGCACGCCCCCTCCCTTGTTCACATGCCGCTGTTTTCGGTGAAGCTGGCCGGTAAGCCGGGTTCTGTCGTGGACAGTCATTCCTCTAGGCGTTTCGTTACCTGACGCTCAAGCGACCTACCCGCAAGCGGCGCGAGCCACGCCATAGCTTGCCTATTTGGTCTTGCTCCGGATGGGGTTTACCGTGCCGTCCGTGTTACCACGTCCGCGGTGAGCTCTTACCTCGCCGTTTCACCCTTGCCGTTCCCCGAAGGGACTTGGGCGGTCTGTTCTCTGTGGCACTTTCCATCGCCTCACGGCGTCCGGCCGTTAGCCGGCATCCTGCTCTGCGGAGCCCGGACTTTCCTCTACGCACACAAGGCGCGCAGCGACTGTCTGGCCAGCTTCGCGCGCAGTGTAGCATGGGGAATCGCGGGCGACCGTGCAGCCGGTCAGACAGGCACTACACGCGCCTCAGGCGGCCTCGATCTGCAGGCTGAGACCAAGCACCTTCCATTGCCGCGCTTCGTCACGCAACGCGGTCTCGGTCAGCGGATTCTGCGCCAGCCAGTCGGCGCTCAGGTTGAGGTTGAATTTGCTGCCGCTGAAACGCGCCTGCATCGCCGGCATGGCAACATCGGTACGGTTGCGATAGAACAGCACGGCGAGGCGCAATGCCATCACCTTGGCTGCGACCTGCCATTCGTCCAGCTGGGTGCCGACCTTTTCCAGCTTGCCGCGATGGGCCAGCGCCAACAGGCTCAGGCGCTGCTGCACCTTGCGCGAGAAGCCGGGCATGTCCGCATTGGCAAGGATGTAGGCGGAATGCTTGTGGTAACCGCTGTGCGCCACACTGATGCCGATCTCGTGCAGCTCGGCGGCCCAGGTCAGCAGCTGTGCATCCTCTTCATCCAGATGGCCATCGAAGAACTGCTGCGCCAGCAGCACCGTGAGACTGCGCACGCGCTGTGCCTGCGCATGGTCTACGTGATAACGGCGCATGAACTGCTGCACCGTGGCCTGGCGCATGTCGTTGTGCGTGAAACGCCCCAGCAGGTCGTACAGCACGCCTTCGCGCAAGGCGCCCAGCGCGGGACGCATCTGCTCGATACCGAGTTCACAGAAGGCGGCATACATGATGGCGAAGCCGCCGGCGAACACCGGCACCCGATCCGCCTTCATGCCGGGCAGGTCGAGCCTGGCGACATCGCCGGCCTCGAGCAGCCTGGCACGCAGCTGTTCCAGCCCGTCGCGCGTGATACCGCCGGCGCTGTAGCCGTTCTGTTCCAGCACGTCGCAGATCACGCGCGCAGTACCCGAAGAACCGAGCGCCACGCTCCAGTGGCCCTTGGCATATTCCGCGACGATGGCCTGCAATTCATTGCGGGCGGCGAGTTCGGCCTGCTTGAGGTTGCTCTTGTTGACCTTGCCGTCTGGGAAGAAACGCCCGCTGTAGCTGACGCAGCCCATGTACAGGCTCTCCAGGTGCAACGGCTGCAAACTCTGGCCGATGATGAATTCGGTGGAACCGCCGCCGATGTCCATCACCAGGCGGCGCTCCTCGCTCTGCGGCAACCCTTGCGCCACGCCGAGATAGATCAGGCGCGCCTCTTCGCGACCGGCGATGACTTCGATGGGAAAACCGAGCGCAGCCTCGGCTTGTTGCAGGAATTCCGGCGCGTTCTTCGCCACGCGCAGCGAATTGGTGCCGACCGCGCGCACGGCTTCTTGCGGCAGGTCGCGCAGGCGCTCACCGAAACGGTGCAGACATTCGAGTGCGCGTTGCTGCGAAGCTTGGTCCAGGCGACGATCGGGCGTGATACCGGCGGCCAGACGAACGGCTTCGCGCAGGCCATCCAGCATGTAGAGCTGGTCGTTCTCGACACGGGCGACCTGCAGCCGGAAGCTGTTGGAACCGAGATCGACGGCGGCTAGGAGCGGCTGCTGTTGCAAAACACTGGCGGCAGCTTATTGCTGCACTTCCCGCTCGATCTCTTCGACGGTAACGTGGCGCACGTCACGCCCCTTGACCATGTAGACCACGTATTCCGACATGTTCTTGGCATGGTCGCCGATGCGCTCGATGGCCTTGGCCACGAACAGGATCTCCAGCGAGGTGGAGATGGTGCGCGGATCTTCCATCATGAAGGTGATGAGGTAACGCATGATGGCGCGGAATTCCTCATCCACCTGCTCGTCCTGGCGCACCACCTGGGCAGCGGCGCTGAGATTGAGGCGGGCGAAGGCATCCAGCGATTTGCGCAACATGTCCAGCGCCAGCTCGGCCGCGTGCTTGATCTCGTTGTAGCGCGGCAGATGCAGGCGTTCTTTCTGCGACAGCAGCTTGGCCATGCGCGCGATCTTCTCGGCCTCGTCGCCGATGCGCTCGAGATCGGTGATGGTCTTGATGACGGTCATCACCATGCGCAGGTCGCCGGCGGCCGGCTGGCGGCGCACCAGGATGTGGTTGCAACTCTCGTCGATCTCGACTTCCATCGCGTTGACGCGATGGTCATCCTCGATCACCTGGGTCATCAGGGCGACATCACCGGAGACCAGCGATTCAACGGCCAGCTTGATCTGGTTCTCGACCAGACCGCCCATCTGCAGCACGCGCGCGCGCACTGCTTCCAGTTCCGCGTCGAATTGTTTCGAGGTGTGTTCGGTGCCGACCATGATGCATCCTTTCCGGAGAGTTTCGAACCGCCGAGCCTAGCGGTTTTCGGTTACGTTTCTGTTACGCAGCGGTCATCGTTTTCACGCCGTCGGGGGTGCCGAGCAGCAGCACGTCCGCACCGCGGCATGCGAACAGGCCGTTGGTCACCACGCCGGGCAACTGGTTCAGTTTGGTCTCCAGTTCCACCGGATTCATGATGGAAAGGCCATGCACATCCAGGATGACATTGCCGTTGTCGGTAGTGAAACCTTCGCGCAGCTTGGGTTGCCCGCCCAGCTTGACCAATTCGCGCGCGATGTAGCTGCGCGCCATCGGGATGACCTCGATCGGTAGCGGGAACTTGCCCAGTACATCGACCAGCTTGCTCTGGTCGCATACGCAGATGAACTTCTTGCTGGCTGCCGCAACGATCTTCTCGCGCGTCAGCGCGCCGCCGCCGCCCTTGACCATATGCATGTGGCGCGTGATCTCGTCCGCGCCGTCGACGTATACCGGCAGGTCGCCGGCGTCGTTCAGGGACAGCACTTCGATGCCATGGCCTTGCAGGCGTTTGGCCGAAGCCTCCGAGCTGGCGACCGCGCCGCGGATCTTGCCTTTGATCTTGGCCAGCTCATCGATGAAGAAGTTAGCGGTGGAGCCGGTGCCCACGCCCACGATGCAGTCGTTCGGGACATAAGCGATCGCCGCCTGAGCGACCGCGCGTTTCAGATCATCTTGTGTCATTGCCATTTTTTCTCTCTCCATTTCAGTGAGGCGATTATTGCAGGAATTGCCGGAATTAGGAAACGCCGCACCGCGCGCATGCGCTTTTCAAAATACCGGTTTGCATTTACGATTCGCCTGCCGTGGGGGTGTAGCTCAGTTGGGAGAGCGTCTGGTTCGCAATCAGAAGGTCGTCAGTTCGATCCTGATCACCTCCACCACTTCCCAGCCTCATTTGTTCCGGTCTTTCACACCATACAAGGCGCGCAGACGCACGCACTCCGGGTTCATGCTGCCATCGGCCATCTGTGCCGGGAATTCGCGGCATACCGAGGGCCGCTTGTCATAGATCCCGCACAGGCCATCCGCACCCAGCGCGATACAACGGCCGGGAGCGGCTTCGGTGCCTTTCATACAGGCGCGGAACGGGGTGAGCTGGACCACCAGGTCGGCCGGCACATAGCCGCCCGGTTGGGTATCCAGCTCTCCCTGATAGAACGAGACCCGGTAATGCCTGCAGCAGACGGCACATCCCAGGCAGGGGTTATCGTCCCCGCTCATGTCGTAGAACACCCGACCGTCGTCGGTCGTTATCGCGTGCTGGCTCATGGTCTCAACCTCGTGGATGGTGCTGGGCGTGCAACTGTTTCAGGCGCTCGCGCGCCACATGGGTATAGATCTGCGTAGTCGAGATGTCGGAATGTCCGAGCAGCATCTGCACCACGCGCAGATCGGCACCATGGTTCAGCAGATGAGTGGCGAAGGCATGGCGCAAGGTATGCGGCGAGAGCGGCTTGTGCACCCCGCCCTGCCGCGCATGCTTCTTGATCAGATACCAGAACATCTGACGCGTCATCGCCGCCCCCTGCTGGGTGACGAACATCGCGTCGCTGATCTTGCCGGCCAGCAGCACAGGACGCGCGTCGGTCATGTAGCGTTTGAGCCAATCCATGGCCTCTTCGCCGAACGGCACCAGCCGCTCTTTGCTGCCTTTGCCCATCACACGTACCACGCCTTCGTTCATGCTGACCTGTGCCAGCTTGAGGCCGACCAGTTCCGAGACGCGCAGTCCGCTGGCATATAACACTTCCAGCATGGCGCGGTCGCGCAGGCCGAGCGGGCTCTGTACGTCGGGGGCGGCGAGCAATTGCTCCACATCCGTCTCGCTGAGGCTTTTGGGTAAGGCTCGCGGCAGTTTCGGCGTGGCCACCAGTAAAGTGGGGTCGACCTTCACCTGGTTCTGGCGCAGCAGATAACGATACAGACGCTTCAGGCTGGAGATGGCACGCGAAGTAGAGGTCGGGCGCGCCTTCTCCTGTCCCACCAGATGCGCCAGGAAACCTTGGATATCGGCCGCCGTAGCGGCCAGCAGCCCGCAATCGCGATGCGCGCGCAACCAGGCCGCGAACTTGTCCAGGTCGCGGCGATAGCTTTCGAGGGTGTTGCGCGCCAGTCCATCTTCCAGCCACAGCGCGTCCCCGAACTCATCCAGCAGTTCAGCGTCGCTCATGCGCCAGCAACCAACGCTTGATCGCCATCGCATCGTCATCCGCACGATGCATGAAACCGCCCAGCCCATGTTTGCCCACCACGCGATGGCAGGGGATGACGACTGGCAAGGGATTGTTGCCGCAGGCTTGCCCGACGGCACGCGCACTGGAACCCAGCGCGACAGCCAGATCGCCGTAGCTGCGCGTCTCGCCGACCGGGATCTCCAGCATCGCCAGCCACACGTCGCATTGATGGTGGGTGCCGCTCAACTCGAATGGCAGGTCGATGACGAAACCGGGGTCTTGCAGATAGGCCTGTAATTGGCGGCAGGCCTCTTGCGCCAGGCCGCCTGTCGCCGCCTGCACGCGGTGTGCGGCCGGCAGGAAGTCGATACCCAGCAGATCCGTGTCTGAACAACGGATGCCGAGCTTGCCGAAAGGTGCGGGGATGACTGCCTGGAATTCCATGCGCGCATCATATCCGAAACGCAAGTCCATGCTTCGGTAGCGGTGCATGCAGGCGCGGGGGGTGGTCGTAATGCAAGGACTGAAAATGAAACGGGAGCCGAAGCTCCCGTTGCAGAGGCAGCGTGATCCGTCGATCAGGATTCTGCGCTGTCCTTGCGGGCAGACAGCTTTTCCTTGATACGGGCGGACTTGCCGGAACGCTCGCGCAGGTAGTACAGCTTGGCGCGACGCACATCACCGCGACGCTTGACTTCGATGCTGGCGATCAGCGGCGAATAGGTCTGGAAGGTACGTTCCACGCCTTCGCCGGAAGACACCTTGCGCACGATGAAGCTGGAGTTCAGGCCGCGGTTGCGCTTGGCGATGACGACGCCTTCGAACAGCTGCACGCGCTTGCGCTCGCCTTCGATCACGTTCACGCCGACCACCAGGGTGTCGCCGGGTGCGAAATCGGGGATGTTCTTGCCCAGGCGGGCGATCTCTTCTTGTTCCAGTTGTGCGATCAGATTCATTTCGTTTCCTTTTCTTGTGCGGAGGCTTGTTCCTGCTGATACTCAGCCAGCAGCCGAGCCTCCTGTTTAGTCAACTGGCGTTCTGCCAGCAAATCCGGGCGACGTTCGGCGGTCCTGCCCAATGCCTGTTTCAATCGCCACTTCTCTATCTCGGCATGGTTACCCGACAACAACACCTGCGGGACCGCCTCGCCTTGATAAACCTCAGGCCGCGTATAGTGCGGACAATCCAGCAGGCCTTGCACGAAGGAATCCTGCTGCGCCGACGCATCGTCCCCCAGCACCCCGGGGATCTGACGCACCACGCCATCCATCA
Organism: Pseudomonadota bacterium; assembly: GCA_021822115.1. The sequence continues at coordinate 26,314 of JAJZSA010000025.1, forward strand.
CCACCATCGCTGCCAACTCGCCACCGGACAACACATAGTCGCCGATGGAAAGCTCTTCATCCACCTGGCGCCGCAACAGGCGCTCATCCACGCCCTCGTAACGGCTCGCCAACAGGATCACCCCTTCATCGCTCGCCAGCAGTTCCATCACCACTTCATGGGTGAGCGTCCTGCCCTGCGGCGAAAGGTGGATCACCTTGCTCTTCGCCTTGCCACTGGCGGCTTGCGCCGCCTTGGCTGCGCTTATCGCTTTCTCCAGCGGTTCGGCCAACATCACCATCCCGGGACCACCGCCATACGGACGGTCATCGATGGTGCGGTAGTTGTCGGTCGTGAAATCACGCGGGTTCCACGTCTGCAACTCGAACCGCCCCTGCTCCACTGCGCGTCGCGTCACACCATATCGGGTGAGCGCATCGAACATCTCGGGGAACAGCGTGACGACATCGAACCTCATTTGAGGTAGTCCGCCTGCCAGTCCACATGGATCCGGCGCGCATCGCGGTCGACCTTCTGCACCACGTTGTCGATGAAGGGGATCAGCAGTTCGCCATGTTCCCCATTGACCATCAACACATCATTGGCGCCGGTCTCCATCAGGTTATCCACGACGCCGAGCTCCTCGCCCTGCAGGTTCCGCACGGACATACCGATCAGATCGGCCCAGTAATACTCGTCCTCCTCCTGCTCGGGCAGCTCCGCGCGCGGTATCGCGATCAGCTTGCCCTTCAGTCTCTCTGCCGCCGTGCGGTCATCGATCCCTTGCAGTTTGGCGATGAGTACCTTGCCATGCACCTTGGCATCCAGCACTTCCACCGGTTGCCAGGCTGAGTCGTTTCCGATGTGCCAGGTATCGTAGTCGAACAGACTATCCAGATATTCGGTGTAGGTCTGCACCTTCACCCATCCCAGGATGCCCTGCGCCGCAACGATCTTCCCCATGACCACCATGGGGCTGCTCACATCAGGCTTGTGCTGCTGCACCGGCCTTCTTAACCAGGCGACTGACGGTCTCGCTCAGTTGAGCGCCACGATCCTGCCAATGAGCGATGCGATCCAGCTGGATGCGCAGGCCTTCGGCGCCTTCAACGGCGACCGGGTTGTAGAAACCGACGCGCTCGATGAAACGGCCATCGCGACGGTTGCGCGAATCGGCCACGACCACGTTGTAGAACGGACGGCTCTTGGAACCGCCGCGAGCAAGACGAATGACTACCATAATGTTTTCCGATATAAAAAGATTGTTTGGCCCGTGCCAAAGGGCGCGAATTCTACGACACCTTACCGGAGCCTGGCAAGGTGGTAATTTTTCAGGGGAAATCAGCGTTGCAGGATGACCTGCAGGACGAATTGGCTACCCAGATAAGCCAACAACAGGAAGGCGAAGCCGCTCAAGGTCCAGCGCACGGCGGTATGGCCGCGCCAGCCGTAATGATGATGCCCCACCAGCAAGCCACCGAACACCCCCCACGAGACGAAACCGAGCAGGACCTTGTGGTTGAACTGGAACGGCTGGCCGAACACCTGCTCCGAGAACAGGATGCCGGACAACAGGGTGACCGTGAGGATCACGAAGCCGATGCCGATGACGCGGAACAGCAACGACTCCATGGTCATCAGCGGTGGCAGGCTCTTCAGCACCTGCGGCAGCCGGGCATGGTGCAAGCGCTTCTCCACCAAGGCGATCAAGCCGGCGTGCAAGGCCGCGATGGTGAACAGGCTGTAAGCCAGCATGGCCATGAACACGTGGGTATCGAACAAGCCGGAAGGCGGACGCGCCAGGATATGCCCGACCGGGAACAGTTGCGGCAACACCGCCGCCACGGCTGCCAGCGGCAACACCAGCACCAGCAGACCGGACAACGGATAGAACAGGCGCGCCAACCAATACACCAGCACGGTCAGCCACAGGATCAACGAGATGGCATAGGTAAAGCCGAGGTTCAGCGCTCCCCAGGCGAACAAGCCCTGGGACAGTAGCCAGCCATGCAGCAGCAAGGGCGCCACCACCAGCAAGCCGAGCAGACCACGATTCTGCTGCTCGGCAGTTCCTGCCGCCTGTGCGCGCCAGAACAATGCGGACAGGGCGATATAAAACAGGAAGGTCAGCAGGGAGATAGCCGTGTTCGACATGGCAGGCAAGGATGTTTTAGACTGCGGGGATTCTACACCAAGTCACTCAGGCATCATGCTCGACAATCTCACCCAACGCTTCTCCGGCATCATCAAGAATCTGCGCGGCCAAGCGCGCCTGACCGAGAGCAACATCCAGGACGCGCTGCGCGAAGTGCGCCTCGCCCTGCTCGAAGCCGACGTCGCCCTGCCGGTGGTCAAGGAATTCATCGCCAAGGTGAAGGAAGCCGCGCTCGGCCAGGAAGTGATCGGCAGCCTCACCCCTGGCCAGGCACTGGTCGGCGTGGTGGATCGCGAACTCACCAGGCTGATGGGCGAAGCCAACGTCGGCATCGACCTCGCCACCGTCCCGCCCGCCGTGATCCTGATGGCTGGCTTGCAAGGTGCCGGTAAGACCACCAGCAGCGGCAAATTGGCCAAGCTGCTGACGGAACAGAACAAGAAAAAAGTACTGCTGGTGAGCTGCGACGTCTACCGCCCCGCAGCCATCGAACAACTGCGCACGCTGGCACAACAGTTGGAAGTGGATTTCTTCCCCTCCGACGTCTCACAGAAACCGCGCGACATCGCCCTGGCCGCCCATGACTGGGCGAAGAAACATCACCACGACATCCTGATCGTCGACACCGCCGGCCGTCTGGCCGTGGACGAAGCCATGATGGGCGAGATCAAGGAACTGCATGCCGCACTGAAGCCGATCGAGACCCTGTTCGTGGTCGACGCGATGACCGGCCAGGACGCGGTCAACACCGCCAAAGCGTTCGGCGAGGCACTGCCGCTGACCGGCGTCATCCTGACCAAGCTGGACGGCGATGCGCGCGGCGGCGCCGCACTGTCGGTGCGCCAGGTGACCGGCAAGCCGATCAAGTTCGTCGGCGTCAGCGAAAAACCCAACGGCCTCGAAGCTTTCCATCCGCAACGCATGGCACAACGCATCCTCGGCATGGGCGATGTGCTGTCGCTGATCGAGGAAGCGCAACGCAATGTGGACATGGCCGAAGCCGAGAAATTGGCGAAGAAAGTGCAGAGCGGCAAGGGCTTCGACCTGAACGACTTCAAGATGCAGATCGTGCAGATGAAGAAGATGGGCGGCCTCTCCGCGCTGATGGACAAGCTGCCGGCACAACTGGCACAAGCTGCGGCCGGCGCCAAGGTGGACGAGCGCCAGATCAACCGCACCGAAGGCATCATCAATTCCATGACCCCGTGGGAGCGCGCCCACCCGGAGCAGATCAAGGCCTCGCGCAAGAAGCGCATCGCCGCCGGCGCCGGCGTGCAGGTGATGCACGTGAACCAACTGCTGAACCAGTTCGAACAGTCGCAGAAGATGATGAAGATGTTCAGCAACAAAGGCATGATGGCCAAGATGATGAAAGGCATGGCCGGCAAGATGCCCGGCATGCGCTAACAATAAACAATCAGAAGCAAGGAGGATGCAATGACGATCAAGGCGATCATTTTCGACGTCGATGGCACGCTGGCCGATACCGAGGACGGCCACCGCAAATCGTTCAACAAGGCGTTCGCGGAGAACGGCCTGGACTGGCATTGGGACGTCCCGCTGTATGACAAGCTGCTCAAGGTGACCGGCGGCAAGGAACGCATCAAATATTTCGTCTCCGACTTCCTGACCAGCTAAGATC
>JAJZSA010000026.1 GCA_021822115.1 Pseudomonadota bacterium
CAATCGCCAGTTCACAGACGCCATCGTCATGTCTGGGGGCAAAAGGCAACGAGAGCAGCAATTCATCCTCAACCAGATCGAGCACATCCAGATTCCGGCTCGCCTCTATCCCATCCTGCTCGTCATCCGTATCTTCCTGCATCAGGTCTTCACCTTCCAGCAGTTGCAACCGCGATGACGACTCGACCGAATAAGGCAGGTCATCCAGACAGCGCTGACAACGCAAATGACACGATCCGTTCAATTCCAGCAACAGATACGACCGGTCATCCGCCTGCATACCGCGCACGACATAATGTATCGTCCCCTCCGGACTGAACAGATGATCAGTCAGTCTGGGCAATGCTTCGACCGCCACATCCCCGCTCAAAACCCTGCCGGAACGGGCGAATTCGATGCTATCGATCAAAGGCCGTGCAAACATGAGGCGCGCATGATATATATTCCCCCCTTCCCTGTCAAAGACACCGCGCAAGGAACATCTTGAATTCCCAGACTCTTGTCCTGGCATCGACCTCTATATATAGAAGTCAGCTATTGTCCATCCTGCAACTCCCCTTCATCACCGATGCACCGAATGTGGACGAGACCCCGCTCGTCGGAGAAGATGCACGCCAGACCTCTTGGCGGTTGGCCCAACTCAAGGCGCGTGCGGTGGCGACTCGCCATCCCGACGCCTTGATCATCGGCTCCGACCAAGTCGCCTTGCTGCACGGCGAACAACTGGGCAAGCCGCTGACACATGACAATGCAGTGCGCCAGTTGCGTGCCATGCGCGGCAACACCGTGCGCTTCTTCACGGCACTCAGCTTGCTCAATGCCCGTAGTGATGAGATGCAGACCGAAGTGGTGGAGACCAAAGTGACCTTCCGCCAGCTTAGCGACCAGCAGATTGAGGACTATTTGCACAAGGAACAACCCTACCATTGCGCCGGCAGCGCAAAATCTGAGGGGCTGGGTATCGCATTGATCCAGCGCATGGAGGGGAACGACCCCAATGCGCTGATCGGCCTGCCGCTGATTGTTTTGATCGGGATGCTTGAAAAACAAGGCGTTAAAGTGATTTAAAACGTATCACTGGAATTAATCGTTGCGCCTGCCGAGGCTTTCTGATATTAAAGCGCGCTTGGAAAATTCAGCTCAACTTGGAGATACCCCGATGCCAGTGCAAGCGAATAAGAATATCGCCCCCTACAAACCCAAGAAGGGCGAGGCCTACATGAACGACAAGCAGCTCGCACACTTCCGCGAGGTGCTGACAGGCCTGAAGCAAGAGCTCAGCCAAGACATCGATCGCACCGTCCACACCATGCAGGACGAAGCCACCGTGTTCGCCGACCCCAACGACCGCGCCACTCAGGAGTCGGACATGAGCCTGGAACTGCGCAACCGTGACCGCGAACGCAAGCTGATCAAGAACATCGACAAGATGCTGGCCCGCATCGAGGCCGGCGACTACGGCTATTGCGACAACTGCGGTATCGAGATCGGCCTGAACCGCCTGGAAGCGCGCCCGACCGCTACGCTGTGCATCGATTGCAAGACCCTGGACGAAATCCGCGAGAAGCAGGTCGCCAAATAAGGCCAGACTGCTTTCGTCCTCAAAGACCGGCCTGGCGCCGGTCTTTTGTTTTTTACAATCCGCTCAATGCCTTGATGTGCGCCATCGCACTGCGTCCCAAGGCATGCAACTCATAGCCGCCCTCCAGCACCGAGACGATACGCCCCTGCGCATGTCGAGCCGCCAGTTGCTTGACCTGCTCGGTCACCCAGGCATAGTCCGCCTCGACCAGCTTCAATGACGCCATGTCGTCCTCGCGGTGCGCATCGAAACCCGCCGAAACCAGGATCAACTCAGGCGCGAACGTATCAAGCGCCGGCAGCCAGATCTCGCTTACCGCCTGGCGGAACTCCACGCCCCCCGAACCTGCCGCCAGCGGCACGTTGACGATATGCGAACTCAGGGTATCGGCTCCGCTATAAGGATAGAAAGGATGCTGGAATGTGGAGCACAGCATCACCCGCGGCTCATCGCGGAAGATATCCTCGGTGCCGTTGCCGTGATGCACATCGAAATCCACGATGGCGACGCGCGTCAGGCCGTGTGCCGCCAACGCATGCGCCGCCCCGACCGCGACATTGTTGAAGATGCAGAACCCCATCGCCTGCGCCCGTTCGGCATGATGCCCCGGCGGCCGCACATTGCAGAACGCATTCTCGACCTGCCGCTGCATGACCAAGTCCACGGCCAGCACCACCGCCCCGGCGGCACGCATGGCCGCAGGATAGGTGTATGGATTCATGAAGGTGTCACCGTCCAGCGCCACCATGCCGTTGGAGGGGGCCTTGGCCGCGATGGCATCGAGATAGGCCGGATCATGCACCCGCGCCAGTTGTTCGCGCGTCGCTTCGGGGGCATCGTGCTGCTGCAGGTAACCGAACAAACCGGAAGCGATCAACTGATCCTCAATGGCATGCAGGCGCGCCGGACATTCCGGATGATGCGCACCCATGTCATGTTTCAGGCAAAGCGGATGACTGATATAAGCGGTCTGCACGGTCACTCCTGCGTAAGGGGGCGGTGCTATGATAACGGCGGCCGCTCGCACTACCAACCTTAGGGTCATTGATGTTATGAGCCAGCATTATCTGAACGCCCTGTTCGCCCCCGCCTCCGTCGCCGTCATCGGTGCCAGCGAACGACCTGACGCCATCGGCCAGATCGTGTTCCAGAACCTGTTGCAAGCCGGCTACAAAGGCGCTCTTTACCCGGTCAATCCCAAGAGCGCCGAGATCCAGGGCCAGCGCGCCTATGCTTCGGTTGCCGATATCGGCAAACCGGTGGAGATGGTGGTCATCGCCACGCCGCCGCAGACCGTGCCCGGCATCATCGAAGAATGCGGCCTGCATGGCGTCAAGGCTGCGGTCATCATCACGGCGGGCTTCGGTGAGACCGGGTCCAAGGGCGCGGCATTGGAACGCCAGTTGCTGGATAATGCACGCCGCTACGACATCCGTCTGATCGGACCGAATTGCCTGGGGGTGATGCGTCCCGCCATCGGCCTCAACGCCACCTTCAACAAAGGCGTGGCCAATGTCGGCAACATCGCCTTCATCTCGCAATCCGGCGCATTGTGCACTGCCATCCTGGATTGGGCCGAACGCAACGATGTCGGCTTTTCCAGCGTGGTCTCCATGGGCTCCTCGACCGACGTGGATTTCGGCGAGATCCTCGACTTCCTGGTCTCCGATCCCAATACCCACAGCATCCTGATGTACATCGAAGGCATCCGCAATGCGCGCAGCTTCATGAGCGCACTGCGCGCGGCGGCCCGTATCAAACCGGTGATCCTGGTCAAGGTCGGCCGCCATGCCGCCGGCTCCAAGGCGGCCATGTCGCATACCGCCTCGCTGGTCGGTGCGGACGATGTGTTCGACGCCGCCATCAGCCGCTCCGGTGCGGTTCGCGTGCAGACGGTCACCCAATTGTTCACCGCAGCCCGTGCCCTGTCCTGCGGTTTCCGTCCGGTCGGCAACCGGCTCGCCATCGTCACTAACGGCGGCGGCCCCGGCGTGATGGCGACCGACCGTGCGGTCGACCTCGGCCTGGCCATCGCCACGCTGTCCGATGCCACGGTGGAATACCTCAACCAGCATCTGCCGGAGAACTGGTCGCACGGCAATCCGGTGGACATCATCGGTGATGCCCAGTCCGACCGCTACCAGCATGCGGTAAAAGCTTGTCTGGAAGACGACAACGTGGACGGCGTGCTGGCCATCCTCACGCCGCAGGCGATGACCAAACCGCTGGGATCGGCCCAAGCCCTGATCGAACTGGCCGATAGCCACAGCAAACCGCTACTCACCTGCTGGATGGGCGAAGTGCAGGTGGAAGAATCACGCCGCGCCTTCACCAAGGCCCATCGTCCGCACTTCCGCACGCCGGAGCCTGCGGTAGAGGTGTTCTCCCATCTGTCCGCATATTACCGCAACCAGAGACTGCTGATGCAGATGCCCGGTCCGTTCTCGCATCACATCGAACCGGATGTGGAGAGCGCGCGGCTGATCATCGAAGGTGCCATGCAAGAGCATCGCAAGGTGCTCAACGAGATGGAGTCCAAGGCCCTGCTGTCGGCCTTCCACATCCCCGTGGCACGCACCATGGTGGCGCACTCGCCCACCGAGGCACTGCTCATCGCACAGCAACTCGGTTTCCCGGTGGCAATGAAGGTCAATTCGCCGGACATCACCCACAAGAGCGATGCCGGCGGCGTCATGCTCAATCTGCGCAACGCGCATGAGGTACGCGCGGCCTATCAGCACATCATCGACAACGTGCAGCAGAACCGTCCCAATGCCAAGGTGGAAGGCATCGCCATCGAACCCATGGTGGTCAAACCGAATGGCCGCGAACTGATGATAGGCGTCACCAGCGATCCGGTGTTCGGCCCGGTCATCACCTTCGGCGCCGGCGGTACCACGGTGGAGATCATGGGCGACCGTGCCGTGGCCTTGCCGCCGCTCAACCGCTTCCTGGTCCGCGAATTGATCGGCGAGACGCGTATCTCAAAGATGCTCGGCCACTTCCGCAACCTGCAACCGGCCAATATCGAAGCGCTGGAAGACGTACTGCTGCGTGTTTCCGAGATGGTGTGCGAACTGCCGCTGCTGCGCGAGATGGACATCAACCCGCTGATCCTCGATGAGCATGGTGCGCTCGCCGCCGATGCCCGGGTGATGGTGGAATACCGCCAGCCCAGCGCCGACCGATATGCCCACATGGCGATCTACCCCTACCCCACACATCTGGTCAGCCCATGGCAGATGGCGGATGGCACCGACGTCGTGATCCGCCCCATCCGTCCGGAAGATGCCGACCTGGTCAAACGTTTCGTGCACGACCTGTCCGAAGAAGCCAAGTATTTCCGCTTCATGAACAGCGTACAGGAACTGACGGAAGAGATGCTGGCCCGTCTCACCCAGCTCGATTACAGCCGCGAGATGGCACTGGTCGCCGTCACCAGCGATGAAGAACCGGAGACCGAACTGGGCGTGGCGCGCTATTCGATCAACCCCGATGGCGAGACCTGCGAATTCGCGCTGGTCGTAGCGGACAAGGTCACCGGCAAGGGATTGGGACAGAAATTGATGGTGTCGCTGATGGAGGCCGCGCGCTCGGTCGGTCTGGCCAGCATCGAAGGCGAAGTGCTCAGCCACAACCACAACATGCTCAAACTGATGACCCGTCTTGGCTTCACCATCCGCCCCAGCAGCGAGGACGCCGGCATCATGCGCGTCAGCAAGCGGCTGTAAAGCCGCTTGCTGCTCAACGCAGCGCGGTCAGTATCACCCCGGCGATGTCGTCCAGATGCACCTCGCGCTCCACTGACCCCATGCGCATGGCTTCCTTGGGCATGCCGTACACCACGCAGCTCGTCTCGTTCTGCCCATAGGTCTTGGCACCGGCCTCGCGCATCTCCTTCAAGCCGCGCGCGCCGTCGTCGCCCATGCCGGTCATGATGATGCCCAGCGCATTCTTGCCCGCGCATTTCGCCACCGAACGGAACAGCACGTCGACCGACGGCCGATGCCGACTCACCGGTGGACCATCCATGATGTCCACGTGATATTGCGCACCGCTACGCTTGAGCAGCATGTGACGACCGCCCGGCGCGATCAGCGCCCGCCCCGGGATCACGCGGTCGCCATGTTTCGCTTCGCGCACCTCGATCTGGCACATGCCGTTCAGACGGTTGGCGAAGGCCTCGGTGAATTTCTCCGGCATGTGCTGCACGATCACGATGCCCGGCGAGACGCGCGGCAAGCGCGTGAGCACCGCTTCCAGCGCCTGCGTGCCGCCGGTCGAAGTGCCCACCGCCACCACCATATCGGTGGTCTGCGCCATGGCCTGCGTGGGCGCCGACAGGATGGCATCCGCCGACAGTTTGGGCGTGTTCAGCACCGGCGTCATGCGCCGCATATTGGCCTTGGCGGCCGCCTTCACCGCATGGATCAGGTCGTCCGAAGCATCCTGCAAATATTGTTTCAACCCCACCGTAGGCTTGGTGACGATGCTCACCGCGCCGGCGGCCAAGGCCTGCATGCTGGTCTCGGTACCCTTGCCGGTCAGCGTGGAACAGATCACCACCGGCGTCGGCCGCTCGGCCATCAGTTTCTTGAGGAAGGTGATGCCGTCCATGCGCGGCATCTCCACGTCCAGCGTGATCACATCCGGCCAGTCGCGTTGCATCTTCTCCAGTGCGAACACCGGATCGGAAGCGGTACCGATCACTTCGATCTCCGGGTCTTCCCCCAAGGTCGCGGACAGCACCTGTCGCACCACTGCCGAATCGTCCACCACCATCACGCGTATCTTGCGCACTACTTTCTCCAGTTCTACTTATTGTTATTGCTATCCTGACGCCCAATGCCGGTATGCCTGACCCAGACATCACCGCTCCACACATCGAAGATGATATTCCGATGGCCGTCGCCGCCCAGATGCTCGGCCACGCAATTGAAGCCATGCTTGCGCACCAGGCTGCGCGCCACTTCCACGTTCTTCTGCCCTACATGATCGATCTGCCGTGCCCGCTCGGGGAACATGTTGCCGCCGCCAAACAGCTTTACTTCGAACTCGCGGTGCGGCACATCCAAGGCATCCACCTCGCGGATCATCAGCGCAATGGCCTCATCCGCATACCGGCCATCCGGCGTTTTGCCCTTATCGCCAGGCCGCGCCTTTGCCCGCTGCGGCAACATGTAATGGCACATGCCCCCCACCAGCAGCTTGGGATGCCAGAAGGTAAGCGAGACACAAGAGCCGAGTACCGTGCGCATGCGCGTATCCCGATCTCCGAAATACAAGTCTCCCGGATTCAGGAATATCTCGATCACATGCGGCGGTTTGTACATGTCATGGTTTGCGGTAGACGGAGGGTACCACTACCTGCAAGTCATTGGTTACGCCGTTCAGGCTCTCCGAATGTCCTACGATCAGGTGACCGCCCGGTGCCAGCAACGGCAGCATGCGCGCCACCACTTGGCGCTTGGTCTCCAGATCGAAATAGATCATCACATTGCGCAGGAAGATCACATCGAACTCGCCCAGCTTGGGCAAGGTCTCGTTCAGGTTCACCTGGCGGAACTGCACCCGATTGCGCAGTTCGCGCACCACCATGAAGCGCCCATCCTGGGCGCCGGTACCCTTCAAGCAGAAGCGCGACAGATAATGCTTGGGGATATCCTCGGCGCGCTCCATCGGATACACCCCGCCACGGGCACGTTCCAGCACGCGCGTGCTCAGGTCCGAAGCCACGATCTCCCAGGGCGCCTCCCCCAGCACATCCGCCATCAACATGGCCAGGCTATACGGCTCCTCGCCGGAAGAGCTGGCCGCACTCCACAAACGGAACGGTCGCCCCGGCACACGCTTCGACAGCACCTTGTCGCGCATGAAATCGAAATGTTTGGGCTCGCGGAAGAAATACGTCTCATTGGTGGTCAGCAGATCCACCGCGATCTGCCGCTCGGCCCCCGCATCCTTCTGCATCAGCAGCTGGTAATAAGCATCGTAACTGGCCAGTTCGAAATGCTTCACCCGTTTTGCCAATCTCCCCGCCACCAGCGACTTCTTCGCCGGCGACATGGTGATGCCGGCCAGCTCATAGATCATGCCCTGGAACTTGCGGAACTCCTGATCGGTGATCGTTACATGGTTCAAAGTACATCTCCTTCATCCACCAGACCAAGCTCGGTCACATAACGCGCCTCGAAAGCCGCGCGAGCCACCGGCTTGCTGTACAAATAACCCTGCGCGATGCCGCAACCCAGCCCGCGCAAGAAATCAGCCTGCAATTCCGTCTCCACTCCCTCCGCCACCACCTGCTGCCCGAGGCTCTGCGCGATGGACAAGATGGCCTTCACCACTTCGCTGTGATAACCGCCATCGGTCACATGCATGGTGAACGAGCGGTCGATCTTCAGGGTGTTGATGGGGAAGCGCGCGAGATAGCTCAGCGCAGAATAGCCGGTGCCGAAATCGTCGATGGCGATGCTGATACCCTGCTCGCGGAAGCGTTGCAGGGTATGCAACACATCGCCGCTCTCTTCCAGCAACAGGCTCTCGGTGATCTCCAGCTCGATCCACTGCGGCCGACACTCCGTTTCATGCAGGATCGTCATCACCTCCTCGAACAGGTGACCGGACTGGAACTGGCGCGCCGACAAGTTGATCGCCACCTGGCAAGCCAGATCCCGGCTGGCATTCCAGCGCACCGCCGTACGGCACGCTTCGCGCAACACCCACGTTCCCAGTTCCATGATCAGCCCGCAATCCTCGGCTACCGGAATGAAGCGATCCGGCGGCACCATGCCACGCGCCGGATGGTTCCAGCGCAACAACGCCTCCGCCCCGTGCACCCGGCCATCGTGCAAGACCATCTTGGGTTGGTAATACAGTTCGAACTCGCCGTGGCGCAAGGCATGGCGCAGATCGACCTCGGTCTCCAGGCGACGGTTGGCGCTTTCGGAAAGCTCTGCGGAATAAAAACGGAAGCCATTGCGTCCGGCATCCTTGGCGGCATACATCGCCTGATCGGCACAACTCACCAGACGATCCGGTGATGATGCATCGGCAGGATAGCTCGCGATACCGATGCTGGCCGAAACATAGGCCACATGCAGATCGATCTGGAACGGCTCCTCCAGCGCGGCCACGATCTCATCCGACAGGCGTCCCAGCCCGGCCAGATCATGCACATCGGCAGCCAGCACCACGAATTCGTCGCCGCCCAGGCGTGCCACCAGATCCGCCTCGCGCACGCAGCGGCGGATGCGTGCCGCCGCCGACACCAACAGGCGGTCGCCCACCTCATGCCCCAAGGTATCGTTCACCCCCTTGAAGCGATCCAGGTCGATGAACAGCAACGCCACCTGGCTGCCGGTGCGTTCGGCACGCGCGATCTCGCCCTGCAATCGGTCGAGGAACATGCGCCGGTTGGGCAGATCGGTCAGCGCATCGTAACTGGCCTGGTGGTGGATCAATTCCTCGCTGCGCTTGCGCTCGATGGCGATGGCCGCCAGGCTGCACGCCTGGCGCAGGAAATCGCCGTTCACCGTCACCACCCGTTCGGCGCGCTCCTGGTACAGCACCAGCACGCCGACCTTCTCCCGCTTCTGGTCGAGGATGCATTCGCTGCGGCTGTAGATCATGCCGAAGCGCGCTGCCAGATCGCCGAACACCTGCCAGAAGCGCTCGGTATCCTCGCCCGTCCCCGGCACCGAGAAATCGGCCAGCGCCGCACGATAGAGCGGCGGCATCCAGGGCGCCGAGGCCAAACGCAAACGGCCACACATCCCGTCGGCGAAGAACAGCGCACAGCGATAACCGCGCACTACGCGCTCCACATGCGCCACCACATGATCCAGCACCAGCGGCAACTCGCCGCCCTGCACGATCTGCTCGAACACCCGCGAGCGGTCATGGTCGGAGCGTTGCTGTAACTGCAAGGCACTGATGTCGTGGCCGATGGCGAGTACGCCGCTGACCTTGCCCGCCTCATCGGTTTCCGGCACCAGGTGGAAATCGTTGACCACATACTGTCCATCCGCGCCGAACCATTCCAGCAGCACATGCTCCTCGCGTACATGTCGCATCACCGCTTGCAGCAAGGATTGATACTCTTCTGCCGACATATTGCTGATGCGCCACATATCCACCGGCCGCATCCCAACTGCCTGTCGCGCCTCCATGCCCAACTTCGCGCCATAGGCCGGATTGCAGTAGGTGCGCCTGAACTCGCGGTCATAACGCACGATCAGGTTGGGCGATTTCTCGGCCAAGTCACGGAAGCGCTTTTCCTTCAGCGTCAGCTCGCTACGCAGTCCCTGCTCCAGTTCCAGCATGGACTTCTGCTCCCGCAACAAGTGGCCGAATACATCCATCAAATGACGCAATTCGTTGCTACTATTCGCTTGCGGCTGCGCAGTGCCTCCATGCACCTCGCGCAGTGAAGACGAAAAAGCACGGATCGGCCGCACCACGGTATGCATCACCACCCAAGCCACGGCAGCCGCAGCCAGCAGCATCTCCAGCATGGTCACCAGTGCTACCAGCCAGGCATAGGCGGAAGCCTGTTCTTGCGTATAGTCCTCATCGACCAATACCGACACCTCGCCCACGCGGTCATCCGGGTTGAACGGGGAATAGACCGCGCGCCGGATCACCTGCCCGGCCTTGGGAAAATCCTGCGCGGCGAATTTACCCACATCGGCCAGCATTTCACGCCCCGCAGTGATACGCACCGATGCCACGCTGCGATTCGACAACAGGCCATTGCTCACCTCGCGCGCCAGCGTGGCATCACCGGTGAAACAAGCCACGCGCACGGTCAGCTCCACCGTCGAGATCAGGCTGGACACATGTTCGACGATGCGCGCCTCCTCTTGCTTGTGCATGATGCGCATGCCCAGCCAGGCGAACAGCAAGGCGATCGCCAGCCCCAGCCCCAGCACGCGCAAGGCGGTGGCTGCCGCGAGACTGCGTTTATCCATGCAGGCCAGGTCGAAATGCCGCCATCCCGCAGTGCTCAAGCGCACCATGGACTTAACGATCGAATTCATAGACCACCTTCACCTGATCGTTGAGATTGGCGCGCTCCACATAACCGATGGCCACAGGATCGCGTATCACTCTGGCCAGCACCGCGCGCTGCGTAGGCAGATCCTCCGGCGGCAGCGTACGCCCGGAGAACACCAGACGCGCCCAATAGGCATTGATCTCCGCCAGCGGCTTGCCCAGCAGGCGCTGGTAGAAATCCCGACGCTCCGGCGAATCGCCAGCGACATCCAGGGGCGCTGCCGTCGCACCATCCGGCAACTTGCGATAACGCCCTAAAAAGATATTCACCACCTGCTCGTGGGACAGATAGGGGATACCGCTATCTGCGCTCGCGATCAGCACCAGATCGGCATGCGCCGCACCTTGCCACAGGAAACTTCCCATCCACAGCAGCCAGAACAGTTTTCGTTTCATCTCGGCCCCCCCTCAAAAGATGAAATCGAACACGACGGAATACAGGTTCATGCTTTTGAACCCGCGCCCCTGCGGCGAAGCACGCGTCCAATTCCGGTCGATGATGCTTTCCGGATCCTGATAATGGAAATGGTCCCACTGCACTTTCAATGCCTGGTTGCGCATGAAGTCATAGCGCAGCCCCAATGCCAGATCGGTCTGGTTCACGAAATGCCAAGCCTGCGCCTGCAACAAAGACTGGTTCAAGGCATCGCTTTGTGCCGAATAGCCATCCGGAATGCCGCTGCCAGTGAAATCACGCGCCATGCGCTGCATGGAATAGGCGGCATACGGCGTGAAAGCACCCAGACGGTAGCCGGTATTGGCAAACACGGTATATTGATCCGGCCAGGCTTGGGTGCGCGTAATGGCATAGCCTGCATGCCCCTGCCAACCGTCCAGGTCATAGGAAAATTCCAGCAAACGGATGTTCAGGGTGCGCCGCATGGTGAACACATCCTGCAACTGCGCGCCATTGGGCAGGCTGGGCAAGGCCGCAGTCAGTCTCCCGCCGGGCAACATATCATCCACTTCGTTGCGCAGGTCGAGACGCCCCAGCACACCGCGCACGCTCAATGCCTCAGTGCCATATTCCACGCCGACCCCGCTCAGACGCGAGCCCCTGGTGTCATAGTTGCCGCCACCCGACACCAGCTTGCCCACGGTCCTGCCGCTCAATGCCTTGACGCGCAGCAGGCCATCGCCCAACGGGGAAGACAGCTCCGCATCCATGCCATCCATATAACGCGGATAGAAGATCACCGGCTGGCGTACCAGCATGTTGGCATAGCCGACCTCCGCCGCATCGCCCTGCTGATAGGTCTCGATGATGAGTCGCCCTGCGCGCAACAGGCAGGCACCGGAGTGGTATTTCAGGTGTGCCATCGAGAATTGCGGCGTGAAATCGTTGTCCGCATCCTGCCGGCTCACCACCTGCACGCTGGCCGACCATGCATCGCCCGCCCGATAGTCGGCCTGCACCGCCAGCATCGAATCCTGGCGGAAGCCCAGGTGCCCGGCCTGCGCGCCCGCCATCGCCTGCGAGATGTCGCGCCGGTATTCCGCGCCCTGCACATTGTGATACAACGCGCCCAGCGTACCGTAGCCATGCACATGCCACGGCGAGGACTCGGTGGCACGCACCGGCATGGCGAGCATCAGCATGGCCAGGCTCAGCCAGCAGCATGGCGGCGCCAGGTTCCTTGTCTTGTGGATCGTCATGCCCCCCCTCTTTCTTTCAAAACAACATATCCAGCGTCAACGAATACAAGTTCATGTTGCGAAAACCGCGCGTCTGCGCGGAAGTCGCCGCTGCATGCGCATCCACCAGCGTCTGCGAATCCTGGAAGCGGATATGCTCCCATTGCAGTTTCAGCGCGTAGTCGGCCATGAAGTCGTAACGCATCCCCAAGGCGACTTCGTACTGGTTGAACAGCAGTGCCGCCTCGCCGTTCGAGATCGCCACATTGAGCTGGTCGGTCTGCGACGACAGCCCATCCGGAATGCCGGTGCCCACAAAATCTCGCGCCGCCCAGCGCTTGACGTAAGCCGCATAAGGCGTGACCGCCCCCATGCGCCACGCTCCGCGCAGATAGGCATATTTCTGCATCGGGGTGTAAGGCGAGACGAACACCGTATAGCCGGCCTGCGCACGACAGGCCGCCCCGTCATAGCCCAGCGCGAACACCCGATTGGAGATGCGGCGGCCCGCCATGCTGAATTTGTTGAGCAGTTGCGTACGATTGGGCACGGCAGACAGCGCCTGATCGAAGGCCCCACCCGCTTGCAGGTCCGGCGTCTGCCGTTTGAGGAAGGATTGCCCGGCCGACAGGCGCACGGTCCAGTCCGCGTGCAGATAATCCACACCGATGTCCTGCGTGGCGGAACCACTGGTATCGTAAGGTGCGCCATTCGACACCAGCGTACCCGTCACCCAGCCCGCCTGTCCGTGCCAGCGCAACAAGCCATGGCCCAGTGGCTGCGTCCAGTCGCCGCCCACACCGTCGATATAGCGCGGAAAATAGACGTTAGGTTGCCGCACCATGTCGTTCGCATAACCGATCTCGGCCGCATCGCCTTCCAGATACATGTCCAGCAGCATGCGTCCCAGATGCAGATGCGTTGCGCCAGCACGGTATCCCACATTGGCCAGCGCCAGTTGCGGCCGGAAAGTGTTGTCCGCATCCTGCCGGCTCACCACCTGTGCGGTAGCGAACCAGTCATCGCCATCGCGATAATCCGCCTGCACCGCCAGCATGGAATCCGGCGTGAATGCCAGTTGCCCAGCTTGCGCCCCAGCGGTCGACTGCGAGATGTCGCGGCGATACACCACGCCCTGCGTATCGTGATACACCGCGCCCAGCGTGGCATAGCCATGCAATTTGAGTTGGGTCTCTTCAGCTCCTGCATCTGGCGCCAGCCCGAGCGCGGCGATCACAGCCAGGACGATGCCACAGGCCCGCATCATGCTTGCTCCAACTCAAAACACGGCGGTAGCGCCAGCAACTGCGTGCGCGGTACCGGCTTGCTGTACAGATAACCTTGCGCCACCTGGCAGCCATGTGCTTGCAGGAACAGCGCCTGTTCCGCCGTCTCCACGCCTTCCGCTACCACCTGCTGGCCCAGGCAATGCGCGATGGACAGGATGGCTTTCACCAGTTCGGCGCGATAGTTGTCCGTGGTGATGCTGCGGATGAACGATCGGTCGATCTTCAGCGTATTGATGGGGAAGCGCGCCAGGTAACTGAGCGCGGAATAACCGGTGCCGAAATCGTCGATGGCGATGGTGATACCCAATGCGCGGAAGGAATTGAGCACCTCCAGCACCTCGCCTTCCTCATCCAGCAACAGGCTCTCGGTGATCTCCAGCTCGATCCACTCCGGATAGCAGCCGGTCTCCTCCAGCACCGCAGTCACCGTCTGCAACAGATCGTTGGACATGAACTGGCGTGCCGACAGGTTGATCGCTACCTTGTGCAGCGGACGCTCCGCACCGTTCATCTCGCACGCCATGCGGCATGCCTCGCGCAGCACCCATACCCCCAGCTCGATGATGAGGCCGCTATCCTCGGCGATGGGGATGAACTTGTCGGGCGGCACGAAACCGTGCTGTGGGTGATGCCAGCGCAGCAAGGCTTCCGATCCGTTCATCACGCCGTCCGCCAAACGCACCTTGGGCTGGAAGTGCAGCGACAGTTCCTTGCGCTCCAGCGCACGGCGCAATTCCGATTCCAGCGTCAGGCGTTCGTTGGCATGTTCGGTCAGCTCGCTGGCATAGAAACGGAAATTGTTGCGCCCGGAGCGCTTGGCGAAATACATGGCCGAGTCGGCATACTTCACCAGATCGTCCGGTGCGATGCTATCGTCCGGATACAAAGCGATGCCGATACTGCACGACACGAACACCTCCTTGCCTTCCAGCAGGAAAGGTTCGTCGAACATCGCGCGCATCTTGTCCGCGATGGAACCCAGGTCGTCGGCATTGCGCACATCCGGCAACAACACGGCAAACTCATCGCCGCCCAAGCGCGCCACGGTGTCGTAGGCGCGTACGCAGCTGCTCAAGCGCGCTCCCGTCTCGCGCAACAGTTCGTCGCCCACCGCATGCCCCATGGTGTCGTTCACCGCCTTGAAGCGGTCCATGTCGATCATCATCACTCCGGCCAACTGGCCGTGCCAGGAAGCATCGGCGATCATCTGACGCAGGCGGTCGTTGAACAGCGCGCGGTTGGGCAAGGCAGTGAGCGGATCGTAGAACGCCATCTGGTGGATCTTCTGGCGGAAGGCATGCAGTTCGCTGATATCGCGTCCCACCGCCAGCACCGTCTCCACCTGCCCCCCCGCGCCGAATTCCGGCGTCAGATTGATCAGGCTGCACACCTCGCGGCCATCCTTGCTGTGCCACTTCATCTCGAATTCCAGCGACTTGCCGCTGTCCAGCACCTCGCCCAGCTTCTCCTCGTAAACCATGGCCCCTTCACCACCGGGCACCTCGGCCGGACGTTTGCCCACCAATGCCGCCACGCCGCCTGCGACCAGCTCGCCGAACGCCGGATTGGCATACACGCGGCGCAGCTCACGGTCATAGCGCGCCACGGTATCCGTCGAGTTCTCCACCAGCGTGCGGAACTCCTGTTCACGCTGCACCAATGCCTCTTCCATGCGCTTGCGTTCGGTGATGTCGCGCCCCACGCCGAGCACGCCCACCACCTGCCCATCCGCACCATAGACCGGCACCTTGCGCGTCTCCACCAGGATGCGCGCACCGCTGTCCGCCATCGTCACCCACTCGTCGTTGATGCTCATGCATCCGGCCGCGATGGCCTCGCCATCCTTCTGGCGGAAGAAATCCGCCAATTCCTTGTCCACGAAGTCGTAGTCGGTCTTGCCCACGATCTCGGCCTCGCTCGCCCCGAAGAACCTCTCGAACGCGCTGTTGCAGGACAGATACACCCCGTCCGCATTCTTCAACCACACCATGTCCGGGATGGTCTGCACCACCGAATGCAGCCGCTGGCGCATCTCTTCCAGCACGATGTCGGTTTGCATACGCGGGGTGATATCGCGCGAAAGTGCGATCACCGTATCCCTTCCCTTGCTAGGCTTGCGTGCCAATGAATGCTCATACCAACGAGTCTCGCCATTCAATTGCTCGATAGCGATGGGTGGACTGTATGCGAACCCCTGTTCATAGGCCTCACGGATCGCCGCCAAGGAAATTTCCGCTGCCTGCGGCGACAGGATCTCGTCGACCTTTCTTCCAACCAAGAACTTCTTCTGGTCTGCAAGTACTTCGGGATTCTGTGTCCAGACATTGAGATAAGTGCCATCCCGGTCCACTTCGAACAGGATGTCCGGGATGGCATTGATGACCCCTTCAGTGAATTCCAGCGATTCCTTGAGTTGCTCCTGGGCAGCTTCCATCTCCACCGTCTGGTCTTCCAGATCGCGTGCGTTCTGTTCCAACCGCTCGTTGAGCTGGATGATCTGCTGGTAGCGGTTCTGCAACTCGGCCTCGGCCTGAATGCGTGCGGTGACATCGCGCGACAACATCAGGAAACGGGCACTCGGCGTCGCCTTGCCCGCCTGCAACGACACGGAAATCTCGAACCAATGCTCGCCATCCGGCAATTCAAGGCGGAACACCTTGCCGAACGAAGCCCCGCTCTCCTCGGCCTCTTGTATGGCTGCCATGCAGATCGCCGCGCTTTCCGGTGCAAGCACTTCGTTGATGGTGCGACTCAGCAATACCGATTTTTGCGCGGCCAGCAACTCCGGATTCTGTGCCCAGACATTCAGGTAGCGGCCTTGTCGATCCACCTCGAATAGCAGGTCCGGGATGGCATTGATGATGCCCTCGGTGAATTCCAGCGCATCCTTGAGCTGCGTCTGAGAATACTCCAGCTCCACCGTCTGCTCTTCCAGATGGCGCGCGTTCTGCTCCAGCCGCTCGTTGAGCTGGATGATCTGCGCGTAGCGGTTCTGCAACTCGGCCTCGTTCTGCTTGCGCTCGGTGATATCGATCACCGCCCCGATCAGCCCCTTCACCTCGCCCTGCGCATCCTCGAAGGCCGCTTTGCTGAACAGCACCTCGCGCAACGTGCCGTCGGCATGCTTGATCTGGTATTCATACTGTTGCAGTTCCACCCGGCGCTCGAACACCTCGGCATCCTTGGCGTGATAGGTTTCCGCAAGGTCTTTCGGGTGCGTATCGAATACGCTCTTGCCGATGAGCTGCGCTCGGTCAGCACCGAAGACCGTCTCGTATGCACGATTGAAACCCTGATAACGCCCTTCGCGATCCTTGTAGAACACCGGCACCGGGATCGCCTCGAACAAGGAATCCAGGAAGGCCTGCCGCTCGGCCAAGGCATCCTCCATTCTCCTTCGTTCCGAAATATTCATCACGAAGCACGTCAGGCCGACCACGTCCCCCGAATCCGAGCGGATCGGCGAATAGAAGGTTTGCCAGTATTCACGTGAGCGAGCGTCGTCACCGAAGGCTTGTTCCTCGACAAAACTTTCACCGGCCAAGCTACGGTCAAAAGCGATCTTGGCGACCTCACGATCCGGGTGGCTCCCGATCACATCCAGCATGCTCGTGCCGACAGCGATGTCCTTGCCCCAGATAGCCTCCATCGTTGCCCGATGTTTGCCGTTGAATGACAGGTAGCGATAATTTCTATCAAGCGCAAAGACGATCACCTCCGGAGAGCTTTCCAGAACTGAATGCAGCAAGTTGCTTCGTTCTTGCAGCGCCACTTCAAACCGTTTGCGCTCGGTGATATCGCGGCCCAGGCACAACACGCTTTGCACCGCGCCCTCGGCATCGAACTCGGGCACGAACACGTTGTGCACGGAAACTGCCTGCCCATTCGCGGCGGTGAACGTCAATTCCAGCTCCGCGCGCTGCCCGCTGTCCAGCACCGACTGGATGACCGCTTGTGCCTTGATCGCATCCACCGACGGCACCGGCACGAATTCGGTAGGCGACTTGCCCAGCATCGCTTCGCGCGGGATGCCGGTCAGCCGCTCCACGGCAGAGTTGGCATAGATGCGGCGGCAGGCGCGGTCGTAGCGATAGATCGGGTCGGGCGAGTTCTCGGCCAGCGAACGGAATTCGGCCTCGCGCACGGCCAAATCTGCCTCCAGTTTCTTGAGTGCCGTGATGTCGAAGCCGATGGCCATCACGCCGGGCTGTCCGTCCGCCCCGACATCCGGCACGAAACGCACCGCATAATGTTCACGCAGCGATTCCGGCAAGGCATCCAGCACCAATTCGATGTCGCGCACCTCGCGCGTCGCCAGCACCTGGCCGACAGTCTCGCGATAGCGTTGCAACATCGCGGGCGACGCGGGCGCGGTGTCATCCTGCGGACGGCCCAGTACCGCATCGGCCTTGGTGCGCATCATCATTTCCGCAGCCGGGTTCAAATAGCGGCGGCGGCCTTGCGCGTCGTAACGGATGATGGGGGCGGGCAGGTTTTCGGCCAGGGTGCGGTATTCCTGCTCCCTGTTGCTCAACCTGTCCTGCAAGCGGTGGATCGCGGTCATGTCACGGCCGACACCGAGCACGCTGATGACATTCCCGGCCTCGTCCAGCTCGGGCACGATGCTCACATCATGCAGTTCCTCGATGCCGTTCACCATGACCAGCTGACGGATGGCATGGATGGCCTGCCCCGTGGCCACGACCTGCGCCACTGCGGCCTTCACCTGAACGTGCGAATCGGGAATGGTGCGGCCGATGAGTTCTTCCAGCGTCTTGCCCAGCAAGCGCTCGTGGGTGGGATTGACATAAAGGTAGCGGCCTGCGGTATCGAAGCGAGCGATGTTGTCCGGAATGTTTCCGGCCAGGCTGCGGAACGCGCGCTCGCGTTTTTTCAGTTCGATCTCCATCTGCTTGAGATCGGTGATGTCTTGCACCGTGCCCGATGAGCGCAACGGTTTGCCTGCTGCATCGAATTGCGTCTCGCAACATTCGCGGACATGCTTGATGCGCCCGTCCGCGAACAACAGGCGATGGTCGATGCTGTAAGGCTGGCGGCTCTCCAACGAGGCTGTGTAGGCCGCATTGACCGCCTCCCGGTCCTCCGGGTGGATGGCCTCAAGGAAAGCCTCGTAAGAAGCGCCGAACTGCTGCGGATCGATCTCGAAGATACGGAATATCTCGTCCGACCAGGATAGCTTGCCGTTCACCACATCCAGCTCCCAACTGCCGACATGGGCGATGCGCTGCGCTTCTTGCAACGAACGCTCACGCTCATCCAGTATCTCTGCCATACGCTTGCGCTCGGTGATATCGCGCGCGATGCCCAATACGCCCAGCAGCTTGCCATCCGGGCTGCGGACTGGCGTCTTGCAGGTTTCCATCAGCGCCTGCTCGCCGTTGTCGCCGAAGGTCCACCATTCTTCGTTGACCAGCACCTGCCCGGCCTCCAATGCGGCGCGGTCTTTGTTCTGGTAGAACTCGGCCTGCTCGGGCGGGAAGAAATCGAAATCGTCCTTGCCGATGATCTCGTCCACCGGCATGTTGAACAGCCGCGCCACGCCTTGGTTGCACACCACGAACGCGCCCTCGGCATCCTTCATCCATACCGGGTCGGGGATGCCTTGCAGCACATCGCGCAACATCTGGGCCGACTCCGCCAACGCCTGCTCGGACCGCTTGCGCTCGCTGATGTCGCGCACCAGCGTCATGCCCAGCATTTGGCCGTTGTAGTTCAGTTCGGTGAGATTTATCTCGACCGGGATGCGACTGCCGTCGCGCCGCTGGTGCGTGGTCTCGAAAACCAGGGAGCCGCCTTCTTCCTGCAACTTGCCCGCTCTTTCATGCAGGAATTCGCCCTTGAAATCCGGATCGATGTCGGCCACGCCCATCGTCAATAATTCCTCGCGGCTGTAGCCCAGCGCGCGGCATGCCTGCTCGTTGACATAGACGAAACGCCCCTGCGAGCCGATGAGGTACATGGCGTCGCTCGAGTGGTCGAGCGCGTGCCCCTTCATCCTGATCTGCTCTTCCAGCCGCTTGCGCTCGGTGATGTCGAACCAGATCGCCAGCACGCCGACGATGCCGCCTTGTTCATCGCGTTCCGGCGCAAAGCGCACGGCGAAATATTCCTGCTCGGACAGCGGCAAGTCATCCAGCACGAACTCCAGTTCGCGCGCCTCCCCGCCGGCCAGCACTTCGGCCATGCCATTCCGGTAATGGGCGATCATCTCTGCTGTCGCTGGCACCCCGCCTTCGCCCGGCTGGCCGCCCAGCAATGTCGCCGCATCGCCATGCAGCATGCGTTCCGCCGCCGGATTGACGTAGACACGCCGCTGGTCGTTGTCGTAGCGGATCACCGCCACCGGCAGGTTGGCGGCGAGCGCACGGAATTCCTGCTCGCGCACCGTTTCCAGCTCCAGTTCCTGCATGCGTTTCTCCGCAGCCAGTCGGGACGCGATATTGCGTATGAAGGTGACCCCCAGTGTCGTGCCTTCATGCTCGAACATATTGATCAGCACCTCGACCGGCACTTCCTCGCCATTCGCGCGGCGATGCACCGACTGGAAGGCGAAACGCCCATGCTGGGCCAGACGCTCGCGCAGCAACGCGCGTTTCTCGTCATCGATGCGCACATCGAAATCCCCGGGGCGCAAGGTCAGCACCGCCTCCGCATCCACGCCGAAATGGCGGCAGGCCGCCGCGTTCGCATATACGATGCGCATGTCGTCCTGCGGATCGTGCACGGCGATCGCCGGGTCGCTGATCATCTCGAACATGCTGCGGAACATGGCGCCTTCGTACTCCAGCATCTCCACGCGCTGCAGGGCTGCGCTCAGGTCGGTGTTCTCCTCGCTCAAATCGCGCACGCGCCGCACCATGCCGCTGAGCTGGCGCAACAGGAAGTTCAACAGCAACAGATAGAGCAAGCCGATCAACCCCATATAGTGGGCGACCGTACCGGACTGCATGAACAGCCACAGACACATCGGCAGGATCGTAGCTGCCTCGAAGGCCAGCGCCAGCGGGAACACATCCGACTTGGCGACCCCAGCATAGGCCGTGATGCCGGCGATGACGAAGATCATCAACACCGCCACCGGGTGCCCTTCGCTCAGACCGAGCATGAAGAACGCGCCCCCCCATGCCGCGCCGGTGGCGATGGCAGCCACCATCAGACCCGGCATCCAGCCACGCTGCTCCCACTCGGCTTGCACACCGGCACGCAGATAACGTTTCGAAAACCAGAATTGTGCGGCTTGGGTCAGCAACAGGACGCCTAGCCAGGCTAGCAGCGCCGTATGCGCGACCTGCCCCCACATGGCGATCAGCAGCACGGCTGATATCAGCAAGGAGGCCAGGAATGACAGCCGATTATTGCGGCAATATCGATCCAGTTGTCCATCCACCATGGCGGCTTCTTTGCGTTTTACGTTCGTTTCCTGCACGTTCTTATTCCTCTAATCTGCAAGCAAGGGCCATCGGCATGCCGATACGGCCCCACGATAACCATAGGTCACAATTACACGCGCCCAGCATGGCAAAACCACCAGGCCGCGCCTATCAGCAAATCTTGATTTGTTTGTAGGCCTCAGGATGGGGCGTCAGGAAATCCTGATAGCCCGCCTCACTTGGCAGGAAGCACCTTTGCAAGATGTGCCGCCACCTCGGCATTCAACTGGGTGAATGCGCTATTCAGCTCCTGCATCATCCACAGCAATCCCTCCTGCGAACCGCGACGCTCGCGCTCCAGATCGATGCGCTGGCGCAACTGTGCGACGCGCTCGTCGTTATGCCCTCCCATGCGTTCGATCAGCAGGTCTATGGTGATCTGGCGTTGCCGCTCGAACGCAGCAGGATCCTGCTGGGCCAGCTTGGACCAGGCATCGAAATCGAAAGCACCGGATTTGGAGATGGTGTCCGCGATGGACGAAGACGAGATAGCACGTTCCATGACTTTTCCTTTCCCTGATGGCCCCACCATCAAGGATTGCAGGCATGCGAACTTTGCACTATCGGGAAATCTTGATTTTTCTGTCGTCCCTGCCCCGCAGGTAGGGAAGTCCCTACACGACACAGGGGACTATATGGAACGACCTAGTGCACAACTCTCGATCCGTCATGCCGGCGAAAGCCGGCATCCAGGAATCGGACTCCGCCTTTCGCCGCTGTGACGACTATACAGTGCATCCATCAGGCGTCAGCCGCTGTGGAGGAGCGGCATGCAGGTAAGACGCCTGGATTGCTTGCGCATGCTGCCGAATCTTGCAGCACCCCGCTAAACACTCGCCGATATAGGAAAACTCTGAAACCATCCACAGCCTTTTCCACCGAAACTGTGGACAACATAATGCGTCGCGATGTTGTCTTGAATCACGCATCCGCACCCGCTCATCCCGGCGCATGGCACAGCAGGCTCTTGTCTTTTTCCCCCGCCACGGCGATACGCTCCAGCGCAGACAGCACTTCCATGCTGTCGGCCTCCATCTGCCTGATCGAGCGCAGACCGCGCAACGAATCGTCCGCATGGAAGGCCGCCACGGCCTCCTTGCCATGGCGGTGGAAACTATCGTGCGGCGCTGCCACGGCGGCATAGCCATCCAGTTTGGAGAAACAGGCCTGACCTTCCCCCTCGAAATACCATTTGCCCAGGCGACAGGCGGTATGCGAGGAGAAACTGTCCGCATTGCGCTCCGAGATACCCATGAACACCTTGTAGATCTCGAACTTGTAGAGGATGTGGTCGATCTTGGCGACCTCCACGAAGCTGCGTAGCGCCGCCGAAGAGATGGTGCCTTCCATGGTCTGCGACAGATCGAGCAGGTGCTTCATGTTCTCCATCACCAGCCCGACCTCTTGACTGAATGCCTGCGAACGGCCTGCCCAGTCTTGCATCTGCGACTGCGTGGCCGTCGTCTCCTGTTCGATGGAGACAACGATGGTAGAGATCTCGCTGGTGGCCTTGCCGGTGCGTTCGGCCAGTTTGCGCACTTCGTCGGCCACCACCGCGAAGCCGCGTCCCTGTTCGCCCGCGCGTGCGGCCTCGATGGCAGCGTTCAAGGCCAGCAGATTGGTCTGTTCGGCGATCTCCTTGATCAGTTGCACGATACTGTCGATCTGCTTCACGCGTCCCGCCAACTGCTGTACGTTTTGCGAAGTCTGCACCGTCTCACCCGACAGCGCCTCCAGGCTGTGCGCGATCTGCATCACCGCCGCACGGTTACGACCGGAGACACTGGCCGCTTCCACTGCATGACCTTTTTCCTCGCGCAAGGCGTTGGCCGAAGCCGCTTGCGATTGCTGCAAGGCGATGAAAGATGCGCCGAACACCTGCATGTTGTCATAGATGCCGCGCGCCACCTCACAAGCCAGCAACGCCTCTTCGGCCTGCTGTTTGTACTCAGCCCCTTCCCGACGCGCACGCTCGGCCTCGGCCTGTGCCTGCGCCAGTTGCTGCCGCAATGCCTCCCGCTCCTGTTGCAGCAGCGCGTTCTCATGCTTCCACTTTCCGCAGAACATGCTTTCCTCCGTATTTGTTATGCGTACAACTACCTTGATCATGTCGGTTCATGCTAGCTGCGAGCATGGCAGGCCTAGCCACCGCTCGCCATCAGAAAATCCTGATTCTTTGTGGGCAATAGACAGGAGGGTAGGGATTTCCCTATGCGGGGCGCGAAAAGAATATAAAGCGGGGTAGCAAGCGCAAAACCAGCGCGTTGCAGCACTTGGAGAGTGCCCGATCCCTAGCAATGCCACATACGGCGGTAATGATGAGTCCGTTCATCCAGCAAGGCATGCCCTTGCCCGGCGATCTTCTGCCATTGCAGCTTGATGAAGAAATGATGGCCGGACAGAACCGAACTCGTTACGACACATTGTCCTTCGATGAACTGGTTACTGGCGTCGATCTTCAGTTTGGGCAACATCAGCGCGAGATGGCAGACCTGTCCCGGCGGCAAGTGATGCTCGGCCTTCACCATCACCTCCTGCTTGCCGACCCAAGCCACTCTGCCATGGATGGGGCGCGCGCCGGCGGGCGGCACGAGTGCAGCACGCCAGTTGACACGGATCCCCTCCTCCTCCATCCCCGCCATCAATCGAACCAGAAGTAGTATTCCAGCGCGATGGCCGCCATGAACGCCATATCCCAGCGGATCACCCGCATGATCGCGTTACGCACGCTGCCATCTTCATCGATATCCATCATGTAGGCGGTCACCGTGATGATGGGCAAAGGCAGTAACAACCAAGCCAGATCAGGCATAGCGCTCCCCTCAGACCGCCCTGCCGGGCAGGCGGAAGAAACCCATCAATTGCTGCAAGCGCGCCGCTTGCGCGCTCACCTCTTCGGCCGTGCTGGCCAGGGCTTCGGAAGCCGAGGCGTTCTCGTCGGTGGCCTGAGTCAAACCGGACATGGCCTGATCGATCTGGGCGACCCCGGCCGATTGTTCCTGCGAAGCCGCAGCGATCTCCTGCACCAGTTGCGCGGTGCGATTGATGCCGGGGACCATCTTCTCCAGCAACTGCCCGGCCAATTCCGCCTTTTCCACGCTGCTGCCGGCCAGCGCGCCGATCTCTTGCGCCGCCACTTGCGAACGCTCGGCCAGCTTGCGCACCTCCGCCGCCACCACGGCGAAGCCCTTGCCATGCTCACCGGCACGC
Organism: Pseudomonadota bacterium; assembly: GCA_021822115.1. The sequence continues at coordinate 24,225 of JAJZSA010000026.1, forward strand.
GCCGCCTCGATGGCGGCATTCAACGCCAGCAGATTGGTCTGGTACGCGATGTCATCCACCACGCCGATCTTGTCGGCGATGCTCTTCATCGCCGACACGGTCTCCTTCACCGCCACCCCACCGGCATTGGCATCGCGCGCCGCTTCGTTGGCGATGCCATCGGTCATCTTGGCGTTCTGGCTGTTCTGCGACACAGCCGTCGCCGTGCGCTCCACGTTCTGCGTGGTCGCGCGCACGCTGTCGGATTGCTCGTTCAAGGTCTGGCTGATGGCATGCGCGGTGGAGCTGACCTCTTCCGAGGCCGATGTCAGCACCGAGGACGCATCGCCCACTTCCGAGACGATATGCTTGAGCGAATCCAGCATCACCTGCATGGAATGCAGCAGATGTCCGATCTCGTCGCCAGATTTTGCTTCGATGCGCATCGTCAGATCGCCCGCCGCCAGGCGTTCTGCCACGCGCATGGCGGATGCGAAACCGCGTTGCAACAACCGGATCAACAACGCGGCCTGTGCTGCACACACCAGGATGCCGAACGCGATCAGCACCAGGAACAGGTTCCGCGCATCGATATAGCTTTCCATCGCAGTCGCCGAACTGCGCGCCACCCGCGCCTGGATATCCTGCTCCAGCAGTTCCACCACTTTCAGCATGCCGACACTGGCCGGCCGGTCCATCCCTTTCACCAAGGCATCCACTTTGCGGCCGGAACTCTTCTTCTCCACATCGTAAGACTGCAAGGCGTCACGGTAGCGACGCCCCAATTCCAGATGCTGTTGCAACAGCTCATCGACTTCCGCCGTCGACACATTCAATTCGACCATCAGGCCGCGCGCCTCTTTCAACAAAACCTGGACACGCGCCTCTTCCTTGTTGAACGCTTTTGAATATTTCTCGAAACTGGCCGGATCGTTACCGCGCAACAAGGTGTTCTTCCATTCCTGCACCTGGGTCTTGAAGGCGTTATGCGCATTCTCCACCGCGATCAATGCGCGCGATTCCTTGGCGAATCCGTCGATCTCGCCGGCCATATCCTGTTCGAAATGATGGAATAGATACCAGCCGGAGCCCCCGGCAGCCACCAACAATGACACTGCCACTACCGCGAACAGCATCAGTTTCATGCGTATGCTCATTTCGTTCCCCGATTTTTTATTGTCGATCGATGTCTGACGCTCAGGAGGCCGTGCCGGCCAGCGCCGCCATCTCATCCACCGACAGCACATGGGCCACGTTCAGGATGATGACGAACTTGCCGTCCACCTTGCCCATACCCTGGATGAAGTCGGCGCGGATCTTGGCGCCGAACGACGGTGGCGGTTCGATGTCCGTCGCCGCGATGTCCAGCACTTCGTTCACCGCGTCCACCATCACCCCCACCACCTGCTGCTCGCCTTCGTGCGCGATCTCGATGATCACCACGCAGGTGCGGCGGCCGATGTCGGTGCCCTTCTTGCCGAAACGCGCGCCCAGGTCGATCACCGGCACCACCGCTCCGCGCAGGTTGATCACCCCGCGGATGAATTCCGGCATGCGCGGCACTTCGGTCAACTGACCGTATTCGATGATCTCTTTGATCGCCAGGATGCCGATGGCGAACACTTCGCCGCCCAGCATGAAGGTGAGGTACTGGTTCTGCTCCTCACCGGTCAGCGCCGCTTGCGCGGCCGCCATCGGCAGTTTCTGTTCCGCTTTGACGAGTGCATTCATGCCGCGCTCCTCAGAACTTCACGAACTCGGTTTCGTCCACCGCGCGCATCGCCGGGGCCGGCTTTTTCAGCGGCATGGCGGCAGGCTTGGCCAGTGCGGAAGCTCTATGTGCCGATGGCTGCAGGGATCGATCCTGCTTGGCACTGCCACCATCCAGCCTGAAAAAGTCCATCAGCTTTTGCAGTTGCTCGGCCTGCGAGGCCATCTCTTCCGAGGTTGCCGCCAGCTCTTCCGAAGCGGAAGCATTCTGCTGCGTTACCTGATTCAGCTGATTCATCGCATCATTGATCTGGCCTACCCCCGTCGCCTGTTCTTCGCTGGCGGCGGATATCTCTTGCACCAGGTCGCTGGTCTTGTTGATGGCGGGCACGATGTCATCCAACAACTTGCCGGCTTTCTCTGCCAGCTCCACGCTGCCCTGCGCCACTTCGCCGATCTCTTGTGCGGCGACCTGCGAGCGCTCGGCCAGCTTGCGCACTTCGGCCGCCACCACAGCGAAGCCCTTGCCGTGCTCACCGGCACGCGCCGCTTCGATGGCCGCGTTCAACGCCAGCAGGTTGGTCTGGTAGGCGATGTCGTCGATGATGCCGATCTTGTCGGCGATGGTCTTCATCGCGCTCACGGTCTGGCCCACGGCTTGGCCGCCTTCGGTAGCCTGCTTGGCTGCCTGAGCCGCCATGCCTTCGGTGATCTTGGCGTTCTCGCTGTTCTGGCTCACCGAAGCGCCCATCTGTTCCACGGAGGCCGTGCTCTCTTCGACCGCCGCAGCCTGCTCCGTGCTGCCCTGACTCAAGCTTTGCGCCGTGGCCGAGACTTCTTCGGATGCGGAAGCCAGGCTGTTCGCCGAGCCGCGCACCTCACCGATGATCTGCGCCAGACGAGCATTCATGGTCTTGAGTGCGGCCAGCATGCTGCGCTGGTCGCCGGCGCGCGTCTCGACTTGCTGCGTCAGATCGCCGTTGGCGATGTGCCCCAGCAGTTCCGCCACATAGGCCGGCTCGCCGCCCAACTGACGCCTGATGGATGTTGTGATGATGATGGATAAGGTCGCAGCGAGCAAAAGTCCGATGGCTGCCCCGGCCCCCATCACCTTCAACAGATCCGATACGGCCTCGCTTACCGTCCCTGCGATGGTATTGCCTTCCTGGATCTGTTCCTCGCGGAAAGTGACCAGCGCCTGCATCAGTCCGCTGCTTTCCTTATCGAATTTTTGCATCAGCAGATCGCCCGCCGCATCGCCTTGCGTCGCATAGGCTTCGGCCATCGCCTTACCCAGATCGAAGAAGCTACGCGTGCGCTGCATCATGTCTTCCATGCCGCGCAGGGACTCGACATCGTTCTCGCGCTGGAACATGGCATTGAAAGCGGCGGCATTGTCGAAGAAACGATCGGCAGCAGCCTTGGCCTCGTCGATGGCGGCACGTTCGCGGGTGAGCGAGGCATCGGTAAAGAACTGCTGCATCTGCGAGACGTTCAAAACCATCGCATCGGCGCGCACCACGAACGGCAAGGTCTCGTTACGTACCTGCTCGGTGCCGTCCCGGATCTCGAACAGATGGATGCCCACGACGCCCAGCACCACGACAAAGATAGTGATCACGAGCGCGAAACTGCCCGTCAATCGCGTGCTGACCTTCAGATTTTCCAACATATCCTCGTCTCTTCCTTTCATCCAAGATGATGCCCGCCGGTCTCTGCGCACCAGTCGAACAGCCCTCTCCTCGCGAGCCTCAAGCATCGCAAAGATTGGCCTCAGTAAAAATCAGGAAATTCTGGAATTATTGTCAGACACGCCCGGCGGGGTAGGGTTTTCCCTACCTTGCGCGGAAGGACAGGTCGATTATTGACCTGGCGTGCAATGTCCGTCGGATATGGCACCTGCCGCTGAAGAAGTCGTCATTCCCGCGCCAGCGGGAATCCAGCTCATCCAACAAGCCCCGTAGGGTGTGCAAACGGCCTCACCGTTTGCGCACGCGGTAGCGTCGTTCATCATTCCGCTCCATTCGTCATTCCGGCCTGACCGAAGGTCAGTTCATCCTGAGCCTGTCGAAGTGCCGGAATGACGCCAGGTTTAAAACTTCACGAACTCCGCCTCGTCATGCACGGCGGATGCCATGGCCGGCTTCTTCGCCGGTTTGGCTGCGGGTTTGGCCGTCTCTTTCGGCGCGGGGGTGAACCCTGCCTGCCTGACGGCCGCGCCGCCACTCATCTTGAAGAAGCTCATCAGTTGCTGCAGTTGCTCGGCCTGCGAACTCATCTCTTCCGCCGTGGCCGCCAGTTCTTCCGTCGCGCTGGCGTTCTGCTGGGTGATCTGGTTCAACTGGCTCATCGCAGTGTTGATCTGCGCAGCGCCGGAAGATTGCTCTTCGGAGGCGGCGGTGATCTCCTGCACCAGGTCGCTGGTCTTGTTGATCGCCGGCACCATCTCGTCCAGCAGCTTGCCGGCGCTTTCGGCCAGGCTCACGCTGTTCTTCGCCACTTCGCCGATCTCCTGCGCCGCCACCTGGCTACGCTCGGCCAGCTTGCGCA